>NZ_JBHWJI010000020.1:0-122615 GCF_042731515.1 Streptomyces sp. NPDC059850
GCACGGCACCGGTGACCGGTGCCGTGCCGCACGGGCGAGCCAGGGCCGGGGGCGGTGCCGGGCTCACCAGCCCGGGGTGTAGCTGGTGTACCGCCGCCGGCGCGGGCGCAGGCTGACGGCGAAGCCGACGACACCTCCGGCGATGATCCACAGGCCGGGGCCGAACGCCTCCACCCGCTCCATGATGCCGTCCAGCGACGTCACATCGTCCTGGGCCACCTGGGTGCCCGGGGCGCTGGCGGAGTTGTCGGCCGCGCCGCCCGCGTCACCGATCCTGGTGCCCGGGATGGTCACGCCGAGCGCCGTCATCGCCTTGGTGACGGGCTGGAAGAAGGTCACCCCGCCCTTGGTGCAGTCGCCGCTGCCGCCCGAGGTCACGCCGAGTGCCGTGTTCCCGACGAAGAGGGGACCGCCGCTGTCTCCGGGCTCGGCGCACACGGTGGTCTGGATCAGCCCGCTGACGGCGCCCTCGGGGTAGTTCACGGTGGCGTTCAGCCCCGTCACCTTGCCGGAGCGCAGTCCTGAGGTGGCACCGCTGCGGAAGACCTCCTGGCCCACGGTCGGGTCCGCGGCGTTGGTGATCTTCACCTGCTGACTGCTGCCCACGTCCAGGACGCTGTTCCGGCTGAGCTTGGTGTTGTCGTAGCGCACCAGGGAGAAGTCGTTACCGGGGAAGTTGGTCTGCACGGTGGTGCCGATGCTCGTCTTGCCCGCGGTGTCCTGGAACCAGGGCGTCCCGGGCGGGCCGCAGTGCCCGGCGGTCAGGATGAAACCGGTCTGGCCGTTGGTGACGTTGAAACCGGCCGAGCAGCGGCTGCCGTTGGTGAAGATCGGGGCGGCACCGTCGGTCTTGGTGGTGAACGTGCCCGTGGTGCGCTCCATGCTCACCTCCCCCATCGGCGCGGCCATGTCCTTCATCCGCGACCAGTCGGCGGTGGATACGGAGCTGTCGCCCAGCACCATCACCTTGTTGGTCTTCGGGTCGACCATCCATGCGGTGCCCGCCACCCGGGGCGCCGAGCGCAGCGTCTCGGTGGCGGATCGCAGCTGCTCCATGCTGTACCGGACCAGCTTGGCCCGTGCCCCGGCCCGGCTGACCTCGGCGGCCGTTTCCTCGTCGGTCACCGCGACG
Organism: Streptomyces sp. NPDC059850; assembly: GCF_042731515.1. Classification (NCBI taxonomy): domain Bacteria; kingdom Bacillati; phylum Actinomycetota; class Actinomycetes; order Kitasatosporales; family Streptomycetaceae; genus Streptomyces; species Streptomyces sp. NPDC059850. The sequence goes on from NZ_JBHWJI010000020.1 coordinate 1,133, forward strand.
ACCGGCTTCCCGTCCTCGGCCGTCCAGTTCCCGGCCGTACGGGACGCGCCCAGCTCGGCCACCAGACGGCTGCCGAGGTCGGTTCTGGCACCGTCCTGGGCGTTCTCCCCGTCCAGGACCTGCGAGGAGCCTCCGCTCTCCGCTCCGTGCGCCGATCCGCCCGGTGAGGACTGTGCGACCAGCAGTCCGCCGCAGACCATGGCACCGACGGCCGCGTACCGTACTCCATGGCGCACGCCTCGCCGCGTGTGCTTCACCACCACGTCTCCTTACGTCGATCCAGCGCCGACGGCCAGAGCCAGGGCTCGGCCGGACGGGGCCCTCCCTCTCCATACGGGCGGGACCGGCGTCGCGCTCACCGCGAAGCGCGGCTGTTGTGACGCGGGGGGAAATCGGCGTGCGGCGTGCTTACTCCGGGGCCGTCAGGGGCTGTCCGCAGCGCAGGTTCCAGCGGCCGGACCGGCCGCTCAGCTCAGTCGCCGCGAGCGGGGCGACGTCGAGGCGCCAGAACGTGCGCGGCGGCAGGTCCAGCGCGTGGACCAGGGCGGCCCGGATCACGGCGGGGTCGGCGACGGCGAGCACGCGTACGTCCCCTCCGGCCCCGGAGTCCTGCCCCGCCCCGGACTCCAGCCAGGCGCCGGTCCGTTCGATCAGCCGCAGCAGCGACTCACCGCCGTGCGGCGCCGCCGCCGGGTCCGACAGCCAGGCCGCGACCTCCTCGGGCGCCTCCCGTCCCACCTCGTCCAGCGACCGGCCGCGCCAGCGGCCCACATCGAGGTCGCGCAGCTCGGGGGCGACCGCCGCGTCGAGGGCGAGGGCCTGTGCGGTGCCGCGACAGCGGGCGGAGGGTGCGGTGAACATCACATCGTGGCGCGGCACGGCGCCCCCGGCGGCCCGGACCCGCCGCACGGCGGCCGCGTCCGGCGGGGCGTCGTCGAAACGCACCTGCCGCAGGGCCGCGTTGACCGCGGGCGCCAGCAGGGTGATATGCACTGCCTTGTCCCTCTTTTCCATACCATCTGCCCTGGTGGGAGCGGCGATTCCGGCGACCGCGACGTAGCGGCGGCCGGGGGTCGCGCGCTACGGTCTCATGGAAAACGACGACGTGACGGAAGTCCGGTGAGAGTCCGGCACGGTCGCGCCACTGTGTGTTCCGGCGGAATGGTCCCGTAAACGCGGGCCCTCCGGCGGGCGAGTCAGACCCAGCGTTGTCGTACGAGTACCAACAACCGGGACGCGTGTTCCCAGGAGGTCGCCATGGCTCAGTCCGCCGTTCCCGCACCCAGCTCCCAGCCGGTGCCGGAGATCACCCCCGTCTCGCTGAAGGCGATCGCCCCGTGGGCGCTGTTCTTCGGCGTCCTCATGCTGATCCTCCTGTACTTCGTCGGCGCCGAGCAGGGCGCCACCGCGGTCATCTCCGGTGAGAGCGTGCACGAGTGGGTGCACGACGGCCGCCATCTGCTCGGTTTCCCCTGCCACTGACCGCACTCACCGCCTCAGTCTCAGCTCCACACCAGGGGAATCGACACCACCATGAACTCCATATCCGTCCGGGCGCTGCTCGTCCGGGGCATGCTCGCGGGTCTCGCCGCCGGGCTGCTCGCCCTCGCCGTGGCGTATCTGCTGGGCGAGCCGCGCGTGGACTCGGCCATCGCGTACGAGGAAGCGCACAGCCATGAACACGGCGGCGTCGAACTCGTCAGCCGCACCATGCAGTCCACCGGCGGTCTGGCCACCGGCGTGCTGATCTACGGTGTCGCCATCGGCGGCATCGCGGCGCTCACGGTGTGCTTCGCCCTGGGCCGAGTCGGCCGGTTCGGCCCGCGGGCCACCGCCGCGCTGGTGTCAGTCGGCGCGCTGGTGTCCGTCTACGTGGTGCCGTTCCTGAAGTACCCGGCCAACCCGCCGGCCGTGGGCGACCCGGCCACCCTCGACCAGCGCACCACACTGTACTTCCTGATGGTGGTCCTGAGCGTGCTGCTGAGCGTCGCCGCGGTCATCCTCGGCAAGCGGCTGGCGCCGCGGCTGGGCAACTGGAACGCCAGCGTGGCCGCCGCAGTGGCGTTCCTCGTGGTGATCGGGCTCGCGTACGCGTTCCTGCCCTCCTTCAACGAGGCGCCCGACGGCTTCCCGGCCACCCTGCTGTGGCAGTTCCGGCTGGCGACGCTCGCCGTCCAGGCGACGCTGTGGGGATCCTTCGGCCTGATCTTCGGATATCTGGCCGAGCGGCAGCTCACCCCGCGCCCGGCGGCCGCCGTGGCGCAGGGCACCAGGGCGAACGCGGGCGCCGTCCGCTGACCGCCCCGCTCCCCCGCCACGCCCGATCCGCCACCCATCGCCAGAGGAACCACCGCCCGTGCCGATAGCACGTCCTGCCCGTCGCGCCACCCTGCTGCTGACCGGCGCCCTGCTGCTGACCGGCTGCGGTGGCGGCCCCGAAGCGTCCTCCGGATCCGCCGAGGACGCCCCCGGATATCCGCGCACCGTGAGCAACTGCGGCCAGAAGGTCCGTATCACCGCACCGCCTCAGCGGGCGGTGTCGCTCAACCAGGGGTCGACGGAGATCCTGCTCTCGCTCGGGCTCGCCGACCGGCTGTCCGCCACCGCCACCTGGACCGACCCCGTGCTGCCCGGGCTGCGCGAGGCGAACGCCACCGTGCCCCGGCTCGCGGACAACGCGCCCTCCTTCGAGAAGGTGCTCGACAAGGAGCCGGACTTCGTGTCCGCGTCCTTCGAATCCACGCTGGGCAAGGGCGGGGTGGCCACCCGTGAGCAGTTCGAGAAGCTCAAGGTGCCGACGTACGTCGCCCCCGCCGACTGCACCAAGGACAACAGCGGGGACGGCGACGGCAGCCGCAGCACCCCGCTGACCATGGACGACGTCTACGGTGAGATCCGCGACCTGGCCACGGTCTTCGGCGTGGAGAAGCGCGGCGACGCGCTCATCGGCAAGCTCAAGGCCCGGGTCGCGAAGGCCACCAAGGGCATCGACGCGTCCGGCACGTCCGTCCTCTACTGGTTCGCCAACTCCGAGTCCCCCTATATGGCGGGCTGCTGCGGCGCCCCGGGCATCATCACCAACGAGGTCGGCGCGAAGAACGTCTTCGACGACGCCCATGAGGAATGGCCGCAGATCAACTGGGAGACGGTGGCGGAACGCAACCCGGACGTCCTGGTGCTCGGCGACCTCACCCGGAAGCAGGAGTCGGCCGAGACCGCCGCGAAGAAGATCGCGTTCCTGGAGTCCAACCCGGTCACCCGGTCGATGGACGCCGTCCGCGACAAGCGGTACGTCCTGCTCAGCGGGCAGGCCATGAACCCGTCGATCCGTACGGTCGACGGCGTCGAGAAGGTGGCCGCCGCGCTGCGCCGCTTCGGTTCCGACCGGTGACCGATCCCGCCGCGCCACGTGTACGACGGCTGCGGTACCCGGCGCTGTGGGCGGCCGGGGCCGTGGCGCTGCCACTGTCGATCGCCTTCGCCATCACCATCGGCCCGGCCGACATCCGGGTCGGTGATGTGTGGGCCGTGGTGGCGTCCCATCTGGGCTGGGGCAGCACCGGGCTGACACCGATCCGGGACGGCATCGTGTGGGATCTGCGGCTGCCGAGGACCCTGCTCGCCGCGGTGTGCGGGGCCGGGCTCGCGCTGTGCGGGGCGGTGATGCAGTCGCTGCTGCGCAACCCGCTGGCCGACCCCTTCGTCCTGGGTGTCTCCTCGGGCGCGTCCACCGGCGCGGTCGCGGTGGTGGTGCTGGGGGCCGGTGGCGGGTCGGTGTCCGTCTCGGCCGGGGCCTTCGTGGGTGCGGTGGTGTCGTTCGCGCTGGTGCTGGCGCTCAGCCAGGTGCTGGGCGGTACGACGGACCGGGTGGTGCTGTCCGGGGTGGCCGCCATGCAGCTGTTCTCGTCGCTGACCTCGTTCATCGTGACGACGGCGGCGGACGCGGAGCAGACCCGCGGCGTGCTGTTCTGGCTGCTCGGCTCGCTCGGAGGCGTCGGCTGGGCCGAGGTGTGGGCGGGGCTCGCGGTGCTGGCGGTGGCGCTGCTGGTCTGCGGGTTGCACGCGCACGCGCTGGACGCGTTCGCGTTCGGGCAGGACGCGGCGGCCACGCTCGGCGTACGGGTGGTCCGCACCCGGATCGTGCTGCTGACCGTCACCGCGCTGCTGACCGCGACGCTGGTCGCCTCGGCGGGCGCGATCGGCTTCGTCGGGCTGGTGCTTCCGCACGCCGCCCGCGCCCTGGTGGGCTCAGGACACGCCCGGCTGCTGCCGGTGACGGCGCTGACCGGGGCGGTGTTCATGGTGTGGGTGGACACGCTGGCCCGCACCATGCTCGATCCGCAGGAGGTGCCGGTGGGCGTGGTGACCTCGCTGATCGGCGTACCGGCCTTCGTGCTGGTGCTCTACCGCACCCGGAAGGCGGGCACCGGATGACCGGGGACACGGGCACCGGAACCGGGCTGCGCGCGGAGCGGGTGGCGCGCGAAGCGGGCGGGCGCCTGATCGTGGACGGGGTGAGCCTCGCCCCGGCGCCCGGGTCGTGCGTCGGGCTGCTCGGGCCGAACGGCTCGGGCAAGTCGACGCTGCTGCGGCTGCTGGCCGGGGTGCTCGCCCCCGCCTCGGGCGTGGTGACGCTCGACGGCCACCCGCTGGCGGACCTGCACCGCAGGGCGGTCGCCCGCCGGATCGCGGTGGTCGAGCAGGAGGCCGTCACCCAGTCCGAGCTGTCCGTACGCGAGGTGGTGGGCCTCGGCCGCATCCCGCACCGCCGCCCCTGGTCGGGGCCGTCGGCGGCGGACGAGGAGGCGATACGCGACGCCCTGGAGCAGACCGGGCTCACGGACCGGTCCGACCAGTCGTGGCACACCCTCTCCGGCGGTGAGCGCCAGCGCGCCCAGGTCGCCCGCGCCCTCGCGCAAACGCCCCGTGAGCTGCTGCTGGACGAGCCGACCAACCACCTCGACATCCAGCACCAGCTCGATCTGCTGGCGCTCGTCGCGGATCTGCCGGTCACCACCGTGATCGCGCTGCACGATCTGAATCTGGCGGCGATGTACTGCGACACGCTGCTGGTACTGCGGGAGGGGCGGGTGGCGGCCGCGGGCGCCCCCGGGGACGTCCTCACCGAGGATCTGATCGCCGAGGTCTACGGGGTACGTACGGCCGTCACACCGGACGGCCCGGACGGGCGCCCGCACATCCGCTTCCTCACCAGGTAGCCACCAGGCCGGAATCCGCGGAATCACCCGCCGAGCGCACCTGCGGATGCATCCGCTCCGGATCACCGGGAGAGTCGAACGTATCCGACATACCCGATGAGCTGGTTGGGGTGCTGCGGTATGCGTATCACCGGACTTGGACATGCAGGACTCTTCATCGAGACCGCGGCGGGATCGGTGCTGTGCGATCCCTGGGTCAACCCCGCCTTCTTCGGCTCGTGGTTTCCGTTCCCGGACAACACGGAGCTGGACTGGGCGCACTACGGGCGGTCCGCGGACTATCTGTACGTCTCCCATCTGCACCGGGACCACTTCGACGCGCAGAATCTGCGCCGCAATGTGCGCAAGGACATCACGGTGCTGCTGCCCGCCTTCGCCACCGACGAGCTGGAGCGTGAGCTGCGCGGGCTCGGATTCACCCGGTTCCTGCGCACCGAGAGCGGACGGCCGGTCGAGCGGGACGGCCTGCGCATCATGATCACCGCGCTCACCGGCCCCGGCGACGGCCCGATCGGCGACTCCGCGCTCTCCCTGGACGACGGGCAGACCGTGCTCCTCAACCAGAACGACGCGCATCCGCTGGACATCCCGGCGATCCTGGAGTTCGGCGAGGTCGACGCGTACTTCACGCAGTTCTCCGGGGCGATCTGGTACCCGATGGTCTACCGACTGCCGGACTCCGCGAAGCGGGAGTTCGCCGCCCGCAAGCGGCAGGGCCAGTTCGACCGCGCCCTGCGCTACATCGACGCGGTCGACGCGGCGCACGTCTTCCCCAACGCGGGTCCGCCGTGCTTCCTCGACGAAGCGCTCTTCGACTACAACGGCACCGGCCGCGACGGCGAGTCCATCTTCACCGACCAGCGCGAGTTCCTGGCCCAGCTCGCGCGGGCGCGGCCCGGTGTCTCGGCGCATCTGCTGCTGCCGGGGACGGTGGCGGAGCCGGAGGACACCGCCTGCAAACTCACCCACCGCCACACCGACAAGGAGATCGACCACATCTTCGGGGACAAGCGCGCCTATCTGCGCGACCTCGCCCGCCGTCGGCGCCCCGCCCTCGCCGCCGAACGCGCCTCGCGCACCCCCGCGCTGCCGCGGAGGCGGCTGCTGACCGAGCTGAAGCGGTGGTGGGAACCGCTGCTGGCGCGCGCGGACCACATCTGCGCGGGCGTCGGCGGCCCCGCCCGGCTGGACGTGGGCGAGATCCCGGTCGTGATCGACTTCCCGGCGCGGGAGGTGCGGGAGTGGAACGGCGAGCGCTGCCGCTACACGCTCTCCACCACCGGCGACCTGGTGGCCACGAACATCGCCAAGCGCGAGGTCGACTGGTCCAACAGCCTGCTGCTGTCGATGCGGTTCAGCGCCAGCCGGGTAGGCCCGTACAACGAGTTCCTGTACGTGTTCTTCAAGTGCCTGTCCATGGAGCGCGTCGAGTACGTCGAGAACTACTACGCCGCCGGCGAGGACGACGGCCAGGACATCGAACTCGACCACTGGCGGATCCAGCGCCGCTGCCCCCATCTGGGCGCCGACCTGGGCCGGTTCGGTCAGATCGAGGGCGAGGTGCTCACCTGCACCCTGCACGGCTGGCGCTACGACCTGACCACCGGGCGCTGTCTGACGTCCGACGGCCACGAACTGCGCGCCAAGCGGTGCGAGAAACCCTGAGACGGGCGGCGCTCAGCTGCGTATGGGTCGGTGAACCCACCGAAGGAGTCCCCCATGACGCGCAGAAGAACCCCCGGCCGCCGCAAGCAGCTGGTGCTCCTGGTCGGCGCGGTGGCGCTGGCCGGTACGGGAGCCGGAGTGATGGCGGCCACCAGTAACGCCACCACCAGCCCGAGTACGGTCAAGTCGGCCGCCAACTCCACCGTGTGCGACGGACTGACGCAGGCACTGGCCAACAACGAGAAGTTCATCGCGGACCAGCAGGCGAATCCGGACGCGCAGTCGGATGCCCGGATCGCCAACCGGCAGGCGGTCATCGAGGAGATCAAGCGCAAGCAGGAGGCGTCCGGGTGCGCGGTGGACTCCCCCGCCGCCGCGTCCACACCGGGCGGCGAGGCCGCAGCCGATGACACGGCGGCCACCGATGACACGGGAGCGGCCGGTGACACAGCGGCCACCGGAGGCGAGGTCGTGTGCGCGGGTTCGACGGTCACCCTGTCCGGTGAGGACGGCGCACCGGCCGCGTCCAGCAATCAGTTTCCGGCGGGCACCAAGCTGAAGGTGACCAACCTGGACAACGACAAGTCCACGACCGTCTCCGTCACCTCGACCTCGGGCAGCTGCGCCCTGCTCAACAACGCCGCCTTCGAGCAGGTCCGCGAGCCCGGCAAGAACCTGATCCGCAACGCGCGCATCGAGCGCGTGGGCTGAGCGAGCCGCGCGCCGGGAGCCGCGCGCCGGGAGCCGGAAAGCGACATCACCGGCTCCCGGCGGCCGATCAGCCGCCCCGGCGGGCGGCCACGGCCGCGAGCGTCTGCCAGGCCCGCTCCGGGTGGCGGGTCTCCTCCGGGTCGCCGTTGTACGGGTCGAGCAGCACCGACTCGGCGCCCAGTCGGCGCAGCTCCTCGATGTCGTCCATGATCTGGTCGATCGTGCCCTCACCGGCGGCGCGTTCGGGGCCGGTGACCGGCTCGTCGGTGACCTTCAGCACCAGCCGCGGGGCCAGTGCGGGCACCGGACGGCCCAGCTCCTCCGCGATGCCCTTCAGCCGGTCCAGCGCCTCCCGCAGCCAGTCGAGGGTGAACCAGATCGGATGCCACGCCTGGCCGTGCCGTACCGCCCGGCGCAGCGCGGCGTCGCTCATGCCGCCCACCCAGACCGGTATGTCCCCGCTGCGGTAGTCCGCGTCGTCCTCCCAGGCCGTGCGGATGGTCTGGAGGTGTTCGTCGGTCAGCTTTCCGCGCCGCTCGAACTCCACGCCGAGCGCCTCGTATTCCTGCCGCGCCCATCCCACGCCGACGCCGAGGACCAGGCGGCCGCCGCTGAGCTGGTTGAGGTTGGCGGCCATGCGGGCGATGAGGAGCGGATGCCGGTACGGGACGACCAGCACGGTGGTCCCCAGCCGCACCCTGTCGGTGATTCCGGCCAGCCAGGAGAGGGTGGTGAAGGGGTCATAGAACGGGGCCGGGTACTGCTCCGCCACATCGGGCGTGACCGCGACGTGGTCCGAGACCATCAGCAGGTCGTACCCCAGACCCTCCACGGTCCGGGCCCACTGACGCAGTACATCCGGCCGGGCGCCCGGGCCGAAGTTCGGGACGTTGACTCCAATTTCCATACCGTCACACTAGGCAGTGATCATGAAACCGGGGACACCGCCCCGCTCCCCTGCCGCGCCCGCCCCCGCGCCGCTACTCTCGCCCCATGAACACTACGTGGAACCCTTCCGCACCAGGGGTGTTACGGCTTCCCTCGGGGCGGCTCGTGCGCGGCCGGGGGCTGCGCCACCCTCTTCCCGAGGGCCCCGCGCCCGCCTTCGCGCTGTATCTGCTGGGCAAGGAACCGCCGTCGGTCGAGTGGGAGGCCCGCTGGCTCCGCTGGCCCGACTTCCGGCTGCCGTCGGACCGCGAGGCGGCCGCCGCCGCGCTGCGCGATGTGTGGGAACGGGCCGCGGGCGAGCGGGTCGAGGTCGCCTGTGAAGGTGGCCGGGGCCGCACCGGCACGGCGCTGGCCTGCGTCGCGGTGCTGGACGGCGTACCGCCCGGGGAGGCGGTGGCTTACGTACGCGAGCACTACGCGGCACGCGCCGTGGAGACGCCCTGGCAGCGGCGCTACGTCACGCGGTTCAGGGAGTCCGCGGTCCTCGATTGACGGTGTATTGAAATTGTCTTGAGCGCCGAAACGCACGCGACCTAGGGTCAGCGTCATGAGCAAAGCGCCGGACACCGGTTACCAGAAGGAATGGCCCGCCGTGGCGGCGGCAGCCGTCACGGTCGTGCTGTGGGCCTCGGCCTTCGTCTCCATCCGCAGCGCGGGCTCGGCCTATTCGCCCGGCGCCCTGGCGCTCGGGCGGCTGCTCACCGGGACGGTGGCGCTGGGCGCGATCTGCCTGATCCGGCGGGTGGGGTGGCCGCCCCGCGCCGCCTGGCCGGGGATCGCCGTCTCGGGCTTCTTCTGGTTCGGCGTCTATTCGGTGGCGCTCAACTGGGGTGAGCGGCTGGTCGACGCGGGCACGGCGGCGATGGTCGTCAACATCGGCCCGATCCTCATCCCGCTGCTGAGCAGCAAGCTGCTGGGCGAGGGGCTGCCGCGTCCGCTGCTGTGGGGGACGGCTGTGTCGTTCAGCGGCGCGGTGGTCGTGGGGCTCTCGATGTCCGACTCGGGCAGCGCGTCCGTCCTCGGTGTGGTGCTGTGTCTGGTGGCCGCGATGACGTACGCGGGCGGTGTCGTCGCCCAGAAGCCCGCACTGCGGCACGGCGGGCCGCTCCAGGTGACCACCTTCGGCTGCCTGATCGGGGCGGTGGCCTGTCTGCCCTTCGCCGGGGCGCTGGTCTCGGATGTGGCGGACGCCCCGCTGTCCGCGACGCTCAATGTGGTCTACCTGGGCCTGTTCCCGACCGCGCTCGCCTTCACCACCTGGGCCTTCGCCCTGGCCCGCACCACCGCGGGCCGGATGGGCGCCACCACCTACGTCGTACCGGCGCTGGTGGTGCTGATGTCCTGGCTGGTGCTGGACGAGGTGCCGGGCCTGCTGACGCTCGCGGGCGGCGCCCTGTGCCTGGCCGGGGTCGCGCTCTCCCGCCGCCGTCCGCGCCCGGCGGGCTCGGCGGTCGTGGCCACCGGCGGTCAGGCCTCCCGGGAGACGTCTCCGGCCGACTAGCGGTATGCCGATCAGCGGTATGCGGACGCCAGGCCTCCATTAGCAGCTTCGGGCGCAGCACCGGCGTGATCCGGCCGTTGTACCCATGGCCGCTTGGCACACTTTTCTGCCCGATATCGATCACTCTCCGACCGATATAGTCCGAGTGTGACCGGTATCGCAGAGAAGAATCCGCTCCGCCACGGATGAGTGCGATGCGCGAGGGTACCCATCGCCTCATGGACACAAACGAGCAACCCTTGCTCACGCCCGATCTGCCGCCCCTGGTCGACGTACCGGACCTGACGTTCCCCAGCGGACGCCGTACGGCCACGTCCCAGGGCGCGACGGAGCGGAACGGCGAAAAGGAATCCCCCACCCCCTCCACCACCCCTCAGCAGCGCCCCCTCGCGGCGTAAAGCCCGGCAACTCGGGCACTCAGCAGGCATGCGTCTTGCAGTGCTCGACATAGGTTCACGTGCCGTTCACCTGAAAATCGCCGATCTCGTTCCGGGTGGACCGCCCGAGCCGGTGACCACGCTCAAGCAATCGGTCCATCTGGCTGAGGCGACCGATCACCAAGGCGTGATCAGTGACGACGCCATCCGGCGGCTGGTCGGCGCGGTGACCGAAAGCGAAGCGGTCACCGCGGCGCACGAGGCCGACGACCTGGTGCCCCTGGCGACTTCCGCGGTGCGTGACGCGGCCAACCGGGACGCCGTCCTCGCCGCGATCGAGGAGGCCACCGGAGTCCGGGTGCGCTTCTTCACCGGCGAGCAGGAGGCGCGCCTGACCTTCCTGGCCGCGCGGAGCTGGCACGGCTGGTCGGCCGGGCAGATGCTGCTGTTCGACATCGGCGGCGGCTCGATGGAGCTGGCCTGCGGCGGCCGTACGGAACCCGCGGTGGCGCTCTCGCTGCCGCTCGGGGCCGGTCACCTCACCCGCCACCACCTGCCCGACGAGGGTCCGGTGCACAAGCGGGACGTGGCACGGCTGCGCCAGTACGCGCGCTCCGTCCTGGCCGAGGCCACGGCCGGCCTGCGCGACCAGCCGGTCCCCGTGTCCGCGATCGCCACCTCGAAGACCTTCACCCAGCTCGCACGGCTCGCCGGAGCCCCCAAGCCGACGGCCGGGACACCGGGCCGCAGCACCCTCGACCGCTCCGATCTGCGGAAGTGGATTCCCCGGCTGGCGGCCAGGTCCGACGCCGAGCGCGCCCGGCTGCCGGGCATCTCCGTCTCCCGCGCCCATCAGTCACTCGCCGGGGCGATCGTGGCGGAGGCCGCCATGGAGGTACTGGGCGTGCAGCGGGTCACCATCTGCCCCTGGGGTCTGCGCGAGGGAGTCCTGCTGGACCGGCTGGCCTCGCTCAGCACCCAGCCGCTTCCGGCGGCGGCCATACCGCGGGCCCGGAGCCACACCCTCCACCGGCTGCACACCGTCTCCTGAACCACCACTGAACCACCGTGCCGTCCGCCCGGCGCTCCCCCGGGATGATCGGGCGGGTCCCGCGCGTTATGCGGTTCGGCAATCTTTGTCGACGACGATGGGGACGGATGACATGCCTCTTCACGGTGAGTACGAGCCGAGCCCGACCCAGTGGGTGCGCGATCAGGTCGAGCTGATCGAGAGCTCCGGGGGCACCGAGGGCACCACGATGCGGGGCATGCCCGTCATCGTGCTGACCTCGCGCGGGGCGAAGAGCGGGAAGATCCGCAAGACTCCGCTGATGCGGGTGGAGCACGAGGGCAGCTACGCGGCGGTGGCCTCGCTCGGCGGCGCCCCCAAGCACCCCGTCTGGTACCACAACGTGCTGGCCGACCCCCGCGTCGAGCTGCGCGACGGGACGGAGCTGCGGGACATGACGGCCCGCGAGGTCACCGGCGAGGAGAAGGCGCGGTGGTGGCGGCGCGCGGTCGAGGCGTTCCCGAACTACGCGGAGTACCAGGAGAAGACCACGCGCGACATCCCCGTCTTCGTCCTGGAGCCCGCGGCCACACCGCACTGAGCCGCACCGAGCGGGAGCGGGAGCCCGGCCCGGCGGCCGCGCCCCCGCTCCGGCGCCGGGCGGCCTCCACCCGGCCATCACACAATCTCTACGTGATCGGGCCCGGGGGGACAACGGTGATATGCGTCCTCGCGACAGGGGAAACCGAGGGTTAGGCTCGGGTGGCACACCTGCACCACGGCACGAAGGAAGTACCTCAGCATGACCACCGCGAACAAAGGCGACCTGTCGCCGATCTACGACAGTCTCATAGCGGAACAGGGCGACGTTCTCGCCGAGGCGCGGGAAGCGGCCGAGGAGATTCAGCGGGAGGCCGCCGAGGCCCTCGACTGGAGCCGGATCCGCCCCGACCAGGGCTCCAACCCGCACCAGAAGAGCGAGTGACGAGGGGTCCGTACGCCTCGCCCCGCAGCGGGCTCTTCGGATTCGACCATGACAACCGGCGCGGCCCGGGGCTCCAGCCATCGGGCCACGCGACCGCGCGAAGGCACTGGACCACCACGCGCGGTGACCTCCCTCTTCGATAAGATTCCGGCGACGCAACGGACTTGACCGCGTCGCACACTTATCGCATGAGGGGAATCAGGTGACTACAGGGGTAGAGACATTCGAGTTTCAGGTCGAGGCACGCCAGCTCTTGCAGCTGATGATCCATTCGATCTACTCGAACAAGGATGTCTTTCTGCGGGAGCTCATCTCCAACGCCTCCGACGCCCTGGACAAGCTGCGGCTGGAATCCCTCCGGGACGGGGAACTGGAGGCGGACACCTCCGATCTCCATATCGCGCTGGACGTCGACAAGGAACAGCGCACACTGACCGTCCGTGACAACGGCATCGGCATGTCCCACGAGGACGTGGTGCAGCTCATCGGGACGATCGCGAACTCCGGCACCGCGAAATTCCTCAAGGAGCTGAAGGAGTCGCAGGACGCTGCGGCCTCACAGGATCTGATCGGGCAGTTCGGGGTCGGTTTCTACTCCAGCTTCATGGTCGCCGACGAGGTGACGCTGCTGACCCGGCGCGCGGGTGAGAGCGCGGGCACCCGCTGGGTGTCCAGCGGCGAAGGCACGTACACCATCGAAGCGGTCGAGGACGCGCCCCAGGGCACCGCGGTCACCCTGCGGCTCAAGCCCGAGGACGCCGAGGACCACCTCTTCGACTACTCCTCCCCGTGGAAGATCCGGGAAATCGTCAAGCGGTACTCGGACTTCATCACCTGGCCGATCCGGATGGCCGGTGAAGCCCCCGCCGCCTCGTCCGAGGACGACAGCACGCCCGACGACGGCGGGGCACCGGAACTCGAGACCGTCAACTCGATGAAGGCGCTGTGGGCCCGCCCGCGGGGCGAGGTCACCGACGAGGAATACAGCGAGTTCTACAAGCACATCAGCCACGACTGGACCGGCCCGCTCGAGACCATCCGCATGCAGGCGGAGGGCACCTTCGAATACCAGTCGCTGCTGTTCATTCCCTCCCGCGCACCGCAGGACCTGTATATGCAGGACCGCAAGCGGGGTGTGCAGCTCTACGTCAAGCGCGTCTTCATCATGGACGACTGCGAAGCGCTCATGCCGGAATACCTGCGCTTCGTCAAGGGTGTCGTCGACGCCGCCGACCTTTCGCTGAATGTCTCGCGCGAGGCCCTTCAGCAGGACCGTCAGATCCAGCTGATGCGCCGCCGGCTGGTCAAGAAGGTGCTGTCGACGGTGAAGGACATGATGTCCGACAACGCCGAGCGGTACGCGACGTTCTGGCAGGAGTTCGGCCGCGTCCTCAAGGAAGGGCTGCTGGGCGACTTCGAGAACCGGGACGCGATCCTGGAGGTCTCCTCGTTCGGCTCGACGCACGACGCGGAGCAGCCGACCACGCTCCGGAGTTACGTGGAGCGGATGAAGGAGGGTCAGGAGCACATCTACTACCTGACGGGCGAGTCGCGCTCGTTCGTCGAGAACTCGCCCCATATGGAGGCCTTCCAGGCCAAGGGGTACGAGGTGCTGGTCCTCACCGACCCGATCGACGAGCTGTGGGTCGACGCCGTTCCCGAGTTCGAGGGCAAGCAGCTGCGCTCGGTCGCCAAGGGGCAGGTCGACCTCGACGGCGAGGACGAGGCGGGCGAGAACGGGCCCGAGCGCGAGCAGCAGAAGAAGGACTTCGCCGATCTGCTGTCCTGGATGACGACGACGCTGAGCGAGCAGGTCAAGGAGGTGCGGCTGTCCTCCCGCCTCACCACCTCCCCCGCCTGCATCGTCGGCGATACCCACGATGTCACTCCGGCGCTGGAGAACATCTACCGCGCGATGGGGCAGAACGTGCCCCAGATCAAGCGCATCCTGGAGCTGAACCCCACGCATCCGCTGGTCAGCGGTCTGCGCACGGCCCATGGTGAGCGCGCGGAGGACCAGGGTCTCGCGGACACGGCCGAACTCCTCTACGGGATGGCCCTGCTCGCCGAGGGCGGGGAGCTGAGCGACCCGTCGCGCTTCATCAAGCTGATGGCGGGCCGCCTGGAGCAGACGCTGTGATCAGCACCCTGTGATCAGCACCCTGTGAGCCACACCCCGGGCGGGCCGTCATCACGGCCCGCCCGGGGCGTTTCCGCCCGGCTTTTGCCAAAGCGGCAAATACTCTCCGTATCTCCCCGGCCGCCGCCGCATGATCGTGACGTAGCGGGCCGAAAGGCCCAGGCGGCTCAGGGAGGATCCATGCACCACCGGTTGGTCGACGTTCCGGACGCCCGTATCCATGTGGTGGAGGCGGGCTCCGGCCCGCTGGTCCTCCTGCTCCACGGCTTCCCCGAGACCTGGCACTCCTGGCGCCACCAGCTCCCCGCGCTCGCCGCGGCCGGATACCGCGCGGTGGCCCTCGACGTACGCGGCTACGGCCGCTCCTCCGCGCCGCGTGATGTGGCGGCGTACCGCATGCTCGCCCATGTCGGCGACAACGTCGGCGTGGTCCGTGCCCTCGGCGAGGAGACCGCGGTGGTCGTGGGCCACGACTGGGGCTCCCCCATCGCCGCGAACTCCGCGCTGCTCAGGCCCGATGTGTTCACCGCCGTGGGGCTGCTGGGCGTGCCGTACGCGCCCCGGGGCGGCCCTCGGCCCAGCGAGATCTTCGCGCGGATCGGCGGGGACGAGGAGTTCTACGTCAGCTACTTCCAGCAGCCCGGCCGGGCCGAGGCGGAGATCGAGCCCGATGTGCGCGGCTGGCTCGCCGGGTTCTACGCCGCGCTCTCGGGTGACACCGCGCCCCCGCCCGGTGGCGGCGGCCCCTTCTTCGTCCCTCGGGGCGGACGGATGCGGGACCGCTTCCCGGACGGCCCGCCGCCGTCCTGGCTCACCGAGACCGATCTCGACACCTGCGCCGCCGAGTTCGAGCGGACCGGTATTGCCGGGGCGCTGGCCCGCTACCGCAACGCCGACCGCGACTGGGAGGATCTCGCGGCCTGGGACGGGGCGCCGCTCACCCAGCCCTCGCTGTTCCTGGCCGGAGAGCGGGACGCCTCGCTCGGCTGGCTGGCCGACGCCATCGAGGCGTACCCCACCACCCTCCCCGGGCTGATGTCCTCGCACCTCCTGGACGGCTGTGGCCACTGGGTACAGCAGGAGCGGGCCGAGGAGGTCAACCGGCTGCTGATCGCCTGGCTGCGGGCGCTCGGCTGAGACCACGCGCCCGAGGGTGTGTCAGCCGAGGTGTTCGGCGGCCGCGGCGCGGATCAGCTGGCGCAGCCCGTCGTAGTAGACGTCGTGGTCGGTCAGGGCGGGCAGCACCACGTCCCGCTGGCCCGTCAGCACCGGGAACTCCTCGGGGTCCAGCGCGGCGAGCGCCGTGCGTGCCGTGGCCAGGGCCCGCTTCCCGTCCTGGTGGTCGACGAAGGCGACGGCGCCGAGGGTGAGCAGATACAGCCGCCGGTAGACCTGGATGGCCGCCGCCGGTGTCATCCCGGCGGCGACGCTCTGGGCGAGCTGCGGCTCGACCAGGCGGCTCAGCAGCTGCGGGCCGAACCAGGAGCGGCCCGCGCGCAGCGCCGCGAGACCCGGGTGCCGGAGGAGTACCTCGTAGAGCGCGGTGAAGCGGGTCTCGGTGGCGGCGGCCCAGTCGGTGTCCTGCGGTACGTGAGGCAGCAGCGTGGCCAGGTGGTCGGCGCAGACGTTCAGCAGTCCGTCGAAGTCGCCGCAGCGGCGGAAGACCGTGGCGTGCGAGACGTCGAGCCGCTGGGCCACCGCCCGGAAGCTCAGGGCCTCGGGGCCCTCCTCGTCGATGACCGCCAGGGCCGCCACCGCGATGGCGTCCGGGGCGGGTGGTTCGGCCACGGTCCGCTTCTTCCTCACGGGCACATACTTTCTCACGCGACGCGACGTTACAGCGGTTGTTACAGTGTATCTCGTGGTCACTCATCAAGACGTACAGGCCGCGGCGCGACGCGTCGCGGGGCACATCCGGCCCGTCGCGCTCGCCCCGGTGGACGACGGGGCCCTCGGCAAGGCCGAGGGCTGGCTGGCCCTGGAATTCCTCCAGCACACCGGCTCCTTCAAGGCGCGCGGGGCGTTCAACTTCATCGGCGGCCATGTCGCGGCGGGCACCGTTCCGGACGCGGGTGTCGTCATCGCCTCCGGTGGCAACGCCGGGCTGGCGTGCGCCTGGGCGGCGGCCCGGCACTCCGTGACCGCCACGGTGTTCGTGCCCGAGACGGCGCCCGCCGTCAAGGTGGGCAGGCTGCGGGCGCTCGGGGCGGACGTACGCCAGGTCGGCCGGGAGTACGCCGAGGCGCTGGACGCCTCGCGCGCGTACGCCGCCGAGACCGGCGCGCTGGAGTCGCACGCCTACGACCATCCGCTGATCGCGGCCGGTGCGGGCACCGTGCTGGAGGAGATCCTGCGGTGCCGCCCGGAGCTGGACACGGTGGTGGTGTCGGTCGGTGGCGGCGGGCTGTTCACCGGGGTCGCGGTGTCCGCGCTGGCGCACGGCGTCGGAGTGGTGGCTGTGGAGCCGCACGGTTCGCGCGCGCTGAACGCGGCGCTGGAGGCGGGGGCGGTGGTCGACGTCCCGGTGGATTCGGTCGCGGCGGACTCGCTGGGGGCGCGGCGTGCGTCCCCGATGGCGCTGGAGTGGGCGCGCAGGGACGGGGTGCGGTCGGTACTGGTGTCCGACGAGGCGATCGTCTCGGCGCGGCAGGCCCTGTGGGACGAGCGCCGGATCGCGGTGGAGCACGCCGCGGCGACGGCGCTCGCGGCGGTGCGGTCGGGGGCGTACGAGCCCCGGCCCGGCGAGAAGGTGGCGGTGCTGCTGTGCGGGGCCAACACCGATCCGGGAGACCTGGCCCGCCCGTAGGTCCTGTTCGCGCCACGGGATGCCCCCGCCCCTCCTCCGCGCGCGGGGAGGGGCGGGTGGGAGCGGCGGCCGGCTACTCCCCCGCGTACGCCTTCCGCAGTGCGGCGATGTCCAGCTTGACCATCGGCATCATGGCGTCCATGGCGCGCTTCGCCTTCGCCGGGTCGGAGTCGGCGATCATCTCGATGAGCACGTCGGGGACGACCTGCCAGGACACCCCGAACTTGTCCTTCACCCAGCCGCACTGGAGCTCCTGGCCGCCGCCCTCCAGGAGCCGGTTCCAGTAGTAGTCGACCTCTTCCTGGTCCGCGCAGTGGATCTGGAACGAGATGGCCTCGTTGAACGTGAACTCCGGCCCGCCGTTGAGCCCGACGAACTTCTGGCCGTTGACCTCGAAATCCACGGTCAGCACCGAGCCGGGGGTGCCGGGACCGGCCTCGTTGTAGCGGACGGTCCGCCCGACCTTGCCGTCCTTGAAGATCGATACGTAGTGCTGCGCCGCCTCTTCGGCCCGGCCGTCGAACCACAGACAGGTGGTGAATCCGTCGCTGGCCATCGGTGCCTCCTACGGGTGGGAGTGTTTACCTGTACCGACCGGCGCCGCGCGGCAAACTCATCGCTCCTCGGCGCACTGTTTTCCGGTGAGGTACCGGTGCAGCTGACCGGCGCCTTCGAGCATGGCCGTGGTGCGCCGGGTCAGCCCCTCCCGGCGCTCGGCGATGACCTCGCGCAGCGCGTCGCTGCTGCCCGTGTGGCGCAGCCCCTCCAGCACGGGCCGGATCCGGTCGAGGGGATAGCGGTCCTGCCGCAGCATATGGATCATCCGGGCGTCCCGGACGTCGGCCGGGCGATAGGTGCGGTAGCGGGTGCCGCGCTCCCGCTTGGGGACCAGCAGCCCGGCGGACTCCCACACCCGGAGCGCGGAGGTGCGGACACCGAGATACGCGGCCACCTCGCCGATGCGCAGGCCACCCCGGGGCACGTCCAGGGCCTCCGGGGTCTGCCCGGCGACCGCTTCGAGCGCCTCGCCCGCTGCCCGCAGGGACAGCCGCTGGTCGTGCAGGGCCGCGTGGGCGGCGTCCACGAGGCCGAGCGCGAGGGGTACGTCATCGGCGTGGACCGCCCGCATGACCTCCCGGGCGGTGTGCGATCCGTACCCGGGGACGAGCGCGTCGTACGTGGCCAGCGCCCGGCGGTGGCGGGTGTCGAGCTTGCGGTAACCGGCCGGGGTACGGGCGGCCCGGGGCAGGACGCCCGCGTCGACGTAGTTGCGGATCTGCTGGGTGGAGATTCCGGCCGAGCGTGCCAGGTCGATGGGGCGCAGCGGTGTTTCCGGGCTGGTGGTGGGACGGCTCATGGGGTGACTCTATCCGCAAGGTGTGTACGGCGAGTTGAGGGTTTTCCGCCCTCACTCCCCGTCAAGCTGGCCCGCGATGGCGAAAAGTCTCTACGCGGTACTTCAATGAAACACTTGAAGGCATGGATGTCAGTGACAGGGACGATGTTCGGCACCACCATGCCGCGGACGCACACGATGTGATTCAGGTCCGCGGGGCCAGGGAGAACAATCTGCGGGAAGTTTCCCTCGATATACCCAAGCGGCGGCTCACCGTCTTCACCGGAGTCTCCGGATCCGGCAAGTCCTCGCTCGTCTTCGACACCGTCGCCGCGGAGTCACAGCGGCTGATCAACGAGACCTACACGGCGTTCGTCCAGAATTTCATGCCGACGCTCGGCCGCCCCGACGTCGACGCGCTGCGCAACCTCAGCGCCGCCATCATCGTCGACCAGGAGCGCATGGGCGCCAACTCCCGTTCCACCGTGGGCACCGCCACCGACGCCCACACCATGCTGCGGATCCTGTTCAGCCGGATCAGCACCCCGTATGTGGGCCCGCCGCTCGCGTTCAGCTTCAACACGGCCGAGGGCATGTGTCCGCGGTGCGAGGGGCTGGGCCGGGTGTCGGAGATCGACATCGGCCAACTGGTCGACCGGGAGCGGTCGTTGAACCAGGGGGCGATCACCGCCCCCGGATTCGGGGTGGACACGTGGTACTGGCAGCTTTTTGCGCACTCCGGCCTTTTCGACCCCGATGCCCCGCTGCGGGACTACACCCCCGAGCAGTGGCGGGACTTCCTGCACAAGCCCGCGACCAAGATCAAGGTGGGCAAGAACAACCTGACGTACGAGGGGCTGGTCACCAAGGTCAGGCGGCTGTACCTGGGCAAGGACCGGGAGGCGATGCAATCCCAGGTGCGCGCGTTCGCGGACCGGGCGGTCGCGCTCGCCCGCTGCCCCGACTGTGACGGCTCCCGGCTGAACGAGGCCGCCCGGTCCTGTACGGTCGACGGCCGCACCCTCGCGGAGTGCTCGGCGATGCAGATCAGCGATCTGGCCGCGTTCGTCGGGGACATCCGGCACGACGCGGTCGGGCCGGTGCTGGAAACCCTCCGCGACACGCTGGACTCGCTGGTCGAGATCGGCCTCGGGTATCTGAGCCTGGACCGGGAGTCCGGCACGCTCTCCGGTGGCGAGGCACAGCGGGTGCGGATGGTCCGCCACCTCGGTTCGAGTCTGACGGATGTGACGTACGTCTTCGACGAGCCCACCGTGGGCCTGCATCCGCATGACATCAGCCGCATGAACGCCCTGCTGCTGCAGCTGCGCGACAAGGGCAACACGGTGCTGGTGGTGGAGCACAAACCGGAGACGATCCTGATCGCCGACCATGTGGTGGATCTGGGCCCCGGAGCCGGTGCGGCGGGCGGGCAGATCTGTTACGCGGGCGATCTGGCCGGGCTGCGGGCCTCCGGAACCCTGACCGGCGACTATCTCGGCCACCGGGTGAGCCTGCGCGACAAGGTGCGTGACCCCCGTGGCCAGCTGCCGATCAGCGGCGCCCGGCTGCACAATCTGCGGGATGTGAGCGTGGACATCCCCCTCGGGGTGCTCACCGTCGTCACCGGGGTCGCCGGGTCCGGCAAGAGTTCCCTGATCCATGGCTCGCTCGGCGGGCGGGACGGGGTGATCGTGGCCGACCAGTCGGCGATCCGTGGCTCACGCCGCAGCAACCCGGCCACCTACACGGGGCTGCTGGACCCGATCCGGTCGGCGTTCGCCAAGGCCAACAAGGTGAAGCCGGGGCTGTTCAGCGCCAACTCGGAGGGCGCGTGCCCGCGTTGCAAGGGCATCGGCCTGACCTACACCGATCTCGCGATGATGGCCGAGGTGGCGTCGGTGTGCGAGGAGTGCGAGGGCAAGCGGTTCAAGGCGGAGGTGCTGGCGTACCGGCTGCGCGGGCGCAGCATCGGCGATGTGCTCGCCATGCCGGTGGCCGAGGCCAGGGAGTTCTTCACCACCGGACTGCCGCGGGTGATCCTCGACCGGCTGATGGCGGTGGGCCTCGGCTATCTGGGGCTCGGCCAGCCGCTCACCACCCTCTCCGGCGGTGAGCGGCAGCGGCTCAAGCTCGCCATCCACATGGCGAAGAACGGTACGACGTATGTGCTGGACGAGCCGACGACCGGGCTGCATCTGGCCGATGTGGACCAGTTGCTCGGGCTGCTCGACCGGCTCGTGGACGACGGCAACACGGTCGTCGTCATCGAGCACCACCAGGCGGTGATGGCTCACGCGGACTGGATCGTCGACCTGGGCCCGGGGGCGGGCCAGGACGGCGGCCGGGTGGTGTTCACCGGGACGCCCGCCGACCTGGTGGCCTCCGGTACGTCGCTGACGGCCACCCATCTGCGGGAGTACGTCAGCCGGTAGGCCCGTGCGTCACCGGGGCGGTGGCGGGGGCACGGGGGCGCCCGCGGGCGGGGCGATCTTCGCGTACGAGGCGCTGCGGCCCTGGTCGTCCCCGGCCCCCGCGTCCGTGGCCGCCGCCGTATCCCGGGGCATCAGGGTGTCGCGGGCGGCGCCCGGGTCCCAGCCCGTGTCGACCACGCGCTTCTGCACCAGGACGGCCGCGCCCAGAACCGCCAGACCGATCAGCAGGACGAGGGCGACGCCCACCCCGCCACCGGCCTTGCCCGCGTTGCCGATGAGCGCGCCGAACCAGCCGAAGTCGGCGTCGCCGAAGGTGGTGTTCTGCTTCCCGAACGCGCCGAGCACCTTGAGCAGCAGGGCGGGCAGGAAGGTGATGAGCACACCGTTGAGGAACGCGCCCACGGCGGCACCACGGCGGCCGCCCGTGGCGTTGCCGTAGACGCCCGCCGCGCCCCCGGTGAAGAAGTGCGGCACCAGGCCCGGCAGGACCAGCGCGAGACCGAACGCCGGGTTGAACACCCAGGTGAGCAGCGCCAGGCTGGCCAGGCCGCCGGTGAAGCTGGAGAGGAAGCCGATGAGCACGGCGTTCTGCGCGTACGGGAAGACGATCGGGGCGTCCAGCGCGGGCAGGGCGCCGGGCACGACCTTGTTCGCGATGCCCTGGAAGGCGGGCACGAGTTCGCCGAGGATGGTCCGTACGCCGAAGAGGATGACCGCGACCGCGATGCCGAACTGCAGGCCCTGCATGACCGACTGCATCACATAGTTGCCGGTGTCCGTGGCGGCGGTTCCGGTGCCGGTGGCGAACGCCTTGAAGGCCTTCTGCTGCCCGGCCTTGACGAGGAAGAGCACCGCCATCACGACGTAGATGAACAGCATCGACAGGGCCGTGGCCACCATCGAGTCGCGCAGGAAGCGCAACCCCTCGGGCAGCTTCATCTCCTCGGTGCTGCGGCTGCGTTTGCCGACCACCTTCCCGGCCGCGCCCGCCACCACGTAACCGGCGGTGCCGAAGTGGCCGATGGCGACGGTGTCGCTGCCGGTGACCCGCTTGGTCCAGGGGTGGGCGAACGCGGGCATGGCCACCAGCATGATGCCGAGCAGCACACCGCCCACCGCCACCACGACGACGGTGGACTGACCGGCGCCCGCCAGCACCACGGTCAGCAGCGTGGCCATGAACAGCATGTGGTGTCCGGTCAGGAACACATAGCGCAGCGGGGTGAACCGGGCCAGCAGCAGGCTGACCACGAAGCCCAGGATCATCAGCCAGGCGACGCGCGACCCGAACTGTGCCTGGGCGATGCCGACGATGGCCTCGTTCGTCGGGATGACGCCGTGCGCGCCGGTGACGCCCTGGATCATCGTGCCCAGCGGGGTGAGGGAGCTGGTGACCAGCCCCGCGCCCGCTCCGATGAGCAGAAATCCGAGGGTCGCCTTGATGGCGCCGCCGATGATCTGCCCGGTGGTCTTCTTCATCGCGATGAGTCCGATGGCGGTGATGATGCCGATCAGATACGCGGGTTCGCTCAGGATCTCGTTCACGAGAAACTTGGCGGGAGTTACGAGCCAGCCCATGATGTCTACTTCTGTTCCCGTCGTCAGACGTCGTACGTGTCCCGGAGCACCGCGTCGATCTCCGCGGTGCTCGTGAAGTCCTGAACCACCTTCACCGGCCGTCCCACATCGCCCAGGGTCCTGGCGATCTCACGGGAGGTGAGCAGGGCCACGGCCTCGGAGGCCTTGCCCTTCGCGGAGATGGTGTCGGTGGCCTCCACGGTGACGTACGCCGACCACCCCCAGCCCTCCAGGACCTGTTCCAGGGTGTTCTTGAGGAACAGGCTCGTGCCCACGCCGTTGCCGCACACCGTGAGGATCTTGTGCTGGGAGGGCCCGGCCGCCCGCGGCTTCGCGGGGGCGGATTCCGGCTTCTCGTCGCCGCTCAGCACGGCGAGCAACGCCTCGGGGGTGGGCGCCGCCGCGAGGGCGGCCGCGGCATCGGGGTCGCCGAGCAGCCGGGCCAGGCTCGCCATCGCGGCGGTGTGGGCGCTCGAGTCGGTGGCGGCGAGGGCCACGACCAGGGTGACCGGATCGTTGGTCTCGTGCCCGAACTCCACGGGCTCGGCCAGCCGCACCCAGGACATGCCGGTCTCGCGGACGGCGGGAGAGGGCCGGGCATGGGCGAA
The DNA here is from genome assembly GCF_042731515.1 of Streptomyces sp. NPDC059850. Lineage (NCBI taxonomy): Bacteria > Bacillati > Actinomycetota > Actinomycetes > Kitasatosporales > Streptomycetaceae > Streptomyces > Streptomyces sp. NPDC059850. The sequence continues at coordinate 24,451 of NZ_JBHWJI010000020.1, forward strand.
CGCCACACCGGGGGCGACGACGATGTACGGCCCGTTCTCCTCGACGCCCGCGATCATCTCCGCGGTGTACTCGGCGGTGGTGAAGCCCGCGTCCACCATGAGTCCACCGGCGACCGCGATCGCCTCACGCCAGTCCGCCGCCCCGGCGCCGAGCCGTACGCACCCGGCCGGAAGCAGATCTATCAGTTCGTCCATGGCGCGAAATCCTCGCATCCCCGCCCTGCTCACCACGTGGCGAGGGGTCCTCGGGACGCGGCCGCCCGCCGAAGCGGGAGCCGGCCCAGCCCAGCAGGAAGCCCGCCGGGATGGTGATCAGGCCCGGGTTGCGCAGCGGGAACCAGTGGAAGTCGCGGTCCGGGAAGACCGCGAGGTCGCCGCCCGAGACCGCCGGGGAGAAGACGATCGTGAGGAGGGTGAGGCCGATACCGCCGTACATCGCCCAGCGCATTCCGGTCACCGTGAAGCCGCGCCACATCGTCCCGTACAGCAGGACCGGCAGGAGCGCGGAGGCGGCGGCGGTGAAGGTGAAGGAGATCAGGATCTGCCGGTTCCAGTGCTGGGTCACCATGGCGAGGGCGACGGCCACCACACCGACGCCCACGATCGCCGCCCGGGCCGCGGCCAGTTCGCGGGCCGGGGAGAGCCGCTCCGGGAGCATGACCTTGGCCAGCACATCGTGGGCGAGGGAGGCCGCGGCGGCGAGGGTGAGCCCCGCGACGGCCGCGAGCGTGGTGATGACGACCGCGCAGGCGACCAGGGTGAACAGCAGGCTGCGGTGGGCCGCCTCGGCCCCCGGGTCGAGCGCGCGGGTGAGCAGCAGCAGGGAGTTGGTGCCGGTGGGGTCGGCGGCGCGCAGCGCCGGGGTGCCGACGATGGCCGTGGCACCCGCGCCGACGATCACGATCAGCCCGCCCAGCACGGCGACCGCGCCGACGGCCCAGGTCGTGGCGGAGCGGGCGGCCCGCACGCCACGGATCGGATGGAGCCGCATGGTGATGTGCGGCAGACAGGCCGCGCCGACCGCCAGGGTCAGCTGGATGCTGATGACCTCCAGCTTGCCGGTGGCCGAGTCGCCGAACTGGCGGCCGGACTCCCAGAAGGCGTCGCCGTAGCCGCTCTTGTCGGCCGCCGCGCCGAAGAGGGTCGCGGGGTTCCAGTCGAAGCGCTTGATGACGAGCACGGCGAGCAGGATGAACGCGCCGAGCAGGATCACGGTCTTGAGGATCTGGATGAAGCCGGTGCCCTTCATCCCGCCGAGGGCGGCGTAGCACACCATGAGGGAGCCGATGAAGATGGTGCAGCCGGTGACCGACGCGGCTCCGGGGATGCCGATCAGCAGGGACATCATGTCGCCCGCGCCATTGAGCTGGACGGTGAGCAGCGGCATCGTGACCACCAGCACCAGCACGGCGGTGCCGATGCGGGCGGGGCGCTCGCTCAGCCGCTCGGACAGCACATCGCCCAGGGTGTACCGGCCGTGTCCGCACAGGGGTCCGGCCATCACCAGCATGAACAGCAGGATCGAGACCACGGTGGACATGGTGATGAGGACACCGTCGAATCCGGCGATGGCGATGGTGCCGGTGGTGCTGAGGACGGTGGCGGCCGAGATGTAGTCGCCCGCGATGGCCAGGCCGTTCTGCATCGGGCCCAGGTTGCCGGTGCCGATGTAGAACTCGGAGGGGTCGTCGCTGTCGGTGGCCGCCAGGATGCAGAGCAGGAACGATACGGCGATAAAGCAGGCGAACAGGACGAACGCCAGGGTCCTCGGCTCGAAACCGCCGCTCATCGCTGTCTCTCCCCGGTGTCCTCGGCAGGTCCGCGCCGCTCGGCGCGGACCAGGACGGTGACCAGGACCGCCGCGTCGGCGCCCACCAGCAGGGCGCCCACCGTGAAGCCGCCGCCCGCTCCGAGGTCGATCCCTCCACCGGCGGTGCAGTTGACCACCACGGCGGCCAGATGGCAGGCCAGCGCGGCGCACGCGGCCCGCGCCGTCCACGGCCACGGCCGCCGCCAGGGCGAGCGCCGCGCCCGGCGCTCCCCGCGGTGGTCCGGACGGATGTCGGTGGGCGGGGCGGGGCGCATACCCGTCGCCTCCGGCGGCCGCGGGGGCATGACCTCGGCGGTGCGCACCGGGCGCGGATGTGTGGTCTGCCCCCATGCGTGATCGGACATGTGGTGCTCCTCGTGGCGGATCCGTCCAGCGCGGGTGGGACGAACCGCCACGACAGCAGCTCACCGGGACCGCCGTACAGCCCGTCGGGGTACCGCGTGGCAGAAGCACATGATCCACTGACGGCCGTTGTGCACGCCCACACTCTTCCTGGCCGCCCGCGCCCGTGGCGCACAGGTCCGTTACCGGATTCTCACGAATCCGGTCGGAGTGACAGCAGCCCGTGCGCCGCGAGGGCGAGCGACAACTCGACGACGTCGCGCGGGCGGTGCAGCGTACGCCCGGTCAACTGCTCGTAGCGACGCAGCCGGTTGAGCACCGTGTTGCGGTGGCAGAACAGCGCCCGCCCCGCCTCGCGCGCCGACCCGTCCGCGTCCAGCCACGCCGTCAGGGTCGTCAGCAGGACGTCCCGGTCGGCGGGTTCGAGCGCCAGGACGGGCCCGAGCATACGGTCGGCGAGCGCGGTGGCCAGGTCCGGGGAGGACACCACCAGCGCCTCCGGGTAGTGCTCCTCCAGCAGCGCGGCCTCGCCGGTGGCGGGGCAGGCGCGCAGCGCCGTATCGGCGAGCTGGCGGGCCACGTTCACCGAGGCCAGGCCGGTGACGGCGGGGCTGACCCCGGCCCGGGCGCCGGGCTGGACGGTGAGGCCCCGGGCCACCTGCTGGGGGTGGACGTCCCCGAGGAGGACGATCGCGTGGGCGGTGGACTCCCCGGTGTGCCACACCGTACGGCCACCGGCCTGGATCTCCGGCGGGCGCGGCGCGGCGGGCCCTGAGCCCGGGTGGTCCAGCGCGACGACCGCGTAACGCCCCTGCTCGGGCAGGCCCAGGACCTCCTCGGCTTCCGGGAAGTCGCTCACCCGGGCGGTGCCGTCCAGCAGCGCCTCGATGATGATCCGGAACCGGTTCTCGCGGTGCCAGGCGAGCTGCCGTCCGACCTCGTGGTACGCCTCGGCGACGAGCGTGCAGTGCTCGTCGACGAAGTTCCAGATGTCGGCCGCCACATGCACCAGGCCCCGGGCGCCCACCGGGTCCTCGCGCGAGGCCGACTCCACCAGTTCGTCCCAGACGACGGTGCAGCCGATGCGGAAGCCGTGCAGCAGCGCGTCCAGCGGGAGGCCCTGGGCCGCGCGGTCGGCGCCGATCCGCCAGGAGCAGGAGCGGGCCGTCTCCCGGGTCTCCTTGGGGTACAGCAGGGAGCGGACGTTGTTGGACAGCGAGTCGTTGACGTCCCGCCACAGCTCGTTCGGGTCGATGGCCGCGGAGTTGTAGACGGGTTCTCGCTCCCGCATCAGGGCGACCACCTCATCGGTCAGCCGGGGCAGTTCGTCGATGAGGACGCGGGCGGTCCGGTGCAGCAGCGCGACGGCCTCGGGGTCGGCCCGCGAGCGTACGGGCGGGCGGGCGGCGGGCATACGGGGCAGCGCCCGGGCCCTGTCGGCAGACAGTCGGCTGGCAGAGCGCCCGGCGGCGGGGCCGGTGGCGCGGGAGCCGGTGACTGGGTGCATGACGTTCCTCCACCTCTGACGTGCGATGTGCCGCTCAACGCGGCATCATGAGGCCGGACCCGCTCGGGGGCCAGACCTCCACCGCTATTGCATCATCGGCATACCGCATGGTCGGTGACTTCGGACAATTCCGCTCGGCGCCGCCATCGCCGTCAGGCCACTTGAGCCGGTCCACGGGGTGCCGGGAGCACAGCGATACGGTGGGGCCGCCCCACGACGCGAGAGAAAGGTGCGGCCATGGCTTCCGTGCACGGCACCCCGCTGGACATCCCCACCCTCGACGGAGTCGCCGACGCCTACGTGGCCCATCCCGGCGACGGGGACCCGCATCCCGGTGTCCTGCTGTACCCGGACGCCTTCGGGCCGCGTGCCACGGTCGAGGAGGCGGCGAAGCGCCTCGCCGGACACGGCTACACGGTGCTGGTGCCCAACGTCCTCTACCGGGCGGGCCGGGCGCCCGTGGTGGAGCTGCCGGAGTTCATCGACCCCTCGCAGCGGACCGACATCTTCGACCGGCTCGGGCCGCTCATGCGGGCGCACACTCCCGAGCTGGCGATGCGCGACGCGGGCGCCTACCTCGACTGGCTGGCCGCCTCTCCCCTGGTCGCGGACGGTCCCGTGGGCAGCGTCGGCTACTGCATGGGCGGTGTGCTGGCGGTGCGCACCGCGGCGGCCCACCCCGAGCGGGTGGCGGCCGCGGCCAGCTTCCACGGCGGCCATCTGGTGACGGACGCCCCGGACAGCCCGCACCGGCTCGTCGACGAGGTGTCGGCGGAGCTGTACTTCGGCCACGCCGACCAGGACTCGTCGATTCCGGCGGACCAGATCGCCGAGCTGGAGGAGGCGCTGGACGCGGCCGGGGTGCGGTACCGCAGCGAGGTGTACGAGGGCGCCCACCACGGGTTCACCCAGGTCGACACCGCCATGTACGACGCCTCCGCGGAGGACCGGCACTGGCAGGAGCTGCTGGCGCTCTTCGAGCGCACGCTGCGACGGTGACACCGCCACCGGCGGCCGGTTGAACACACCGGTTGAACACACCGGTTGAACACACGGCGTCGCCGCCGCTGACCCAGCAGCGGCGGCGACCCGTCACGGTGATGCTTCAGGTGCTGCGGTGGGCGGGGCCGGGCGGACTACCAGCCCTTGGTCACCCGGTGCTCCTTGAGAGACGCGCAGTTCGACCCGTAGGTGAAGGTCGACTGGTTGTCGATGCCCCCGGCCCAGTCGACGCACTTCCCGCGCCCGTAGTCGTAGATCGGGCCTGCGTAGGACGTGTACAGGCCTTCGTCCAGCTGCGAGTCTTCCGAGCCGTTCACGTAGAGGTAGGCGAACATGTTCTTCGCCGCCCCGGTCGAGTTGCGGACGGTGACGACACAGTTCTTGCCCTTGGCGGAGTTGTACGTGAGGAAGACGGTGCCCTGGGTGCCGATCGGCGCCGAGTTCACCACCTTGTACCCGCTGCCACAGGCCCCGTTGTACGCGGCCTTGGCCGCCGCCGAAGCGGACGGGGCCAGGACCACGGAGCCCGCGACGGCGGAAGCCAGGACCGCGGTCGCGGCAACATAGCGCGAAATCTTCATATTTCCCCCTTGTAACCCTAGGGCGCGTTTTTGCGACGTCTAGGTGACATGTGATGGCCCAGGATGGTTGCACGGAAATCTGCAGGGATCATCGAAAATCCATAGAGATCAACGGGGATCTTCCTGCGGACTCCCGCTGCCGCGCGGGATGTTCGAGCGGGCGACGGGCGTCACGCCGGTGTGCTGGCGCGGATGACGAGACGGGTGGGCAGCTCCGGCGGCGCACCGGCCGCACCGGCCGTCGTCGCGGTGGGAACGCCGTGATCGGGGCGGTGGTCGGCGCGGTGCTCGGTGTACTGGTCGGTGTGATCGAGGAGCAGCCGGGCCGCCGATTCGCCCTTCTCCACGGTGGGCTGATGGACCGTGGTCAGGGGTACGACAGCGGTGGCGGCCGCCGGGATGTCGTCGTATCCGATGACGGCCAGGTCCCCGGGCACGGCGAGGCCATGGTCCCGGGCGGCCGCGCACGCGCCGAGCGCGAGGGTGTCGGAGACGGCGAGCAGCGCGGTGGGGCGCGGGCCCGGCGCGGTGAGCAGGGTGTGCACGGCCGTACGAATCGCCGCGATGTCGTTCCTGCCGCATTCGATGACGGTGAGATCCGTGAACGGCAGCCCCGCCTCTGCCCACGCGTCGCGGTAGCCCAGCAGCCGGCGGCGCAGGATCGCGCTGGTGGTGGCGAGCGCCTGGGGCCAGGTGGCCGGGCCGAGCCGGGGCTGAACGGCGAGCCGGTCGACCAGGATCACGGCCCGCCGGTGGCCGAGGCCGACCAGATGGCGGGCGGCGCGCCGGGCGCCGCCGAAGTCGTCGACGGTGACGAATCCCGCCCAGGCGTCGCCGAAGCGCTCACGTCCGGTGTCATGGCCGGGCGAGTCCACGGCCAGCACCGGCAGTTCGCGCTTGACCAGGATGTCCAGACCGGGGTGGTCCTCCTCCACGCTGTACAGCAGCGCGGCGTCGATCACGGCCTTCTCCAGCGCCGCGAGCGGCGCGTCGGCCACCTGCTGGACGGGGGCGGTGGCATGCCGGGCGAGCGGTCCCACGGCGGGCGGCAGGGCGAGCAGGGTCATGGTGGTGCGGCGGCGCTGGAACTCGCGGGCCACGCCCTCCAGGAAGGCGGTCGCGGCCGGGTCGGCGAAGGCCGTCTCCAGCGGGAGGGGCAGCACGACCCCGACGGTGCCGGTACGTCCGCGCCGGAGCGAGGCGGCGGCCGGGTCGGGACCCGCGTAACCGACCTCCTCGGCGGCCTGGAGGACCCGTTCGCGCATGGTGGCGGAGAAGCGGCCGGTGTCGTTGAGGACGTTGGAGACGCTCATCACCGAGACCCCCGCCGTGCGGGCCACATCCTTCAGCGTCGCCATCCGCTCTCCCGGTTTGCTCCGGCTTCTCGTGATCGCTTGCCGCTCACCCCCATCTTATGCCACTGTGCTTTATCGATACATCAACGGTGATGTGCCGCACGAGAGGGCCTGTCCGTGAGCAGTCAGAGGCACCGCATGCCCGCCGGGGAGCCGTACGCCGCCCCCGCCCCGGCCGCCCGCCGTTCGGCCCACCCCTCGGCCCACCGTAAAACCCGCGCCCCGCGCGGCATCTGAGTCCGCCCCGGGGGCCTCCGCGCGCCAACCGCGCCGCACCTCACCGGCGATCGGGCAGCACACCCCGCTGCCGACCGTGACGCCCTGCCGCACGGCGCCGGACCGCCCCTGCCCGGCCGACTCCCGTCAGCAATCGCAACGGCAAGATCCAGCACGAACCAGCAATGGGATGGACGCATGACAGCCCCGGATGAGCGCCGGATGACCGCAATACCGGCGAGTGGCGAGGCAACGGGCCTCGCTACGGCCACCACGGCGCCCCGCCCCTCCACGCACCGCGCGGAGGGCTCACCGAACGCCTGGTGGCGTGACGCGGTGATCTACCAGATCTACCTCCGCAGCTTCCTCGACAGCACCGGGGACGGCATCGGCGACCTCGCCGGGGCCCGGCTGGGGCTGCCGTACCTGAAGAAGCTGGGCGTGGACGGGATCTGGCTCAGCCCGTTCTACCCGTCGCCGCAGCACGACCACGGGTACGACGTCGCCGACTACCTCGGCGTCGACCCGATCTTCGGCGATCTGGACGAGTTCGACCGCCTGGTGCACGACGCCCACCGGCTCGGGCTGAAGGTCCTGATGGACATCGTCCCCAACCACTGCTCCAGCGAGCACGCCTGGTTCAAGGCGGCCCTTGCCGAGGGGCCCGGCGGACCGGCCCGCGCCCGCTTCCACTTCGCCGACGGGCGCGGTACGGACGGCGAACTGCCGCCGAACAACTGGCACGCCATGTTCGGCGGCCCCGCCTGGAGCCGGGTCACCGAACCCGACGGCACCCCGGGCCAGTGGTACCTCCACCTCTTCACCCCGGAACAGCCCGACCTCAACTGGCGTGAGCCGTCGGTCGGCGAGCACTTCCACGAGGTGCTGCGGTTCTGGCTGGACCGGGGCGTCGACGGGTTCCGCATCGACGTGGCGGCGGGCCTGTTCAAACACCCCGACCTGCCCGACTCCGACGACCCCACCATCGACGAACGCACCCGCGACTCCGTCAACCCCCTCGCCTGGAACCAGCCGGAGATCCACGACGAGTGGCGCCGCTGGCGCGCCATCTGCGACGAGTACACGGCCCGCGACGGCAACGACCGGCTGCTGGTCGGCGAGGTCTCCGTACAGACGCCGCTGGAGCAGGCCAAGTACGTCCGTTCCGACGAACTCCACCAGGCCTTCTTCTTCCACCTGCTCACCGCCCCCTGGAACCCGGACGTGTTCCGCAAGGTGATCAGCGAGGCGATGCGGGACATCGCCGACACCGGCTCCACCGTCACCTGGGTGCTCAACAACCACGACCAGGTCCGCACCGTGACCCGGTACGCGGGCGAACCGGGTGACGGCGAGGTGGCGTGCCTCGGCCCGTCCCGGGCCCGCGCCGCCGCCCTGCTGATGCTGGCCCTGCCCGGCGCCGCGTACGTCTACCAGGGCGAGGAGCTGGGTCTGCCCGAGGTGGTCGACCTGCCGGACGAGGTGCTGACCGACCCCATCTTCCACCGCACCGGAAGCCGTCAGCACATCCGCGACGGCTGCCGGGTGCCGCTGCCGTGGTCGGGGCACGCCTCGCCGTTCGGCTTCACCACCGGCGAGGCGGCGTCCCAGCCGTGGCTGCCGCAGCCCGAGTGGTTCGCCGAACACGCCACCGACCGGGCGCTGGCCGACACCGACTCGTTCTGGCATCTGTACCGCGAGGGGCTGTATCTGCGGCGCAGCCTGCCGCAGATGGGCGAGGGCCCGCTGGTGTGGATGGAGTCGCCGCCCGAGGTCCTGGCGTTCATGCGCGGCGACGGGCTGGTGTGCGCGATCAACTTCAGCGACCACGCGGTCCCGGCCCCGGTCACCGGAGCGCCCATTCTGGCCAGCACCTCCTGCCCGCCCGGGACGCTGCCGGGCAGCGCAGCGGCCTGGTGGATCACGGACCTGACCGGCTGACACGTCACCGTGGCGTGATCCGGGCGTACGTCGGTTGAGGACGTACGCCCGGAAGGCAGCCGTCAGGTGAGGGCCACGCTCATCCGCCGTACCGCCTCGGCGATCACCTCCGGCGAGGTGGCCAGGTTGAACCGGACGTGGCCCGCCCCGCCCGTACCGAAGGGCAAGCCGGAGTTGAGGGCCACCCGGCCCCGGTCGAGGAAGACGGCGGCGGGGTCGTCGCCCAGGTCCAGGGCGCGGCAGTCGAGCCAGGCGAGGAAGGTCGCCGGACCCGGCCGGTAGTGGACCCCCGGCAGTCGCCGGGCCAGCAGATCGGCGAGCAGCCGCCGGTTGTCATCGAGCCCCTTGAGGAGCGCGTCCAGCCACTCCACGCCCTCGCGCAGCGCGGCGGTGTGGGCGATGACCCCGATGTGGCTGGGGCCGTGGCCCACCTCTTCGGGTAGGCGCGCCAGGTCCTCGGCGGCCGCGGGTCCGGCGATGAGCAGCGCGGCCTTCAGCCCGGCGAGGTTCCACCCCTTGGAGGCGGACATCAGCGACAGTCCGCTCTCCCCGCCGGGCACGCTCAGATACGGGGTGAAGACGGTCCCCGGGGCCACCAGGGGCGCGTGGATCTCGTCGGCCACGACCCGTACGCCATGGCGGTCGGCGAGCGCGGCGACGGCGGCCAGTTCCCCGGCGGTGTGCACGGTTCCGGTCGGATTGTGCGGGCTGCACAGCAGATAGACGGCGCGTCGGCCACCGGCGGCTGCGCGCCGGAAGGCGTCCTCCAGCGCGGCGAGGTCGAGCCGCAGGTCCGCGCCCAGCGGCGCCTCCACGATCCGGCGGTCCAGGTGCTCCACGAACGGGTAGAAGGGCGGATAGACCGGACAGTTGACCACCACCGCGTCCCCTGGGCCGCTGATCAGCTTGAGCGCCTCGACGACGCCCAGCATCACATCGGGCACGATCGCCGTACGGTCCACGGCGAGCCCGTCCCAGCCCCAGCACTCCCGGGCGAAGCCCGCCAGCGCCTCGGCGTACGCCGTACCGGCCGGATAGCCGGTGTCGCCGAGGGCCATGGCCTCCGCGACCGCCCGCACCACCGGCTCGGCGAGCGGGACGTCCATCTCGGCCACCCACAGGGGCAGCACATCGTCCGGGTAGGTGCGCCACTTCATGCTGGTCCGGCGCCGCAGTTGGTCGAGGGAGAGCCGGTTCAGCGGGTTGGGGTCGTCCTCGGTGGGGCCGTGCGGAATGAGATCCATGTCATCCATGGTCCCCGCGATGCCCGTGTTCGCCCATGTTCTCGACGTGGTCCATGCTGTGACGAGCAGCCAATTCCGTCCTCGCGGTCATGGCCGGGCGGTCATCAGCGTGTTGACGGGATGCGGCAAGATGGCAGGTCACGTCGAGGCCGCGTGAACGAGCCGCGACGCCATCGGCACATCCTCCGCACGAACAGGTGACCAGGTGAGCAGCAGACAGGACTCCGGGCCGGAGACGACGCGGCCCGCCGCCCTCGGGGCGTCGGGAGGTAAGCGGTGAACCGGGCACTCACGCTGCACGACATCATCATCGTCGGCGCCGCGCTGATCTCCGCCGCGGCGGCCGGACTGCTGGCGCGGATGGCGCTGCGGTGGCTGGGCGAGCGGGCCCGCAGGACGCGGTGGAGCGGGGACGACATCATCGTCGCCACGCTGCGCACCCTGGCCCCCTGGGCGGCGATGTCCGTGGGCGTGTCGTCAGCGGCCGCGGCGCTGCCGCTGACCCGTACCGTCGGCCACACCGTCAACCAGGTGGTGATCGCGGCGCTGATCCTGGCCACGACGGTCACGGCGGCGCGGGTGGTCGCCGGTCTGGTGCAGACGCTGGCGCTGTCCCGGTCCGGAGTGGCGGGCACCGCCACCATCTTCGTCAACATCACCCGCATCGCGGTGCTGATGATGGGCGTGCTGATCCTGCTCCAGACCCTGGGCATCTCGATCGCGCCGCTGCTCACCGCGCTGGGCGTGGGCGGTCTGGCGGTCGCGCTGGCCCTGCAGGACACCCTGGCCAACCTGTTCGCGGGCGTGCACATCCTGGCGTCCAAGACGGTCCAGCCCGGCCACTACATCCGGCTCAGCAGCGGGGAGGAGGGGTACGTCGTGGACATCAACTGGCGTAACACCACGATCCGCCAGCTGTCCGACAACCTCGTGATCATCCCCAATGCCAAGCTGGCCGGGACCATCACCACCAACTACCACCAGCCGGGGCAGGAGATGTCGGTGATGGTGCAGGTGCGGGTCGGGTACCGCAGTGACCTCGAACACGTCGAGCGGGTGACGGCCGAGGTGGCCGCGAAGGTGATGGCCGACGTCTCGGGTGGCGTGGTCGATTTTGAGCCGAGTATCCGCTTTCACACCTTCGGCGAGTCCGGCATCGACTTCTCGGTCTTCCTGGGCGCGCTGGAGTTCAGCGACCAGTACCTGATCAAGCACGAGTTCATGAAGCGGCTGCACCGGCGCTACCAGGCCGAGGGCATCGAGATCCCGCTCCCGATCCGCACCGTGGTCCTCCACCAGCCGGGCCAGGTCCCCCTGCCCACCCAGCGCACCGGCGAGCCGACCCCGGACCCGGGTCTCCTGACGGAGCGCTAGCCGCGGTGCTACGGCTCACCCCTGCGGCGGCCGTAGCGAGCTGGCGCGGACGATGAGGGTGGGGGACAGCGTGATGCGGCGCGGGGGGCGTTCCGCGGGGGCGCGGAGGGTTTCCAGCAGCAGCCGCGCCGAGCGCTCGCCCAGGGGGTGGGCGGGCTGGGCGACGACCGAGATGGGCGGCGTCATGTACGGGGCCCAGGGGGCGTCGTCGAAGGAGACGAAGCCGACGTCGGAGCCGACGCGCAGGCCGCGTTCGGCGAGGGCGGCCAGGGTGCCGAGCGCCATCGGGGCGTTGGCGACGAAGAACGCGTCGGGCGGATCGGCCCGGGACAGCAGCTCCCGGGCGGCGAGCATCGCGCCGTCCTGCCGGAAGTCGGCGTGCGCGACGATTTCCCGCAGGCCGTGGTGGTCGCGGAGGGCCGCGCGGTAGCCGCGCAGCCGGGCGCGGGCGGTGTCGGCGGACACCGGGCCGGTGACGCAGGCCGGGCGCGACCAGCCCTGCTCGATGAGGTGGGCGGTGGCGGCCCGGGCGCCCGGATAGGAGCGCACCACGATGGCGTCGGTCTTCTCGCTCAGCGGGCGGTCGATCACCACGACCGGGATATGGCTCTGGCGCAGCCGTGAGATGTCGGTGTCCCGGCCCTGCGGGGACAGCACGACCCCGGCCACCCGGGCCTGCTCGGCCACGGCGAGGTGGCGGCGCTCCTTCTCGGGGTCCTCGTCGGTGTTGCAGAGCAGGACGGTGAAGCCCTCCGCCTCGGCGGCGTCGGTGACGCCGCGCGCGACCGCGGTGAAGAACGGGTTGCCGATGTCGGGGATGAGCAGCGCGATGACCTTGGTGGTGCGGGTGCGCAGGCTGCGGGCGATCCCGTTCGGCCGGTAGCCCACCGCGTCGGCGGCCCGCATCACCCGCTCGACGATCTCCGGCGCGATGGACGGATTGCCGTTGAGGGCCCGGGACACGGAGGCCGGGGAGACTCCCGCCTCCTCGGCAACGGTTTTGATCGTCGGCGTTGGTGTCACCTCACCCACGGTAGCCACCTCTCGGCGCGGCATCACCACAGGTGTCGGACCCTTGTCCGAGAAATCGATTTCTGAGAGCCTGCGGGCACCCGCGGCGACCGTCGCGGGCCCATCGATGACGCAGGGAAATGTGGTGGCGTCCATGCCGTACACCGTGCCGGTCCGTACGCCGAGGCCGACCGTGGAGCCCGCCACGGTGTGGCTCGTGGCCAGTGGCGATCTGCGCCCCTCCGCCAATGCGGCGGGGTGGCCGGTCCAGGAGGCGGTGGAAGCCGCGCTGGGCGACGCCTTCGGGAAGCTCGGCTGGACGGTGCGCCGGGCGCATGAGGTGGATCCGGTCAAGGGCCATGGCTTCATCGACAGCCAGCGCATGGGGCTGTCCGTCTTCCGCTCGATCCCGCCCGACGCGCCCCTGGTGGTCGCCGAGGCGGTGTGGCAGTACAGCCACCATGTGCTGGCCGGGCTGCGCACCCACCGAGGTCCCCTCCTGACCGTGGCCAACTTCGACGGCACCTGGCCCGGCCTGGTGGGGCTGCTCGGGGTGAACGCGGGCCTGACCAAGATGGGCAAGGAGTACTCCACGCTGTGGAGCGTGGACTTCACCGACGACTGGTTCCTGGACGGGCTTCGGAGCTGGGTGGACACCGGCACCGTTCCCCAGGACGCCTCGCACGTACGGCCGTTGCCGCCGCTTCCCGCCACGCCCGAGCACGAGTTGGGACACGCGGTCGCCGACCAGCTGATGGCGGACAAGGCCATCATCGGGGTCTTCGACGAGGGCTGCATGGGGATGTACAACGCCATCATCGACGACGAACTCCTCAACCCCCTCGGCATCTACAAGGAGCGCCTGTCGCAGAGCGCGCTGTACGCCGAGATGTCCACGGTGCCGGAGGCGGAGACCACCGAGGTGCGCACGTGGCTCACCGAGCGCGGCATGCGCTTCGAGACCGGTACGGACGAGGCCACCGAGCTGACCGACGAGCAGCTGCGCCAGCAGTTCGCGATGTACATCGCCGCGCTGCGGATCAGCGACGACTTCGGTCTTGACGCGGTCGGCATCCAGTACCAGCAGGGTCTGAAGGACCTGGTGGCCGCGTCCGACCTCGCCGAGGGGCTGCTGAACAACGCCGAGCGTCCCCCGGTACGCAGCCGCGACGGCTCCCGGGTGCTGTGGGAGGACCAGCCCCTCCCCCACTTCAACGAGGTGGACGAGGGCGTGGCGGTGGACGCGCTGCTCAGCAATCGCCTCTGGACGGCGATGGGCCTCGACCCGGCCACCACACTGCACGACGTCCGCTGGGGCGAGGAGTACGACGGCCAGTTCGTCTGGGTCTTCGAGATCTCCGGCTCCATCCCGGCCTCCCACTTGGCCCAGGGCTACGCCGAGGCCGTCTCGCTGCGGCAGAACCCGGTGTACTTCCCGGCCGGTGGCGGCACCCTGTCCGGGGTGTCCCGGCCCGGCGAGATCGTCTGGTCCCGGCTGTACATCGCCGATGGCGCGCTGCAGCTGGACATCGGCCGCGGCCGCGCGGTGGCGCTGCCGGAGGAGGAGACGCGGCGGCGCCGGGAGGCCACCAACCCGGAGTGGCCGATCATGCACGCGGTCCTCGACGGAGTGAGCCGCGACCAGTTCATGGCCCGTCACAAGGCCAATCACATCCAGGTGCTGTACGCGCCCGACGCGGCCACAGCCGACCGCGCGCTGGCCGCCAAGGCGGCGGCCTTCGAACGGCTCGGGGTGGCCGTGCACCTGTGCGGCGACGTGGCGATCGAGGCCGGGTGATGACGTCGCACAGCGCACCGCAGCGCGCCGTGGTGGGCGTGGACATCGGCACCTCCAGCTCCAAGGGTGTGCTGGTGTCCACGGATGGCACGGTCCTCGCCCAGTCCGTCGTACGGCACTCCGTCGACCGGCCGCGTCCGGGCTGGGTGGAGATGGATCCGGAGGTGTGGTGGCGGGAGTTCATCACGCTGGTGCGGGATCTGCTCGGGTCCGCCGAGGTGACCGTGGAGGCGGTCGGGGTCAGCGGGATGGGTCCGTGTGTCGCGGCCACGGACGACGCCGGGGTGCCGCTGCGTCCGGCGCTGCTGTACGGGATCGACACCCGCGCCACCGAGCAGATCCGCGAGCTGGAGGGCGAGCTGGGCCGCGAGGAGATCCTGCGCCGCTGCGGTTCGGTGCTCTCCACACAGGCCGTCGGCCCCAAGCTGGCGTGGCTCGCCCGGCACGAGCCCGGCGTCTTCGCCCGCGCGCGGCGGCTGTTCATGCCCAGCTCGTGGCTGGTGCACCGGCTCACCGGGGAGTACGTACTGGACCACCACTCGGCCAGCCAGTGCACCCCGCTCTACGACACCGGCGCGCTCGACTGGTACCGCCCCTGGTCGGACGGGCTGGCCGGGCGGATCGAACTGCCCCGGCTCGGCTGGTCCGGGGACGTGGCGGGCCGGGTGTCACCAGGGGCGGCGGAGGCGACCGGGCTCGCGGCGGGCACCCCGGTGACGGTCGGCACCATCGACGCGTGGGCGGAGGCGGTGAGCGGCGACGCGCACAACGCCGGTGATCTGATGCTGATGTACGGCTCGACGATGTTCCTCATCAACACGGTCGAGGAGCGCGTCACCTTCCCTGCCCTGTGGGGCACCGTCGGGGCGCTCCCGGGCACCCGCAATCTGGCCGGTGGCATGGCGTCCTCGGGGGCCATCACCGACTGGCTGCGCTCGCTGTTCGGGGACCCGTCCGTGCCCGAACTGCTGGCCGAGGCGGAGACCTCGGGCCCGGGTGCGCGCGGGTTGCTGATGCTGCCGTACTTCGACGGGGAACGCACTCCCGTCGCCGACCCGGCGGCCCGTGGTGTCCTCGCGGGCCTCACCCTCGCGCACACCCGCGGCGATCTCTACCGCGCGGCGCTGGAGGCCACCGGTTTCGGCGTCCGCCACAACGTGGAGGCGATCCGCGCCGCCGGTGGCCGCATCGACCGGGTGGTGGCCGTGGGCGGTGGCGCCCAGGGGCACTTGTGGACGCGGATCGTCTCCGACATCACCGGGCTGACCCAGGACATCCCCACCCACACCATCGGCGCGAGCCTCGGTTCGGCGTTCCTCGCCGCGTCGGCCGTCGGGGACGCCTCGATCGCGCGGTGGAATCCGCCCGCCGTCCAGGTGCGTCCCGACCCGGCCACCTCGGCGCGCTACGACGAGTTGTACGCGCGCTACCGCGCGCTGTACCCGGCGACCGCGGACATCGTCCACGGCCTCTCCTGACGCCCCTAAGTACGCGCCCGTCGCCCGCGCCACGCCCGCGTCCGCAGCGCTGCCCGGGTGGCGCCGCGGACCAGGGCCGGGGGCCGCCGGGCGCCGAAGGCCTGCCGCGCCCGGTCGTCGAGCAGGCTGTCGGCGGCCGCGCCCGCGAGCGGGCCGAGCACCCCGGGCACCCGGTCGGCCAGCATGCCGCGAGTGGCCTGCCACAGCGCCCGGCCCTCAGGGGTGGCGGCGAAGTGCGCGCGCTCGTAGTCGGTCATCCAGGCCTCGAACTCCCGCCAGGTGGCGGGCACTTCGGGGATGCCCATGCGGTCGGCGAGGCCGAGGTACAGGGTGTGCGAGGCGGCCCGCTCGGCGTCGGTCGGGGCGCGCCACGCGTGGTCCGCGCACCAGCGCATCGGTGCGAGGTCGAAGCAGGCGAGGACATAGCGGAAGGCGTCGTCGCCGATGGCGTACGGGGCGTGCAGCCGGTCCAGCGCCGCGATGGTCTCGGTGCCGTGCTCGCTGTCCAGCCCGTGCTCGAAGAGCCCGTACATCATCGCGCCGGTGGCCTTGGCGCGTACCCGGGTGTGCTGGGTCATCCGGCCGGTGGCGGCGAGCACCCGGGCGATCTCGGGGACCGCGAACGTACGGCAGAAGCCCAGGTTGAAGCCCAGCTTCAGGTCCCGGGCGAAGGTGTCGTACGCCATCCGCCGGTAGGTTTCCTCGGCCTCGGGTAACGCGCTCACCGGGGCGGCTCCCCGGTCGGGTGGCCTTCGGGGGCGGGGGTCCGCTCGGCCCAGATGCCACGGACGTGGCCGAGGTGGCGGCGCATCAGGGCCTCCGCGCCGTCCGCGTCGCCCGCCTCGATGAGGTCGAGGAGTTCGGCGTGTTCGTGGGAGGAGTCGAAGAGGGCGCTGCCCTCGGTCAGTGTCCGCAGCCCGTAGAGCCGGGAGCTGGTGCGCAGGGAGCGCACGATCTCCACCAGCCTGCTGTTCCCGGCCTGTTCCAGCAGGGTGAGGTGGAATTCCATGTCGATGGTGACGTGGGCGATGAAGTCGCGGCGGTGCGCGGCGTCCTCGATGCCCGCCGCCAGCGGCCGCAGCCGCGCGATGACCTCGGGGGCCACGCCCGCCTCGGTGATCTGCCGGATCACCGGGATCTCGATGAGCGCGCGCAGGTGGGTGATGTCGTCCAGCTCGGCCGCGGAGAGATGGGTGACCCGGAAGCCCTTGTTACGGGCGATCTCGACCAGCCCCTCCTTGGTGAGGTCGAGCATGGCCTCCCGTACCGGTGTGGCGGACACCCCGAAGTGTTCGGCCAGGCTCGGCGCGGAGTACACGACACCGGGCTTCAGCTCTCCGGAGATCACCGCGCCACGGAGGGTTTCGGCGATCTCCTCGCGGAGGCTGAGGCGGCCGCGGAGCGAGGGCAGGCGCGTGGTGGCCCCGTCGTCCACGGTCATGCGGTCTCCTTCATCTGTCGCTACTCGTCGGCCTGACGGGACTCGATGGCCTCATGGACGGTACCGGCGAGTACCAGATCCTCCCATGCCATTCCGACACTCTTGAACAGCCGGGGGCGTCCGCTGTCCACGGCCGGGCCGCCCGGCCGGTCGCGCACCAGGTCGGCGAGGGGCAGCAGTTGGGCGGGGTCGAGCAGGCCTCGGTCGATGACCTGGATGAGGTCGCCCGCCTCCCGGGTGGCGGCGGCGCGGGACTCGACCACGACGGTGGCGTGGCGGACGGTGTGGTCGTCCACTTCCCTGGCATCGGGTTCATGCGATCCCACGGCCATCACGGTGGCGTGCGGGGGCAGCAGGGCCCCGTCGAACAGCGGGGTGCGGGCCGTGGTGCAGCAGGCGATCAGATCGGCGTCCGCGACCGCCTCCGGCGCACCGGCCATGACGCGGACCCCGGCGGTTTCCGGGAAGCCCTCGACGAGTTGGCGGGTGCGCTCCGGGGTGCGGCCCACGACGGTGACCTGGGTGATCGGGCGGATCGCGCGCAGCGCGGCCAGATGGCTGTGGGCCTGTGGGCCGCCGCCGAAGAGCACCAGCCGGGACGCGCCGGGCGGGGCGAGCAGGTCGGCGGCCGCGGCGGACATCGCGGCGGTGCGGACGTTGGTGAGCGCGACCCCGTCCAGCAGGGCGAGCGGGGTGAGGGTTTCGGCGTCCAACAGCAGGTACTGCCCCTGGATGCGGGGAAGTCCGCGCGCCGGGTTGTCCGGTGCGACGGTGGCGATTTTGACGCCCGCGTAGGCGCTTCCCCGGGCGGTACGGCCTTCGGCGGGCATCAGCAGCAACTGGCCGTGGTCCACCGGCACCACCGCGCGGGGCGGGGCCGCCTCGGGGTCGAGCCCGTTCCGCAGCGCCTGCTGGAGCGCCCGGATCGCGGTGTGCGGGGACAGGGCGGCGGCGACGGAGGCCGCGTCGATAGTCTTCATACTGGTCTTCATGAGTGGTCGGCTCTTTACGCTCGGATCTCTACAGCTCGAAACCTTCGGGGAATGGGTCGTCGGGGTCGCGCAGATACTGGGCGGTGCCGGTGATCCAGGCGCGCCCGGTGACGGTGGGCACCACCGCGGGCAGTCCGCCGACCGTGGTCTCCTCGACCAGCCGCCCGGTGAAGTGGGTGCCGATGAACGACTCGTTGCGGAAGTCGGTGTGCAGCGGCAGCAGTCCGCGCGTGTGCAGCTGGGCCATGCGGGCGCTGGTGCCGGTGCCGCAGGGTGAGCGGTCGAACCAGCCCGGGTGGATGACCATGGCGTGGCGGGAGTGCGTGGCGTCCGATCCGGGAGCGGCCAGATAGACGTGGCGGCAGCCGCTGATCTCGGGGTTTCCGGGGTGGACCGGGCGGTCCTGCTCGTTGATGGCGGCCATGATGGTCATCCCGGCGTCCATGACGCGGTTCTTGTGGGCCCGGTCGAAGGGGATTCCGAGGTCGCCCAGGTCGGCGATGGCGTAGAAGTTGCCGCCGAAGGCCAGGTCGTAGCGGATGTCGCCGAAGGACGCGGTTTGCACCGTACGGTCCAGGGCGAGCGTGAACGCGGGTACGTTGCGCAGCGTCACCCCGCGCGCCGCGCCCGCCTCGACGGCCACCTCCACCACGACCAGCCCGGCGGGGGTGTCCAGCCGGATGGTGGTGACGGGCTCCTCGACCGCCACCATGCCGGTTTCGACCAGGACGGTGGCGACGCCGATGGTGCCGTGTCCGCACATCGGCAGACAGCCGGAGACCTCGATGAAGAGCACACCCCAGTCGGCGTCGGGGCGGGTCGGCGGCTGGAGGATGGCCCCGCTCATCGCGGAGTGGCCGCGCGGCTCGGTGACCAGGAACCGGCGGATGTGGTCGAGGTGTTCGATGAAGTACCGGCGCCGGTCGAACATGGTGGCGCCGGGAATCACCCCCGCGCCGCCCGTGATGACACGGGTCGGCATCCCCTCGGTGTGCGAGTCGACGGCGTGGAAGACCCGGTCGCTGCGCATGGGTGTCAGCCGAGCCCTTCCGCGAGGGCCTTCTCGGTGGCCTTGCGCACCGTGTCGGCGTGTTCGGGGGTGAGCGGTACGCGCGGATGGCGGCAGGGTCCGCCGTAGCGCCCGGCGATGTCCATGCTGCCCTTGATGGCCTGGACGAACTCGGTCCTGGCGTCCCAGCGCAGCAGCGGGTGCAGGGTGCGGTAGAGCGGCAGCGCGGTGGTGAGATCGCCTTCGGTGGCGGCCCGCCACAGCTCGGCGCAGGCGCGCGGGAAGGCATTGGGGTATCCGGCGATCCAGCCGGGCGACCCGGCCACGGCCAGCTCCAGGGCCACGTCGTCGCTGCCGCACAGGACGTCGAGCCCGGGGGCCAGCTCATGGATCCGGTAGCCGCGGCGGACATCGCCGGTGAACTCCTTCACCGCCACGATCAGCCCCTCGTGGTACAGCTCCGCCAGCAGCTCGGGCACCAGGTCGACCTTGGTGTCGATGGGGTTGTTGTACGCCACGACGGGCAGCCCGGCCCTGGCCACCTCCCGGTAGTGGTCCCGCACCGCGCGCTCGTCGGCGCGGTAGGCGTTGGGCGGCAGCAGCATCACGGCCGGGGCGCCCGCCCCGGCCGCCTGCTCGGCCCAGCGCCTGGCCTCGTCCGCGCCGTACGCCGCCACTCCGGGCATGACGGTGAAGCCCTCGGGGGCGGCCTCGATCGCGGTGGTGACCACGCGGGACCGCTCCTCGGCGGTCAGGGTCTGGTACTCGCCCAGCGAGCCGTTGGGGACGACACCGTGACAGCCGTTCGCCGCGAGCCAGGTGACGTGTTCGGCGTAGCCGTCGAAGTCGACCGCGAGCCTGCCGGTCGGGTCCTCGCGCAGCGGCAACGCCGTCGCGACGAGCACCCCGTGCCATGGCTTGGCGATTGCGTTCATGCGCCCTCCTCGTCGTGGTGTGGCATGGTTCCGTCTTCCAGGTCTCTCAGCAGCCCGAGCGGCACCGGCTGGGCGATGGGTCTGCTCGCCAGCCCGCGCAGGTCCTCCTCGGTGACATCGCGCCCGGCGTGGGCGGCGGTCAGGGCGGCGGTGGCGTAGCCGCACACCCGGCCCTGGCACAGGCCCATGCCGGGGCGTGCGCACAGCTTCACCGCCCGTGGATCGGCGGCGCCCAGGTCGGTGACCGCATGGCGGATGGCTCCGGCGGTCACTTCCTCGCAGCGGCAGACGACGGTGTCCTCGGTCAGCCACTCCCGCCAGCCGGGCCGGACCGGATACGCGGCGTACAGCGCGGCGGCGAAGCCGCGCCGGGCGGCCCTGCGGCGCAGCAGCCGGGCGACGCGGCGCGGGTCGGGGCGGGCGCCGGTGGTGGCGTACGCCGCGTGCAGTCCGGCCAACTCGCCCTCGACACAGGCGAGTTCGGAGCCTCCGACGCCGCATGCCTCGCCCGCCACATAGACACCGGGCACGGTGGAGCGCTGCCGGGTGTCCACGCGGGCACTCAGGCTGCCGTCGCCGTCCCGGTCCATCGCGCAGCCCAGTTGCAGGGGGATCTCGGTCTGCGGGGTGAAGCCGTAGCCCACGGCCACCGTGTCGCACTCCAGCCGCCGACGGCTGCCGGGCACGATCCGCCACCGGCCGTCCAACCGCGCCACCTCCGCCCCGGAGACGGCGTCCGCCCCCAGGGCCCGGACCACCGCGGTACGGGTGCGGTACGGGACCCGGTGGCGCCGCAGCGTCCGCAGGTAGTGCGCGCCCTCGGCGAGTTTGGCGGCGGCGCGCAGGGTGGTGAGCGGGTGGCGGGCGAAGGCCGTGGGTCGCCCCGCTTCGAAGACTCCGAGGACCGTGGCGCCCGCCTCGGCCAGGCCCGCGGCCACCGGCAGCAGGAAGGGCCCGGTCCCGGCGACGACGACGCGCCGCCCCGCGACAACGCCGTGCCCCTTGAGCAGGGCCTGCACACCGCCCGCTGTATAGACGCCGGGTAACGTCCAGCCGGGGAAGGGCAGTTGACGGTCGTAGGCGCCGGTGGCCACGACGACGGTACGGCTCCGGACCTCGCGGGACGTGCCGTCGCTCAGGGCGTGGGTGACGAAACCGGCGGCGGTGCGCTCGATGTGCCAGACGGCGTGGCCGGGCAGCTGGTCGAGCCGGGCGCGATACGTGTCCAGAGCCGTGCGCAGCCGCTGGAAGGCGGGCCAGTCGTGGTGTGCGGCGCCGTCGTCGGCGGGGCGGTGGCGCCAGTACTGGCCACCGGGGCGGGGTGCCGCGTCCAGCAGTGCGACCCGGGCGCCGTGGGCCGCCGCGGCGGTCGCGGCGGCCAGCCCGGCGGGCCCGGCGCCGAGCACCGCGATGTCGTACACGACGGTCACCGGTTCAGCAGGCGAGGTCGGCACGGCCCGCTCCCTCCTGCGTCTCCACCACGTCCCCCGGCGCCACCTCGGCCAGGCACGCGCGGTGGTTGGGGCGCCCGTTGACGGTCACCAGGCAGTCGAAGCACACGCCGATGCCGCAGAACATCCCGCGCGGGCGGCCGCCTTCGCGGGTGCTGCGCCAGGAGCGCTGTCCGTCGGCGATGAGCGCGGCCGCGATGCTCTGGCCGGGCTCGGCCCGCACCTCCCGGCCGTCGAAGCGGAAGGTGAAGGGGGTCCGGTTCATGCGGCGGCCTCCTCGAATCGCTGCGGGCGAAACGGTGTGAGGGGAAGGTCCGGTGCCCGGCCGGTGAGCAGTTGGGCGAGCAGCTGCCCGGTGGCGGGCGCCAGGCCGATGCCGGCGCCCTCGTGGCCACAGGCGTGCACGAGGCCGGGGACGCGGGGGTCGGGCCCGATCACCGGCAGATGGTCGGGGCAGTACGGGCGGAAGCCCAGATAGCCGCGGAGCAGCGCGACCTCGGCGAGGAACGGGAAGAGCCCGATGGCCTGGTCCGCCAGCCTCCGCAGCACGGGCAGCGCCACGGTGCGGTCGAACCCCACGCGCTCCCGGCTGGCGCCGATCAGGACGGTGCCCGCCCGGGTGCCCTCGACCACGACCGAGGTCTCCAGACCGGCGTCGTCGCTGGCGACGTTGGCCACGTACTCGGCGGTGTACACCTTGTGCCGTACGACGCGCGGCAGTGGCTCGGTGACCAGGATGAACCCCTTGCGGGGCAGCACCGGCACCGGCGCCCCGGCCAGCTCGGCGAGGTGTCCGGCCCAGGTGCCCGCCGCGTTGACGACCCATCGGGCGGGCAGCGCGGGCAGCGTGGCCGAGTCGGTGCGGACCCCGGTGACGGCGCCCCGCGGGTCCCGGAGGAAGCCGATCACGTTCACGCCGGTGTGGACGGTGGCGCCCCGGGCGCGCGCGGCGCGCAGCAGCTGTGCGGCGGCCAGTACGGGCTGCACCTGCGCGTCCTGCGGGTAGTGGGCGCCGCCCGCCACCTCGCGGGTCAGGTTCGGCTCCAGTGCGAGCAGTTCGTCCGGGCGGACGTCCACCGCCTCGACCCCGGCCGCGCGCTGGCGTGCCGTGAGCTGACGCAGCCCCGCCGAGGTGGCGTCCGAACCGGCCACCACCACACCGCCCTTGGCGTGGTACTCCACGGCGGCGGCGCCGAGATCGTCCCGGATCTCGCGCCACAGCCGGGACGACAGCAGCGCCAGGTCCAGTTCGGGGCCGGTCTCCTTGTCGGACACCAGGATGTTGCCCTCGCACGCACTGGTGGTTCCGCCGCCGATCGCGCCGCGCTCCACCACGGTGACGCGCAACCCCGCTGACGTGCAGTAATACGCGCAGGCCGCGCCGATGACACCCGCCCCGATGACGAGCACATCCGCGGGGCGGGGAAGGCCGGGTCGGGTACGCGTACCGGTCATGGCCAGTAGCGTGTCATATGGCACTACCCCTGGCCAGGGTGCGGCAACGGACCATGGCTAGAATTCGCCGCCACGGCACAGATCGAGAGAGGAGTGCACGTGGCTACGGGGGGATGGCAGCCGCCGAACAATCCTGGGCAGGGAGGCCCGTGGGGGCCACCGCCCCCACCCGGTCCGTACGGGCCGCCGCCGCAGAATCCGTACTACGGACCACCGCCGCCGAACCCCTACGGACCGCCGCCACCCGGCCCGTACCGGCCCGTTCCGGTGCGCCGCCGCCGGTGGTGGCTGCTCTCGCCGCTCATTCCGCTGGTCCGTTCGGCGAACCGCGCGGCGAAGCGGCTGTTCGACAAGGAGGGCGGCGGGCGGGTCCGTGACCAGCTCGTCGACAAGGTCCAGCTCACCCGCTCGGTCCTCGGTGTGCTCGCGACCCTGGCGCTCGTCTACATGTACGGGGCGGACGGCGGCTGGAGCGGTGCGGCGACCGACGGTGCCGCCAATCTCTTCGCGACCCCGCTCCTGCTCCTTCTCACCGGACCGCTGGTCGTGTTCGGCTTCATCCTCTACGCGCCCCCGCACCGCCGCCCGGTGCTGCGCTCCCGGCTGGGCGGACCGCTCAAGACGGTGGGCTGGTACGTACTGATCCTGGCGGCCTTCGGCGCCTTCATCTATGTGGTGGGCCAGACGACGCTGCTGCACGGGCTGCACGGCGTGATGTTGTTCGTGGTCGGCCTGCCGCTGATGGTGGGTCTGCCGTGGACGCTGGTGTTCCTCTTCCTGTCCTCCGCGTACGTCGCGCGCAGCGCCTTCAACACCGCCTATGTGCACGCCGCGCTGCCGCCCGTGCTCACCGGGGTGCTGGTGTGGCTGATCGCGGGCTTCAACCTGCTGTCGGACGGGCTGCCCAACGGGCCGCTGCCCGCCCAGCTGTGCGCCGTGTTCGGCGGTCCGCTGTCGGTGACCGCTCTGTCGCTGTGGGAGCTGCGGCGGCTGCGTACCCACCACGGCGTGACCATACGCGGCTGAGCCGCCCTCAGATGGGTTCCGGCGGCCAGACGTCCGGGGCCAGCACGCCGAGTACGTACGCCCGGGCCACCAGCTCCGCGCGGTTGCCGACGCCCCAGCGCCGGGAGAGCCGGGTGAGGTGGTAGTTGACGCCGTCCGCGGTGAGGCCGGTCTGCCGGGCCATCTGCGCGGTGGTGTGGCCGCCCGCCGCGAGCGCGAGGATCCGGACCTCGATGGGGGCGGCCCGCTCCGCCTCGCCGGGGACCGGGTCCACCGCGCCACCGCCCCGTGGCCGGGGTTCCTCGCCGAGCACCCGCAGCAGCACCAGCAGCCACATCGGGCTGTCGGTGTCGCTCACGGTGTCGGCGGTCAGTTCGCCGTACCGCCGTACCCCGTCCGGCGACTGCCACCGCACTTCGACCGGGTAGCGGGAGCGGCGGCCGAGCCGGACCGCCTCCACGATGCGATACACCTGGTCGGCCGTGCTGGGGTGGAACAGCTCCAGCACATTACGTCCCGCCAGCTGCCCCGGGGTAACGCCCCACTCGCCCGCCATCGCCGGGTTGGCCATCAGGATCTCGCCGTCCGTCCCGCACACCGCGCACGGCACCGGTACCCGGTCGAAGAGCAGCAGGGAGCGGTTGCGCCAGACGACCCAGTCCTCACCGCCGAGGATCCGCATCGCCTCTTCCGGCACCTCGTCGTCGTTCATGCCGGGCCTCGCTCTCGTCTCGGTACCGCCCCTTGACACCACGGGCGGCGCGTGCGCAAGTCGATCACACCATCCAGCACTACAAAATCATGTAGTGCGGTGTGCGAGCGGCAGGGGGCGGCGGGGCGAGGCTGGAGACATCCCCCGCATGGAAGGCATCGCATCGTCATGACCGAAACCCCCCTCCTTCCGGCCGAGACCGCTGATGGCACCGGCGCCGACGGCGTCCCGGTCATCGACATCTCCGCGCACACGAACAACACGCCGATCCAGCAGGTCATGGAGCTGACGCGGCACCATGGCCCGGTGGTGCGGCGCCGGCTGCACGGCACCGACATCCTGTTCGTCAGCGACCTCGACCTGGTGGCCGAACTCTGCGACGACCAGCGGTTCTCCAAGTACGTCAACCAGTCACTGGAGAACGTCCGGGAGTTCACCCACGACGGGCTGTTCACCGCGTACAACGACGAGCCGAACTGGGCGAAGGCGCATGACATCCTGATGCCCGCCTTCGCGCTCGGCTCGATGCGCACGTACCACCCGGTGATGCTCCAGGTGGCGCGGCGGGTGATCGACGCCTGGGACGCGAGCGCGGCGAGCGGCGAGCCGGTCGCGGTGACGGACGACATGACGCGGATGACGCTGGACACCATCGGGCTGGCCGGGTTCGGCTACGACTTCGGCTCGTTCGACCGCGCCGAGCCGCATCCGTTCGTGCAAGCCATGGTGCGCTGCCTGGAGTGGAGCATGCGCAAGGTGGCGCGCCGCCCGGACGTGGACTACAGCGAGCAGGACGAGGCGTTCCGCGCCGATACGGCGTATCTCACGTCCGTCGTCGACGAGGTGATCCAGGCGCGGGTCGCGGCGGGCGAGTCGGGCACCGACGATCTGCTGGGGCTGATGCTCGGCGCCACGCACCCGTCCGACGGCACCCCGCTGGACCACGCCAACATCCGGGACCAGGTGATCACCTTCCTGATCGCGGGTCACGAGACCACCTCGGGCGCGCTGTCCTTCGCCCTCCACTACCTGTCCAAGAACCCGGGCGAGCTGCGCCGGGTGCAGCGGGAGGCAGACGCGCTGTTCGGCGCCGACGCGGACCCGGAGCCGACGTTCGAGCAGGTGGGGCTGTTGCGCAACACCCGCCAGGTGCTGAACGAGGCGCTGCGGCTGTGGCCGACCGCGGCCGCCTTCTCCCGGCAGGCGCGCGAGGACACGATGCTCGGCGGGCGCATTCCGATGCGGGCCGGGGAGGCGGCCATCGTGTTCACCCCGATGCTGCACCGCGCCGGGGTGTGGGGCGACAACCCGGAGCTGTTCGACCCCTCGCGCTTCGACCCGGAGGCCGAGGCGGCGCGTCCGGTGCACGCGTACAAGCCGTTCGGCACCGGTGAACGGGCCTGCATCGGGCGGCAGTTCGCGCTGCACGAGGCCACCATGCTGCTCGCGATGCTGGTGCACCGCTACCGGCTGATCGACCACGCGGACTACCAGCTGAACATCAAGGAGTCGCTCACCCTCAAGCCCGAGGGCCTCACCCTGCGTCTCGTCCCCCGCACAGCGGAGGAGCGGGCGGTGGCGGCGGCCGCCGCGGTGGCCGAGAGTGCGCCCGCCCGGGACGGCTCGCTGCCCACCCGGGTCCACCAGGACACCGGTGCGCTGCTGCTGTACGGCACCAACTTCGGCACCTGCCGCTCCTTCGCCGAGGACCTGGCCGAGGGTGCGGAGGAGCTGGGCTGCGCCACCGAGGTCGCGCCGCTCGACGCGTACGCGGGCGGGCTGCCCGCCGAGCGCCCGGTGATCATCACCGCCGCCTCCTACAACGGGCAGCCCACCGATGACGCCGCCGCCTTCCTGGCCTGGCTGGAGACGGCCGAGCCGGGCGCGGCGGACGGTGTGAGCTACGCGGTGCTCGGCGTCGGCGACCGCAACTGGGCCGCCACCTACCAGCGCGTGCCGACCCTGATCGACGAGCGGCTGGCCGCCCTCGGCGCCACCCGGCTCGTCGACCGGGCCGCCGCCGACGCCTCGGGCGATCTCAGCGGCACCGTACGGGACTTCACCGAGCGGCTGCGCACCGCGCTGCTGGAGCGCCACGGCGACCCGGCCACCGT
This sequence comes from Streptomyces sp. NPDC059850, assembly GCF_042731515.1. Classification (NCBI taxonomy): domain Bacteria; kingdom Bacillati; phylum Actinomycetota; class Actinomycetes; order Kitasatosporales; family Streptomycetaceae; genus Streptomyces; species Streptomyces sp. NPDC059850. Next base: position 51,245 of record NZ_JBHWJI010000020.1, read on the forward strand.
GGGCGCGGCCCCGGCCGACACCACGGACGACGGCCCGGCGTACACGGTCACCGAGGTCACCGGCGGGCCGCTGGACGGTCTGGCGCGGCAGCACGGCATGGTGGCGATGGAGGTCATCGAGACCGGCAGCCTCAGCGATCCGTCGTACGCGCGCGTCAAGCGGTTCGTCCGGCTGGCCCTGCCCGACGGGGTCACGTACCGCACCGCCGACCATCTCACCGTGCTTCCGGCGAACGACGCGGAGCTGGTGACGCGGGCCGCCAAGCTGCTCCACGCCGACCCGGACACCGTGCTCAGCATCGTGCCCTCCCGCCCGGGCCGCCGCGGCGGTCTGGCGGTGGACCGGCCGGTCACCGTACGGGAGCTGCTGACCCACCACGTGGAGCTGAACCACCGTCCGAACGCCGAGCAGCTGGCCCTGCTCGCCGAGCTGAACCCCTGCCCGCCGGAGAAGGCGGCACTCGCCGCGCAGACCCCCGGTGAGCGCACCCTGCTGGACCTGGTGGAGGCCAACCCGGCGCTGCGCGAGACCCTGACCTGGCCGGTGCTGCTGGAGCTGCTGCCGCCGCTGCGGCCGCGACACTACTCGGTCTCCTCCTCCCCCGCCGTCTCCCCGCGCCACGTCGATCTGATGGTGTCGCTGCTGCGCGACGAGGCGAGCGGCTTCCAGGGCACCGGCTCCGGCCATCTGAACGCGGTACGGCCGGGGGACACCGTGCTCGCCCGGGTGCAGCCCTGCCGGGACGCGTTCCGTATCGGCCACACGCCGGACCGGCCGGTCATCATGGTGTCCGCCGGTACCGGGCTCGCGCCCTTCCGCGGCACCATCGCCGACCGGCGGGCGCTCGTGGAGTCCGGCACACCGCTCGCCCCGGCGCTGTGCTACTTCGGCTGCGACGCACCGGACGCCGACTATCTGCACGCCACGGAGCTGGGCGCCGCCGAGGCGGCGGGGGCGGTGTCCATGCGCCCGGCGTTCAGCCAGGCCCCGGTCGGCGGACACCGCTTCGTCCAGCACCGCATCGCCGCCGACGGCGACGAGATCTGGCAGCTGCTGGCGGAGGGTGCCCAGGTGTACGTGTGCGGCGACGGCGCCCGGATGGCCCCCGGGGTGCGGGAGGCCTTCCGGTCGGTGTACGTGGCCCACACTCCGGGCGCCGACGAGGCGGCGGCGCAGCGCTGGCTGGACTCCCTGATGGCCGAGGGCCGCTTCGTGGAGGACGTCTACGCCGGGTGACCCCGGCCCGGTTCAGTCGCCGGTGGGGCGGGCGCGCACATGCATGCGCTCGCCCTGGGCGCCGAAGAGGCTGAGGAACTCGACGGGCTGCGCGCTCGCGCTGGCGAAGCCGTGGGGCGTACGGGTGTCGAACTCGGCGGCCTCGCCCGCGGTGAGCGTCAGATCGTGCTCGCCGAGGGCGAGGCGCAGCTTGCCGGAGAGGACGTACAGCCACTCGTACCCCTCGTGCACCGCCTGCGACGGCCGGACGTCGGCGCCCGTCTTCCGGCCGGGCAGGATCTGCTTGTAGGCGTGCAGCCCGCCGAGATAGCGGGTCAGCGGCACGAAGGTCTGACCGTGCCGGGTGAAGGGGCGGGGATGGATGCGGGGGTCGCCGGTGGGCGGCGCGCCGACCAGTTCGTCCAGCTGGACACCGTGGGCCTTGGCCAGGGGCAGCAGCAGTTCCAGCGTGGGCTTGCGCTGCCCCGACTCCAGCCGCGAGAGGGTCGAGAGCGAGATCCCGGTGGCCTCGCTCAGCTGGGCCAGGGTGGCTCCGCGGTCCCGCCGCAACGCCCGCAGTCGCGGGCCGACGCCGTTCAGCACCTCGGGAATGTCGTCTGCCATGGCCCTATTTGCCGCTGCGGCAAGAAGTTTTGTCAAGCCCTGCCGGTCATCGCCGATCACCAGGTGACGGGCAGCTCATGGGCCCCGTAGATGACCATGTCGCTGCGCATCGGCACCTTCTCCGGCGCCACCGCGAGCGCCAGGCCCGGGAAGCGGCCGAGCAGTCCGCGGTAGCCCGCCGCCAGCTCGATCCGGGCCAGGTTCGCGCCGAGGCACTGGTGGATGCCGTATCCGAACGCGAGGTGGCTGCTGCGGGGGCGGCCGACGTCGAGCGTGTGGGGCTCGTCCACCAGTGCGGGGTCCCGGTTGACGGCGGGCACCGAGACCGCCACGCTCTGGCCCGCCGTGACGGTGACGCCGCCGATCTCGACGTCCTCCAGCGCGATCCGGACCGGGAAGGCGTTGACGATGCTCAGGTAGCGCAGCAGCTCCTCGACCGCGCCCGGCACCAGCTCGTCGTCCTCGCGCAGCCGCCGCATCTGCTCCGGGTTCCGCAGCAGGGTGAAGGTGCCGAGGCTGAGCATGTTGGTGGTGGTCTCGTGTCCGGCGATCAGCAGCAGCGCCGCCATGTTGGTGATCTCGACGTCGGACAGCTCGCCGACGGAGGTGAGGTACGAGATCAGATCGTCCTGGGGAGCGCGCCGCTTGGCGGCGGTGAGTTCGCCGAGGAAGCCGGTGATCGTCCGCATCCCCTGGTCGAACTGGCCGCCCGTCTGGTCCTGGACCAGGATCTGCGCGCTGGCCCGCTGAAACGTCTCGCGCTCCCCGTAGGGCACGCCGAGCATCTCGCAGATCACCAGCGAGGGGACCGGCAGCGCGAAGTGTTCCACCAGGTCGGCCGGTTTCCCGGCGGCCTCAAGGGCGTCCAGGCAGTCGGTGACGATGCCGTCGATGCGGGGTTCGAGAGCGCGCATCCGCCGTACGGTGAAGTAGCGGGTGAGTAACCCGCGATAGTGACTGTGTTCGGGGGCGTCCATGGCCAGAAACGACCCCGGCCCGTTGCCGCGGTTCTTCCGGATGCTCTGCGGGACGGGCCGCACCGTGTCGTCGCCGCGCCACCGCTCGGCGCTGAACCGCGGGTCCCGCAGCACCTCCCGGGCCTCCTGGTATCCGGTGACCAGCCATCCCGTACTGCCGCCGACGAACCGGAGCGGGCTGATGGCGGGGCCGGTGATCAGTGCGGGAGCGGGGTCGACGTAGTTGGCGCGCTGGATGGGGTACGGCGGGGCCTGGTGGGGCGCGGACGACGGGGCACTCACGATGGTCCTCCTCGGAACGGCCTGCTGGCTCGTGCGGACTCCTCCGGGGAACGCCGTTCGGTCCCCCGGGCACCATGCCCGAGGTGCGAACTGGATCACAAGGGTGCCGTCTGGCGTGCGGGGCAGCAGTAGTGTCGCGGGCAAGCTGTATTCGTACCGGGCAGTAGGACGGGCAGTAGGAAGGGATGGGACATGTTCCGCAAGGTGCTGGTCGCCAACCGTGGAGAGATCGCCATTCGGGCGTTCCGCGCCGGATATGAGCTGGGAGCGAGGACGGTCGCCGTGTTCCCGCACGAGGACCGCAACTCGCTGCACCGGCTGAAGGCCGATGAGGCGTATGAGATCGGTGAGCCGGGCCATCCGGTGCGGGCCTATCTGTCCGTCGAGGAGATCGTCGCCGCGGCGCGGCGGGCCGGTGCCGACGCGGTGTATCCCGGATACGGCTTCCTGTCCGAGAACCCCGACCTCGCGCGGGCGTGCGAGGAGGCGGGCATCGCCTTCGTCGGCCCGAGCGCGGAGATCCTTGAGCTGACCGGCAACAAGGCGCGGGCGGTGGCCGCGGCCCGGGCGGCGGGGGTGCCGGTGCTCGGCTCCTCGGAGCCCTCCTCCGATGTGGACGAGCTGGTGCGGGCGGCGGAGGAGCTGGGCTTCCCGGTGTTCGTCAAGGCCGTGGCGGGCGGTGGCGGGCGCGGGATGCGGCGGGTCGAGGAGCCGCGGCTGCTGCGCGAGTCGATCGAGGCGGCGGCCCGCGAGGCCGAGTCGGCGTTCGGCGATCCGACGGTCTTCCTGGAGAAGGCGGTCGTCGAGCCCCGCCATATCGAGGTGCAGATCCTCGCCGATGCCGACGGTAATGTCATGCACCTGTTCGAGCGGGACTGTTCGCTGCAACGCCGCCACCAGAAGGTCATCGAGATGGCGCCCGCGCCCCATCTCACCCCGGAGCTGCGCGAGCGGATCTGCGGCGACGCGGTGAAGTTCGCCCGGCAGATCGGCTACCGCAACGCGGGCACCGTGGAATTCCTGCTGGACCGCGACGGCAACCACGTCTTCATCGAGATGAACCCGCGGATCCAGGTCGAGCACACGGTGACCGAGGAGATCACCGATGTCGACCTCGTCCAGTCACAGCTGCGGATCGCGGGCGGCGAGACCCTGCCCGACCTCGGTCTCTCGCAGGACACCGTCTATCTGCGCGGCGCCGCGCTCCAGTGCCGCATCACCACCGAGGACCCGGCCAACGGCTTCCGCCCGGACATCGGCATGATCAGCGCCTACCGCTCCCCGGGCGGCTCGGGCATCCGCCTCGACGGCGGCACCACCCACGCCGGTGCCGAGATCAGCGCCCACTTCGACTCGATGCTGGTGAAGCTGACCTGCCGGGGCCGCGACTTCGACCACGCCATCGGGCGGGCCCGGCGCGCGGTGGCCGAGTTCCGTATCCGCGGGGTGTCCACCAACGTTCCGTTCCTCCAGGCCGTGCTGGACGATCCGGACTTCCGGGCCGGGAAGATCACCACCTCGTTCATCGAGCAGCGGCCGCATCTGCTGACCGCGCGGCAGTCCGCCGACCGTGGCACCAAGCTGCTCACGTATCTCGCCGACGTCACGGTCAACAAGCCGCACGGCCCCCGGCCCCAGCTGATCGACGCGGCCGGAAAGCTGCCGCGGGTGCCGGACGCGGCGCCGCCCGCCGGGTCCAAGCAGACCCTCACCGAGCTGGGCCCGGAGGGGTTCGCGCGGTGGCTGCGCGAATCGCCGCGGATCGGGGTCACCGACACCACCTTCCGGGACGCCCACCAGTCGCTGCTGGCCACCCGCGTACGGACCAAGGACCTGCTCGCCGTGGCCCCGGTGGTGGCGCACACCGTGCCGGAGCTGCTGTCGCTGGAGTGCTGGGGCGGCGCCACCTACGACGTGGCGCTGCGGTTCCTCGCCGAGGACCCCTGGGAGCGGCTGGCGGCGCTGCGCGAGGCGGTGCCCAACATCTGTCTGCAGATGCTGCTGCGCGGCCGCAACACCGTCGGGTACACCCCGTATCCGACCGAGGTGACGGACGCCTTCGTCCACGAGGCCACCGCCACCGGCATCGACATCTTCCGGATCTTCGACGCGCTCAACGACATCGGGCAGATGCGGCCCGCCATCGAGGCGGTACGGGACACCGGCACCGCGGTCGCCGAGGTGGCGCTGTGCTACACCAGCGATCTGTCCGACCCGTCGGAGAAGCTGTACACGCTGGACTACTATCTGCGGCTCGCCGAGCAGATCGTGGACGCGGGCGCGCACGTACTGGCCATCAAGGACATGGCGGGGCTGCTGCGCGCCCCGGCCGCCGCGAAGCTGGTGTCCGCGCTGCGCCGGGAGTTCGACCTGCCGGTGCACATCCACACCCATGACACCGCGGGTGGCCAGCTCGCCACCTATCTGGCCGCCGTCCAGGCCGGTGCCGACGCGGTGGACGGGGCAGTGGCGTCCATGGCGGGCACCACCTCGCAGCCCTCGCTGTCGGCGATCGTGGCCGCCACCGACCACTCCGAGCGGCCCACCGGGCTCGACCTGGAGGCGATCGGCGGTCTTGAGCCGTACTGGGAGAGCGTGCGCAAGGTCTACGCACCGTTCGAGGCGGGCCTCGCCTCGCCGACCGGGCGGGTGTACCACCACGAGATCCCCGGCGGCCAGCTGTCCAACCTGCGCACCCAGGCCATCGCGCTCGGCCTCGGCGACCGCTTCGAGGACATCGAGGCGATGTACGCCGCCGCCGACCGCATCCTCGGCCACCTGGTCAAGGTCACCCCGTCCTCGAAGGTCGTCGGCGACCTCGCGCTCCACCTGGTGGGCGCCGGGGTGTCGCCGGAGGACTTCAAGGCCGAGCCCAACAAGTTCGACATCCCCGACTCGGTCATCGGCTTCCTCCGCGGCGAGCTGGGCAGCCCGCCCGGCGGCTGGCCGGAGCCCTTCCGCACCAAGGCGCTGGAAGGCCGCGCGGAGGCCAGGCCCACGACGGAGGAGCTGTCCGCCGAGGACCGGCAGCACCTCGCCGACGACCGCCGCACGACCCTGAACCGGCTGCTGTTCCCCGGCCCGACGAAGGAGTTCGAGACCCACCGGGAGACGTTCGGCGACACCAGCGTGCTGGACAGCAAGGACTTCTTCTACGGGATCCGCCCGGGCAAGGAGTACGCGGTGGACCTGGAGCCCGGGGTGCGGCTGCTCATCGAGCTGGAGGCCATCGGCGAGGCCGATGAGCGCGGCATGCGGACGGTGATGTCCACCCTGAACGGCCAGCTGCGCCCGATCCAGGTCCGGGACACCTCGGCGGCCTCCGACATCCCGGCCACCGAGAAGGCCGACAAGAGCAACCCGGGCCATGTGGCCGCGCCATTCGCCGGAGTGGTGACGCTGACCGTCGCCGAGGGCGACCAGGTCGAGGCGGGCGCCACCGTGGCCACCATCGAGGCGATGAAGATGGAGGCCACCATCGCCGCGCCGAAGGCCGGCCGGGTCTCCCGGGTGGCCATCAACGCCATCCAGCAGGTGGAGGGCGGCGACCTGCTGGTCGACCTCGGCTGAGGCAGAGCTGCATGGCCCCGGTCCGGTGGAAGGTTCAGACCACCGGACCGGGGCCTTGCCAATATTGCGGCAAGCGTTGACAAGGTTGCCGGGTGGTGAACACCCTTAACTATGTCGTTCACCCGCGCTGTCTCCTCGCACCGGTAGCGGGCCGCCATGGCCCCCACCCTCACCGACGTCGCCAAAAGCGCCAATGTGGCGCTGTCCACGGCCTCCCGGGCCTTCAGCAACCCGGACCGGCTCGGCCCCCAGACCTTGCGCAAGATCCTGACCGTCGCGCAAGAGCTGGGCTACGAACCACCGGTGGCCGCCCGTGCCGCGGAGGCCCCCGCCACCACGGAGACCGCCACGGTCGCCGTCGTCGTCCCCGACATCGCGAACCCCGTCTTCGGGTCGTTCGTGAAGGCCGCCCAGGGCGAGGGGTGGCGCCACCGGCAGACCGTCGTGCTCGCCGACACCGACCTCGACCCGGGCCGTGAGCGCGAGGTGATCGCCCACCTGAAGGGCCAGGCGGACGGCCTGATCGTGTGCTCGCCCCGGCTGGACGCGGACGAGGTCCTCGACCTCTGCGGACGCACGCCCGCCGTCCTGGTCAACCGGGAGACGGCCGGTGCCGACTGTGTCATCGCCGACGCCGCCCACGGGATGCGCCAGGCCGTGGAATACCTGGCCGCGCTCGGCCACCGGCGGATCGCCTATGTGCAGGGCATGCAGCGCTCCTGGTCCAACGCCCACCGGGTGGCGCTGATCCGCGCCGAGACCGAACGGGCCGGGCTGGAGCTGGAGTTGCTGGGCTGGCAGGCCGAGACGGTGGCGGGCGGAACGGCCGCCGCGGCCAGCGTCATGGCCTCGGGCGCGTCCGCCGTGATCGCGCACAACGACCTGATGGCCCTGGGTGTGATCTCCGGCGCCCGGGCGCTGGGGCTGAGTGTTCCCGAGCGGCTGAGTGTGATCGGAGTCGACGACATCCCGTTCGCCGAAGTGGCGCAGCCGTCGCTGACCAGCATCGCGGTGCCGATGGCCCGGGCGGGGCGGCTCAGCCACGAGATGCTGGGCCAGATCCTCGGCGGCGAGCGGCAGACCCCCCGCACCCTGCGGCTGCCCACCCAGCTCATCGTGCGCGGGTCCACCGGCCCGGCGCACACCGCCCTGGAAGGTGTCGCGGTGGCGGCGGGGAAGGGCACGCCATGACCACCGAACCCCTGACCGTGGTGGTGGCCGACGCCAACCTCCATCCGCTGCGCGCCGAGTTCGAGGCCGCCCTTCCGGCGGGTACGGCCGTCAGCTGGCCCGACCCCCGGGACGCCGGGGCGGTCGAGGCCGCGGTGGCCACCGCGGACGTACTGGTGGCGGGGCAGTGCACGGCCCGGACGGCCGCCCGCGCCACCCGGCTCCGGCTGGTCCACACGGCCGGTGCCGGAACGGACAAGATCGACCTGACCGCGCTGCCGCCCGGCACCCAGGTGGCCAACACCTTCCACCACGAGGACGCGATCGCCGAATACGCCGTGGCCTCGGCGATCCTGCTGCGCCGTGGCTTTCTGCGCCAGCACGACGCGCTGCGCCGCGCGGTGTGGGACTCCCCCGCGCACGATCCGCGCTCCCCCTGGATGGACTCGCTGTCCGCGGCCACCGTCGGCTTCGTCGGCTTCGGCCACATCGGCGCCCGCTGCTGGCAGCGGTTCCGGGCCTTCGGCGCGAGCGGCGTGGCGGTCACCCGGCGGGGCGAGGTGGACGCGGCGGCCGAGGGGCTGACCTGGGCCGCGACCACCGACGAGCTGGGCGCCCTGCTGGCGGCCTCCGATGTGGTCGTGGTGTCGGCGCCGCTCACCCCGGAGACCACCGGGCTCATCGGCGAGGCCGAGCTGTCCCGGATGGGCCCGTCCACGGTGCTGGTCCATGTCGGACGCGGTCCCGTCGTGGACGAGGACGCGCTGTACAAGGCACTGAGCACCCGCACCATCGGGGCCGCCGCGCTCGACGTCTGGTACCGGTACCCGGCGAGCGGACACACCGGCGCGCCCAGCGAGCACCCCTTCGAAACGCTGGACAACGTACTGATGACCCCGCACTCATCCGGTCTCACCCGGCAGACCTTCATCGGCCGCGCCGCCGACATCACCGCCAACATCGGCCGACTGGCCACCGGAGCGCCGCTGCACAACGTGGTGGCGGTGGCCCGGTGACCACGACACCCCGGAGCGACACCATCGCCACCACCGCGCCGCCCCGAACCGACACCATCGCCACCGCCGAGGTGCTGGTCACCAGCCCCGGCCGCAACTTCGTCACGCTCAAGATCACCACCGCCGAAGGCCTCGTCGGCTGGGGCGACGCCACCCTCAACGGCCGTGAGCTGGCCGTCGCCTCGTATCTGCGCGACCATGTGGCGCCGCTGCTCATCGGCCGCGACCCGGCGCGGATCGAGGACACCTGGCAGTACCTCTACCGAGGGGTCTACTGGCGGCGCGGCCCGGTGACCATGACGTCCATCGGCGCGGTGGACATGGCGCTGTGGGACATCAAGGGCAAGACCACCGGCCAGCCCGTCTACCAGCTGCTCGGCGGCGCGGTCCGCGACCGGATCCTCACGTACACCCATGCCACCGGCTGGGACGTCCCGCAGCTGCTGGAATCCATCGACGCCCGGCGCGAGGAGGGTTTCCGCGCGGTGCGGGCGCAGAGCGGGGTCCCCGGGCTGGACACGGTGTACGGGGTGAGCCGCGGCGGCCGTGGCTACGAGCCCGCCGGGCGCGGCGCCGCCCCGGTGGAGGAGGTGTGGGACACCGACGCCTACCTCCGGCACGCGCCGAAGGTCCTCGGCGCGGTACGGGAGCATGTCGGGCCCGAGCTGAAGCTGCTGCACGATGTGCACCACCGCCTCACTCCCGGCCAGGCCGCCCGGCTCGGCCGCACGCTGGAGGAGGTGGACCTGTTCTGGCTGGAGGACGTCACCCCGGCGGAGAACCAGCAGGTGCTGCGGCATGTGCGGCAGCACACCACGGTGCCGCTGGCGATCGGCGAGGTGTTCAACACGGTCTGGGAATGCCAGTCGCTGATCACCGAGCAGCTGATCGACTTCGTACGGACCTGTGTGAGCCACGCGGGCGGGATCAGCCACCTGCGGCGGATCGCGGCCCTCGCCGAGATCTGGCAGATACGGCTCGGCCCGCACGGCCCTTCGGATGTGTCCCCGGTAGCGCTGGCCGCGTCGCTGCACGTGGGCCTGGCCACGCCGAACTTCGCCATCCAGGAGTACATGGGCTACGAGCCGGTCGTGCACGAGGTGTTCGGCCACGCGTGGTCCTACGCCGATGGACATCTGCACCCGGGCGACCAGCCCGGCCTCGGCATCGAGGTGGACGAGGCGCTCGCCGCCCGTTTCCCGTACGAACCCGCCTACCTGCCGGTCGCGCGACAGCTCGACGGCTCGATGACGGATTGGTGAGGATCTCCCCGATGGCCACGACGCCCACCACGCTGGACACTCCGGCGCGCCTGCCGCGCCTCGGCCGCGCCACAACCCCGGCGGCGGCGCTCACCCCCCGGCGGCCACCCGCCGAGACCGGCATTGTGCATCTGGGGCTCGGCAACTTCCACCGCGCCCACCAGGCCGTGCACACCGCGGCCGCCCTGGAACACACCGAGGGCCCCTGGGGCATCCTCGGGGTCGCGGGCCGCTCGGCCACGGTGGCCCGGGCGCTGCGCGAACAGCAGCTGCGCTACACGGTGGTGGAAATCTCTCCCGACGGCACCCGGGCCACGGTGCCCGCGGTGCACACCGGGGCGCTGGTGGCGTCGGAGCAGCCGGACGAGGTCCAGGACGCGCTGGCGGCGCCGGGCACGGCGATCGTCACCCTGACGGTCACCGAACACGGCTACACCTTCTCGCCGCGCACCCATGGACTCGACCTCGACTCCCCCGAGGTGCGGGCCGATCTGCGCGGGAGCGCCCCGCCCCGGACCACCATCGGGCGGATCGTGCGCGGGATGCAGCGCCGGGTCCGCACCCACGCCCGGCCGCTGACGGTGCTCAGCTGCGACAACCTGGTGGGGAACGGAGCCCAGACCCGGCGGCTGGTGCACGAGTTCACCGAGGCGCTCCCGGCCGCGGAGCGCGAGGAGCTGCTGCCCTGGCTGACGCGTTCGGTGACGTTTCCCAGCTCGATGGTCGACCGGATCGTGCCCGCCACCACCGATGTGTACCGTGACGCGGTCGCGGGCCGCCTCGGGGTGCGGGACGCCGTCCCCGTACCGGCCGAACCGTTCTCCATGTGGGTCATGGAGGATCGTTTCGCCGCGGGCCGTCCGCGCTGGGAACACGGCGGGGCGCTGTTCACGGACGATGTGGAACCGTACGAGCTGCTGAAGCTGCGGCTGCTCAACGGCACCCACTCGCTCATCGCCTATCTCGGCGCCCTGGACGGCCGGGAGACCATCCCGGACTCCATCGCCCGGCCGTTCATCGCCGAGGCCGCGCACGATGTGCTCCACGACGACTATCTGCCGAGTCTCACCGTGCCCGCCGACATCCAACTGGAGGACTACGTACGGCAGTTGTTCGACCGCTGGGCCAATACCGCGCTGGGCCACCGCACCCGGCAGGTCGGCTCGGACGGCTCGGTCAAGCTCCGCCAGCGGGTGCCGGAACCGGCCCTGCTCCATCTGCGCGCCGGGCGGATGCCCCACCATCTGGCGCTGACCGTGGCGGCGTATCTGTGCTGTGTGGCGCCGCCGTCCGGTTTCGAACCCGGGCCGCAGGCGGCCGCGATGGCCGACCCGGCCCGTGAGCCGCTCGCCGGCCTCGCCCGGCGCGCACCCGCCGGGCCCCGCACCGCGTTCGTCGAAGCCGTCCTGGAAAGCGGGTTGCTCGGCGACCACTTGACGGACCATCCGGCCTTCACCGCCCGGATCGCCGAACTCATCGACGTCATCGTCCGGCACGGACCCGCCGCGGCGGCCGCCGATGCCACCGGCGGCCGGACCGCCTGACACCCCGGCCACCCCGTCCCCTCCCCTACCCCTGCCCTACCCCCGTCCCCTCGCTGCTTCGCCCTGCCGGATTCCGCTCCGGACACGATCCGTTCAAGGAGGCATGGATCATGGAGAGCAACACCACCACTCCCCCGCCACCGGCCACCACCCCCAGCGCCGAACCACCCGCCGACCCCCAGGCGGTACGCCGCGCGGCCTGGGCCGGTCTGGTCGGCACCGCGCTCGAACAGTACGACTTCGTCATCTACGGCACCGCCTCGGCGCTGATCTTCAGCGATCTGTTCTTCCCCAATGTCTCGGCGTCCGTGGGCCTCCTCGCCAGCTTCAGCACCTACGCCGTGGGCTTCGCCGCCCGGCCGCTGGGCGGGCTCTTCTTCTCCCGCTTCGGCGACCGCCTCGGCCGCAAGTGGGTGCTGATCGCCACCCTGTTCCTCATGGGCGGCTCCACCCTCGCCATCGGTCTGCTCCCGACGTACGGGGCGGTGGGCATCCTCGCCCCGATCCTGCTGCTGATCTGCCGTATGGCGCAGGGCTTCGGCGCGGGCGCCGAGCAGGCCGGAGGCGCCACCTTGCTCACCGAGACGGCCGCCACCGGGCGGCGCGGCAGGCTGTCGTCCCTGGTCATGACGGGGGCGGCGCTCGGTACCGCGCTGGGCGCGGTGGCCTGGATGCTCGCCCAGCAACTCCCCGAGGACGCCCTGATGTCCTGGGGCTGGCGGGTGGTCTTCGCCAGCAGCCTCCTGGTGACCGTGGCCGCCATGATCATGCGCCGCAAGCTGAACGAGAGCCCGGTCTTCCAGGAGCTGAAAGCCCAGCACGAGCGGCCCGCCTCACCGGTCAAGGAGGTCTTCAAGCACGGCCGCAAGCCCCTGTTCCTGGTGATCCTCATGAACTTCGGGGTCAGCACGCAGTCGTACACCTACCAGGTGTTCATGGCCTCCTACCTGGTGTCCAGCGTGGGCGTCGAGAAGAGCTTCGTCCCCGAGGTGCTGCTGCTGGGCTCCCTGTGCGGCGGCGTGGCGGCCATCGCGTTCGGCACCCTGTCGGACCGCATCGGACGCCGCCCGGTGTGTACGTTGATCCTCAGCGCCATGGTGCTGCTGCCCGCCCCGACGTTCATCGCGCTGAACTCCGGCTCGAAGGTGGCCATCACGGTGGCGATCGCGGTCGGCTTCATCCTGGCCTGTCAGGGCCTGGTCGGTGTGCACATGAGCTACTTCCCCGAGCTGTTCGGCAACCGCTACCGCTACGCGGGGTCGCGCTGGGCCGGGAGTTCTCCTCGGTGATCGGCGGTGGTGTCGCACCGCTCATCTGCAGCGCGCTGCTCACCGCGTTCACCGGCTCCTGGATACCCGTCGCGGTCTATATGACGGTGGTCGCGGCGGTGAGTCTCATCACCACCCGGATGACCCCGGAAACCCTGGACCGCGATCTGAACACCCCGGTCGACGCCACCGGCCCGGCCCTCGCCACGGAATCGCGCTGACACCCATGTGACCGGGCGTTTTCCCCTCTGTGGGCGGGTCGTCGGCGCCCCACCGGCGGCCCGCTCGGGGCGTTCCTCCCCCGCTAGCCACTATCTTCGCAGGTTGACCCTACTTTTGGCCACTCCTGCCTCGCCTTGGCACCCTTGCCACCGTGTTCGGCCATGGATTCAAAGGAAACCGGACACGGAACCACCGCAAGGAGTGAAACGCCCCATGAGTACCGTTGCCGCGTACGCCGCACCTGCCCCCAAGGCCCCGCTGGAGCGCACCACGATCGAGCGCCGCCCGGTAGGCGAGTTCGACGTGGCGATCGACATCACGTACTCGGGCATCTGCCACTCGGACATCCACCAGGTTCGGCAGGGCTGGAGCGAGGTGCCCTTCCCGCTGGTGCCGGGCCACGAGATCGCCGGTGTCGTCAGCGAGGTCGGCCCCGGTGTCACCAAGTACTCCGTCGGCGACCGGGTGGGCGTCGGCTGCTTCGTCGACTCCTGCCGTAGTTGCGAGAACTGCCGCAAGGGCCTGGAGCAGTACTGCGCCCAGGGCGAGACCGCCACGTACGCCGCCACCGACAAGTACGGCGAGACCACCCAGGGCGGCTACTCCACCGGCATCGTCGTCGACGAGAACTACGTGCTGCGCATCCCGGACGCGCTGCCGCTGGACGTGGCCGCGCCGCTGCTGTGCGCCGGTATCACCACGTACTCCCCGCTGCGCCACTGGAAGGCCGGTCCGGGCAGCAAGGTCGCCGTCCTCGGCATGGGCGGCCTCGGCCACGTGGCCGTCAAGCTCGCCCACGCGATGGGCGCGGAGGTCACCGTGCTGAGCCAGTCGCTGCGCAAGCAGGACGACGGGCTGCGGCTCGGCGCCGACCACTACTACGCGACCAGCGACCCGCAGACCTTCAAGGAGCTGGAGGACACCTTCGACATCATCCTGTCGACGGTGTCCGCCCCGCTGGACTTCGGCGCGTACCTCAAGCTGCTGAAGACGGACGGCGCGCTGATCAACGTGGGCCTCCCGGAGGAGCCCATCACGCTCAACCTGTTCTCGGTGGTCATGGGCCGCCGGACCCTCGCCGGTTCGTTCATCGGCGGCATCGCCGAGACGCAGGAGATGCTCGACTTCTGCGCCGAGCACGGCGTGGGCGCCGAGATCGAGACCATCCGCGCCGAGGAGATCAACACGGCGTACGAGCGGGTGCTCGCCAGCGACGTCCGCTACCGGTTCGTCATCGACGCCGCCACCATGTGACACACCGTCAACTCCGCACGGCGGCCGCTCCCCCTCTGGGGAGTGGCCGCCGAGGCCGTCGCTGAGACATGGGATGAATAACCGCGTCGCGAGCCTTGACGACCCCCTTGGTCCAGTCCATCGTAAGGGCCCATGGCAGAAGACTCCGCTCCACGCGGTTTCAGTCGTCGGATGTTACTTGGCTCCATGACCGCCACGGCCGTCGGCGCGCCCCTCCTCGGGCAGCTGACGTCGGGCGCCTCCCCGGCCGCCGCGGCCGTCCGGGCGCCACAACTGGTCTGGAATCCCAGCCCGTCCGGTGTCGGGCTCAAGGCCTTCGAGGGCATCGAGGCCGATCGCGGCAACCAGCACCCCGACCGCGACTATGTCGTCATCGAAGGGGGTGACCACTACCGCTTCAACATCTGGAAGGACGACCGGGACACCACCGGCGGCGGCGACCGCCAGCGCACCGAGTCCAAGGGGATGGTGCAGGGCGGTACGAAGCTGAAGATGCGGGACGGGGAGACCTGGACCCTCTCGTACGAGATGTACATGCCGTCGTCGCTGCACGGCACCAGCAGGTTCACCCACATCTTCCAGACCAAGACCCCGGTCGACAACGGTGGCCCGTATCTCACGCTGAGCCTCGGCCGCAGCGGCAGCAAGGAGACGTTGCGGGCGCGGGCCTACGCGAACTCCGGCTCACCGGACATCGCCTCCACTGACCTGGCGCCGCTGCGCAACAAATGGATCACCGTCGAGTGGAAACTGACCATCGGGGCCAGCGGAACCGCCACGTTCACGGCCCGCGACGGCACCGGTTCCGGCGCCCCGGTGGCGGTGCGGGGCAGCATGTCGAACGTCAAGATGCCGGACCAGGGCGACTACCAGCGGCCCAAGTGGGGCATCTACCGGTCGGTCGAGAGCGCGTCCTCCGACATCCTGGACACGTATCTGCTCTTCCGGAACTACAGGGCGTACCGCGGCACCTGAGCCGCACCGAAAGCCGCCCCCGACTCCGCGTCCCAGCAGAAAACGAAAACTCTCCGCCACGGGATGTGTGAGCGCCGTACAACCGGGTATTCGAGCCAGCCGTGGTCAGGACGCCCACTCCCGGGCACCGCCACTCGCTTATCCCGATCTTGGACGGAATCATGACTGCTCTTCCCGATGACAACGCCGTTACCGCCACCCAGCAAGCCCTCGGTGAGCTGGCCGCGGACCGTGCGGACGAGACCGCGCTGAACACTCTCGCCGGCAGTGAGGTTCTGCTCCCCGCCGCAGAGAGCACCGAGAACACCGACCCGCAGGCGGTGACCCTGCCGGTGTTCCAGCAGGAGGACGGCGCTCAGCTGGTGCCCGTCTTCACCACTCCGGAGCGCATGCACCAGGCGCTGCCGCAGATCGAGCGGTACCACCAGGTGCCGCTGGGTGCGCTGGCTCAGGGCTGGCCCTCCGAGGAGCTTTCGCTGACCATCGACGCGGGCGCCCCGGAAGCGGTCACGCTGACGGCCACCGGGGTCAAGACCCTGCTCAGCCGCGCCGCCGGCTGAACGCTTACTCCATGTTCACCCAAGGAGCGGGTGTATGTGCGGACCGTAGTCGCGCACATACACCCGCTTCTTTTCGGGCACACGTCCGCGCATGGACACGCTGACCCGGATCGAACGAGCCATAGAGCGCTTCGAGGACGCACTGCTCGCCAAGGTGTTCCACACCGAGCCGGTGGAACTGCTGGGCGCCCTGCGGGAGGAATGCGACAGCCAGGCGGTGGTGTGCAGCTCCCGTCGGGTGGTCGTGCCCAACGCCTATGACGTCGAGCTGTCCGACGAGGTGTACGAGGAGCTGTCCCGGCACGGCAAGCAGGCGGGCCAGACGCTCACGGACTCGCTGATGCGGCACGCGGAGGAGCACGGGTACGAGTGGGCGGGTCCGCTCACCGTCCGTGTCACCAAGTCGGGCCAGGTACCCAACGGCCGGTACCGGGTGGCCGCCACCCCGCTGACCCACATCCGCGCGGACGCCTTCGCCGGTAACCCCAGGTAACCGGCCTCCGCCCAAGTGCGGGTAAAAAACCGCGAGATGTTTGAGCGACGGAAGTGAACGGTCCGTATTCACTGGTGTCAGCCATCATCTGACATCAGCTCGACGCGACACCTGCTCCGTACAACGACAAGCGGTCCCCGCCAGGAGGCTCCATGCGATCACGGTACTTTGTGACAGGCACCTCACTGCTCATCGGCTCGGTAGTGGTCACCCTCGCCGTGATCGTCTCCCCCGTGATGACGGGGTTGACGCAGGAATCCGCCACGAATCTCAGCAAGATGCAGGACAACCAGTTCGGGCCGCTCAGCGGGGCCGACAAGGACTTCGTGGTCAAGGTGCGGCTGGCCGGGCTGTGGGAGTACCCGGCCGGGAAGATCGGGCTTGAGAAGGGGACGACAGAGCAGATCAAGACCGCCGGCAAGCACCTGCTCGACGGCCATCAGCTGCTCGACGCCATCAGCCGCGAGATCGCCCCCAAGCTCGGCATCACCCTGCCCAACAAGCCAACGCCACAACAGCAGAGCTTCGTGGACACGATGAACGCGAAGACCGGCAAGGACTTCGACACCTACTACGCGAACATCCTGCGCGTGACCCACGGCCAGATCTTCAGCTCCATCGCCAAGATCCGGCAGACCAGCAAGAACTCGCTGGTGCGCAAGCTCGCTTCACAGGCCAACAACACCGTGCTCGACCACATCACCCAGATGGAGAAAACGGGGATGGTGAACTTCGACTCCGCCGTCGCGGACATCACCACCACCCCGACCCAGGGCCCGGAGTACACCAAGCCGCCCCAGCCCGCCCCGGGCGAGCCCACGTTCATCGTCGGCACGTCCAAGCCCACCCCGCCGCCGAACGCCGTCAGCACGGCGGACAACGGCGGCGAGCAGAGCCTCGACCCGAACGTGGTCAACGGTGCCGGGGTGGGGGCCGCGAGCGGGGAGGGCGGAGTCACCACGCCGCCCGCGGTGTCCTCCGCGCCGCCCGTCGTTCCGTAACACCGCCGGTCAGGGACGTGGTCCGACCACCGTCGCATCCCCGTCGACGATGGTGATGGCCATCGCCGGGCAGGAGTCCGCCACGTCCAGCACCCGCTCCTCCGCCGGAACCTCCTCGCTCAGCGGACGCGCCCGCTCATCGTCAAGGACGAACAGATCGGGCGCGATCCCGGCGCACATCCCGGACGCCATGCACCGGCCGCCGTCGACCTCGGCCCTCCACGTCACCCGGCTCACCACCCCACCGGCATGACCCGCGGCCCCCGAACCAGCATCTGGTCCTTCCACACCACGTCCCCGGCCAGACGCAGGTTCGGGAACCGGCCGACGAGCGCGCCGAGCGCCTCCTGCAGCTCCAGCCGGGCCAGCGACGCGCCCAGGCAGTGGTGCACCCCGTGGCCGAAGCCCAGGTGCTGGGTGGCGGGGCGGGCCACGTTCAGCCTGCCGGGTTCGTCGAAGCGCAGCGCGTCGCGGTTGGCCGAGCCGACGGCCACCAGGACGGGCTCCCCGGCCCGTACCAGGGTGCCGCCCACCTCGACGTCCTCGGTGGCGTAGCGGGCCTGGGAGGCGCCGACGCCGAGTGGCACGAACCGCATCAGCTCTTCGATGGAGCCCTTGAGCAGCTCGGGCTCCTCGCGCAGCCGTCGCAGCTCATCGGGGTGGTCGAGCAGCACCATCACGAAGTTGGGGATCTGGGTGGCCGTGGTCTCGTGTCCGGCGACGAGGATGCCGACGCACAGATCGACGAGTTCCAGCTCGGAGAGCCGGTCGCCCTCGTCCCGCGCCTCGATGAGCGAGGTCATGATGTCGTCGCGCGGGGCTTCCCGGTGTTCCCGCACCAACCGGGCCATGTACGCGCGCAGTTCCTCGCGGTTGCTCTCCCACTCGGCCGCGGTCAGGGAGCTGGTGGACAGGGCGGCGTCGCTCCACACCCGGAACTTCGGCCGGTCCTCCTCCGGCACCCCGAGCAACCGGCAGATGACGGCGACCGGGATGGGCAGCGCGTAGCGGTCCACGAGGTCGGCTGGTGGCCCGGCGGCTTCCAGTTCGTCCAGCAGCTGGTGGGTCAACTCCCTTACGTACGGCCGGAGTTTTTCCACCTGGTGAACGGTGAACGCCTTGGCCACGAGGGTGCGCAGCCGGGTGTGGTCGGGCGGGTCCATGCTCAGGATGCCACCCTCGGTGCGTCCCTCGCCCTGCCGTGGCGTATCCCGGTTCAGAGCCTCCGCGCGGCTGAAGCGCCGGTCGCCGAGGACCAGCCGGGCATCGGCGTACCGCGTGGCCAGCCACGCGGGTTCGCCGTACCGCAGGCGCACCCGGAGCAGTCCTGGGCGGTGGCGCGCTTCCTCATAGGCCTCGGACAGCTCCAGGCCGTCGGGGTGGTTGAAGGGATAGGCGATGGGTGTCGTCTCCACTGTGGTCACCGTTGACCTCCCTGGCGTAAGCACGTGCTGACAAAGCTAGGCGGGTCCGCTCGATGCGGGCAACGGCGCCTCGGGGGCCTCGGTCTGACGCGCGGGGAGGATCCGCCGGTCACGAGCTTTGGCGATCCGCACACCACGGGCTCCGCCGACTTGGCACGGTAGGACCATGACGAGCAATGATCCGGACACCCCGGAGACGAACGACCGGCCTCGGCGGGTGCCCGCGGCCCAGGCCATGCGTGGCGCGGCTCAGCAGCTCGGCGAGTTGCTGGGCACCGCGCCGGAGTCCGTCTCCGCGCTGCAGCCGACCCAGGACGGATGGCTGGCCGATGTGGAGGTGGTGGAGCTGGAGCGGGTGCCGGACACCATGACGATCATGGCCTCGTACCGGGTGACCCTGGACTCCGAGGGCATGCTCCTGGGCTACGAGAGGCTGCGCCGTTACGCACGCGGCCAGCTCGACCGCGGCCGCTAGCCACTTTTTCCCGCTGTTCCTGTCCGCCCGCGCCCCGCGCCGCTGTGTCCCAGTGGCGCGGGGCGCTTGTCGTTGTGCGGCACATGTGTTTCTCCCGGGTCAAGAGTGAACGCGGGTGCCCTCCCGCCCGTACCAGCAGGCGGGCAGACCGAGCGAGCGAGAGGACGACCACACGTGACCGTCATGACGCAGACCGGCGGAGTACCAGCCACGACCGCGACCGGTTCAGGGACCGGAAGCCTTTTCGACATCCTCGAACTCATCCTGGACCGCGGCCTCGTCATCGATGTCTTCATCCGGGTGTCCCTCGTGGGCATCGAGATCCTGAAGATCGACATACGCATCGTGATCGCCAGCGTGGACACGTATCTGCGCTTCGCCGAGGCGTGCAACCGCCTCGACCTGGAATCCGGCCGCAAGGCCCCGGACAAGCTCAGCGACATCGTCGGCACCATCGTCGAGGGCGGCGCCCGGGGCAAGACCGAGGGCGCGCTGAGCGGTGCCATCGACGCCATCGGCAATGTGTTCGGCGGCGACGATGACGAGGACAAGTGAGCATGCATCTCTACCTCTACGCGATCACCCGCTCCGACCATCCGCTGCGGCTGGAGGGGCTGCGCGCGGTGGGCGGCGTGTCCGGCGTGCCGCGCGCGGTGGCCAGTGGCCCGCTGACGGGTGTGGTGAGCCCGGCGCCGGAGACCCTGCGCCCCAAGCGCCGCGACCTCGCCGCCCACCAGGAGGTCCAGGAGCGGCTGATGGCGGACGGGGCGGTGCTGCCGATGCGGTTCGGGCTGCTCGCCCCCGACGAGGCCGCGGTCAGGTCGGCGCTGGACGCCAAGCGGGACGAGTACGTACGCGGCCTCGATGAGCTGGACGCCACCGCGGAGTTCAACCTGAAGGCGGCGCGCTCCCAGGACGATCTGCTGCGGGAGGTGCTGACCGAGTCCGACGACGCGCGGCGGCTCAACGAGCGCACCCGCGACGGGCGGGGTTCGTACGAGGACCGGGTGGCCCTCGGCGAGCTGATCGCCCGCCAGCTGGGGGCGCGGCAGCAGAGACTCGCCGAGCAGGTCGTCGGCAGCCTGTCCGGGATGGCCCGTGGCCAGGTGGTGTCGTCCCCGGCCGGGGACGACTTCGTCAACGCCTCGTTCCTGGTGGAGCGGGGGCGCGCCGAGGAGTTCTCCCGCGCGGCGGAGCGGTTGGCCCAGGGCTTCGGGGACGGCTACGACTTCCGGCTGCGCGGCCCGCTGCCCCCGTACAGCTTCGTGGCCTGAGGGCGGGGGCGCCGTGGGACTGCTGACCGGGCTGCTCACCTTTCCGCTCGCGCCGGTGCGCGCGACCGTCTGGGTGGCCGAGCAGGTGCTCGAGGCCGCCGAGCGCGAGGCCTACGACCCGGCGCCGGTCCGGCGCGCCCTCACCGAGCTGGAGCAGGAGCTGCTGGCCGGGCGGATCGGCGAGGACGAATACGACCGCCGCGAAGACGAGTTGCTGGACCGGCTGGAAGAGCTGGAACGGTACAACGAGCAGAGACGAGCCACCTGACGATGACAGAACCGGTAGCGAGCAGGCTGGGCCCGCCGCGCCTGCCCGCCGCGTACGACCAGCGGGACGCCCCGTCGCTGGCCGACATCCTGGAACGGGTGCTGGACAAGGGCGTGGTGATCGCGGGCGACATCCGGATCAACCTGCTCGATATCGAACTGCTCACCATCAAACTCCGGCTGCTCGTCGCCTCCGTCGACAAGGCGAAGGAGATGGGCATCGACTGGTGGGAGCACGATCCGTCGCTGTCCTCGCGCGCCCGGCCCCCCGCCGTGGAAGGCGGCCTCAGTGAGGAGAACGCGCGGCTGCGCGCCGAGATCGAGGCGCTGAAGGCACAAACCGAAAACAGGGGCGACAGGGGCGACAGGAGCATGGACGGGTGACCGATATCGCACAGCACATGGTGTACGCCTACGCGGTGCTCCGCCCCACCCCCGAGGCCGCGCGGGCGGTCGCCGCACTGCGCGGGGTGGCCGGTGAGCAGGTGGGTCTCGTGGAGACCGGGGACCTCGCCGCGGCGGTCGGCCCGGTTCCGGCCGAGGAGTTCGGGGAAGCGCCGCTCAAGGCGCGCCTGGAGGAGCTGACCCGGTTGGAGTCACTGGCCCGGGGGCACCACGGGGTGGTGTCCGCGCTGGCCCCGCTGGGCGCCGTGCTGCCGCTGCGGCTGGCCACCGTCTACCGGGACGAGGACCGGGTGCGGCAGACGCTCCAGGAGCGCCGGAACGAGTTCCTGCCGCTGCTGGAGCGGCTCACCGGGCGCGTCGAATGGGGCGTCAAGGTCTATACGGCCGCAGGTGAAGAGGCGGCGGGCGTGTCGGAGGGCGACGCTGGGGACGCCGGGCTCAGCCCGGGCCGGGCCTATCTCGCCGCGCGCCGCAAGCGGCGGCGCGGCGCCGAGGACGCCTGGCAGGCCGCGGTGCGGACGGCCGCGCGCATCGCCGACGAGGCCGGGGAGATCGCCGTGGAGCGGGTCGCCCACCGGCCGCAGCGCGGCGAGCTGGCGAAGGCGGAGGGCGGCGAGAACATCGCCAACGACGCGTATCTGGTGCCCGCCGACCGCGCCGAGGACTTCCGCGCCCGCGTCCTGGCCGCCGCCGAGGGCCAGGAGGGGGTGCGGGTCGAGGTGACCGGCCCCTGGGCGCCGTACTCGTTCGCCCTGCCGCCCGCCCCGGCCGCCCACCGCGAGTCCGCGTGAGCACCGCGCTGGACGAGGAGGACGCCCGGGCTCTCGCGGGCCGCGAGGTCGCCCTGATCGACATCCTCGACCGGCTGCTCCAGGGCGGGGTCGTGCTGACCGGGGACCTCGTGCTGTCCATCGCGGACGTCGATCTCATACGGATCGACCTGCGCGCGGTCATCGCCCCCGTCGACGCCGAACACCCGGCTCCGCCGCTGCTCTGATCCGGCGCTGCTCTGATCCCGCCGCTGCTCCGACCGGAAGGAACCCTGCCGTATGTCGGCCACTCCCGCCGCCTCCCGTCCCGCCCAGCGCCTGCGCACCGATCCGGACTCGGTGGAACGCGATCTGGCCCAGCTCGTGCTGACCGTGGTCGAGCTGCTGCGCCAGCTGATGGAGCGCCAGGCGCTGCACCGGGTCGACAAGGGGGACCTGACGGAGGAGCAGGAGGAGCGGATCGGGATGACGCTGATGCTCCTCCAGCAGCGCATGGAGGAGATGTGCGACCGGCACGGGCTGCGGATGGAGGACCTCAACCTCGACCTCGGCCCGCTGGGCACCCTGCTGTCCCCGGCGGGCCCGGCGTAGGGCGGGTCGGCGGGCGGCGCCTCATCCGCACCGCCAGCACCTCAAGGTACCCTCCACCGCCCCACAAGGCCGTCCCGGCAAATTCTTCCCTGGACCAGAATAGGTCCCGAAACCGAAGGGAAGATCATGCAATACGGTCATGCCTTGCGAGAAGATATCGGCTCTCCTCGCACCACACCACTCATCGGCATCTACGACATGTACTCCGCGTCGATCGCGGCCCGCCACTACAACGGCTTCTTCGTCTCCGGTTTCGGATTCGCCGCCTCGTATTACGGGCTGCCCGACATCGGATTCATCGCCTGGCCGGACATGGTGAACTTCGCGGAGCGGCTGCGGCTGGCGTTCCCCGAGCACCATCTGCTCGTGGACATCGACGACGGCTATGTGGACCCCGAGGTCGCCTGCCATGTGGTGCAGCGGCTGGAGCGCGGCGGCGCGTCCGGGGTGATCCTGGAGGACCAGAAACGGCCGCGCCGGTGCGGACACGCGGACGGCAAGCTGGTGCTGCCGCTCGAGGAGTACCTGGAGAAGCTCAACCTGGTGCTGAGCAGCAGGAAGGACATGCTCGTGGTGGCGCGCACGGACGCCACCGACGAGGCGGAGATCCTGCGGCGGGCCGCCGCGCTGGCGGAGACCGACGCGGATGTGGTGCTCGTCGACGGGGTGCGCAGCGTCGAGTGGATCCGCCGGATCCGTACGGTCGTCGGCGACAAGCCGCTGCTGTTCAATCAGATCGCGGGCGGGAAATCACCCCGGCTTTCGCTTTCCGAGTTGACGGATCTCGGCGTCGATATCGCGATCTACAGCACCCCGTGTCTTTTCGCCGCGCACGGCGCGATCGAGGGTGCGCTGGTCGATCTGAAAATGGCGGACGGCCGGCTGCCGGATACCCGGGATACCGACTTCATCGGCGTGCGGGGATCCACGGAACTGCTGGAGGGAAACATCAGCAGGCATCACCGCGACCACCACCCGGCCGCGGCATGACCCGCGGATTCCGTTCCGTGGCGTCCCCGTCATTCCCGCCCCTGCCTTTCCGGTCCGGTACCGGCCGTCACCGAAAGCCGGGAAGAGAGAGCGGCCTTACCCGGGCGTCCGCAACCGGAATCGTCCTTGCGGCCACCGCGGGCGTACTGTGCGGCGACCAGACCGTGTGGGCCGCCACACCCGCCGTATCCGCGCCGTGCCCGGGCGCACCCGGCGACGAGCCGGAGGAGCCCACCCCGGTCGCCGGGTCGCACATCGGCCTGGTGGTCATCGACAACTCCTTCGCGGACTCCTGGCTGGAGATCGACCGCACTCTCAACACCCTGCTCCTCAGCGCGGGTACGGCAGGCAGTGATCACGAGAGCGAAAGCGAAAGCGGTGATTGACGTGACGTCGCTGTCCTGGCCATGGCGGTGGTCATGGCCGGGCCGGCTGGGGAAGGCGGTCGACCCGTACGTCGCCGCCCTCCTCGGCACGGTCGCGCTCGCGGCGCTGCTGCCCGCCTCCGGGCGGGCGGCCGGGGTGGTCGGGGGCGCCGCGGACCTCGCCATCGGGCTGCTCTTCTTCCTGTACGGCGCCCGGCTGTCCACCCGGGAGGCGGTGCACGGGCTGCGGCAGTGGAAGCTCCACCTCGTGGTGGGGGCGAGCACCTTCGTCCTGTTCCCGCTGCTGGGGCTGGCGGCGGGCGGCCTGGCCCCGTTCCTGCTCACCGACCGGCTCTATACCGGCGTGCTCTTCCTCTGTGTCGTCCCCTCGACCGTCCAGTCCTCCATCGCCCTCACCTCCACGGCCCGGGGGAACGTCCCGGCCGCCATCTGCGCCGGTACGTACTCCAGCCTGGCCGGGATGGCTCTCACACCGCTGCTGGCGGCCTGGCTCATCGGTTCCTCCGCGGGTTTCTCGGCCGACAGCCTGCTGAGCATCGCCACCCAGCTGCTGCTGCCCTTCGCCGCCGGACAGTGTCTGCGCCGCTGGATCGGGGGGTTCACCGTCCGTCACCGGCGGGCGCTCGGCCTGCTGGACCGCGGCGCGATCCTGCTCGTCGTCTACACGGCGTTCAGCCGGGGGATGACGGAGGGCGTCTGGCGGCAGATCACTCCGCTGCGGCTGCTCGCCCTGCTGAGCCTGGCCGCGGCGCTGCTGGCGGTGGCCCTCGTCACGACGTCCTGGGCCGCGCGGCGGCTCGGGTTCAGCCGGGATGACCGGGTCACGATCGTCTTCTGCGGCTCCAACAAGAGTCTCGCCACCGGGCTGCCGATGGCGGCGGTGCTGTTCGGGGAATCGGCGGGTCCGGTGATCCTTCCGCTGATGCTCTTCCACCAGCTGCAATTGTTGGTATGTACACTCATCGCGGTCCGGTGGGCCCGCCGCCGCACCGGGTCAACGCCCCTGACCAGCGCACATACCGCCACCCCCTAAAGGTCCGCGTTTCAACCTCTTGGTACCGTGATTTTTAGCGGTGTTACCCGCCGCGAAGCACGACCAGTGAGGAAGCAGTACCCATGAAGAGCGATCTACCCGAAGCGGAGGCGTCCGATCCGGCGTCTTCCGCAGCCGCGGCGACCCGGTGGAGCCCGACCGGCCACACCTGGGAAACCACCTCGCGGGGGCGCGCCATCCTCAGCGACCCGCGGCTCAACCGGGGCACGGCGTTCACCGAGTCCGAGCGCGACGCCCTCGGACTGACCGGCCTGATCCCTGCCCAGGTCATGACCCTGGAGCAGCAGGCCACCCGCGCCTACGCCCAGTACCGGGCCAAGGCCACCGACCTGGACAAGAACGTGTACCTGCGGTCCCTCCAGGACCGCAACGAGGTGCTGTTCTACCACCTGCTCGGCGAGCATCTCAGCGAGATGCTGCCGATCGTCTACACCCCCACCGTCGGCACCGCGATCCAGCGCTACAGCCATGAGTACCGCCGCTCCCGCGGCGTCTACCTCTCCGTCGACGCCCCGCACGACATCGAGCGCTCGCTGCGCGCCAGCGGCCTCGGCCCCGAGGACGTGGACCTGCTCGTCGCCACCGACGGCGAGGCCATCCTCGGCATCGGCGACTGGGGCGTCGGCGGCATGGACATCTGCGTCGGCAAGCTCGCCGTCTACACCGCCGCCGCCGGAATCGACCCGGCCCGCGCGCTCCCGGTCGTCCTGGACGCCGGTACCAACCGCCAGGAACTCCTGGACGACCCGCTCTACCTGGGCAACCGTCATCCGCGTGTGGACCGCGAGAAGTACGACGCCTTCATCGCCGAGTACATCGCCGCCGTCGGCCGGGTCTTCCCCGACGCGCTGCTGCACTGGGAGGACTTCGGGTCCGGCAACGCCCGGCGCATCATCGACCAGTACGGCGACACAGCGCTGACCTTCAACGACGACATCCAGGGCACCGGCGCCGTCAACCTGGCCGCCGTCCTGTCCGGCGCCCGGGTCACCGGTACGCCGCTGCGCGACCACCGCATCGTGATCTTCGGCGCGGGCTCGGCCGGGCTCGGCATCGCCGACCAGCTGCGCGACGCCCTGATCGCCGACGGGCTCGACCCGCAGGAGGCCTCCGACCGGTTCTGGTGCATCGACCGGTACGGCCTGATCACCGATGACGCCGAGGGGCTCGACCACTACCGGCGGCGCTACGCCCGCCGGGCGGCCGACGTCGCCGACTGGCAGCGGGACGAGCAGGTCGGCGGCATCGCGCTCGCCGAGGTGGTCCGCCGCGCACAGCCGACCATCCTCATCGGCACCTCGGGCCAGGGCGGCGCCTTCACCGAGGAGATCGTCCGGGAGATGGCCGCCCACACCGAACGGCCCGTCATCCTCCCGATGTCCAACCCGACTCCGCTGGCCGAGGCCAAGCCCGAGGACCTGGTCCGGTGGACCGGCGGACGGGCCCTGATCGCCACCGGCAGCCCCTTCGCGCCGGTGCCCCACGACGGGGTCACCCACGTCATCGGGCAGGCCAACAACGCCCTGGTCTTCCCGGGTCTCGGCCTCGGCGCGATCGTCGCGCACGCCACCCGGATCACCGACGGCATGCTGCTCGCCGCCGCCGAGCGGATCGCCGAGATGATCGACCCCGGCACCCCCGGAGCCCCGATCCTCCCACTGGTCGACCAGCTGCGCGAGACCTCCGCCGCGGTCGCCGCGGCCGTCGCCCGCGCCGCCGCGCACGACGGTGTGGCCCGTACGCCCATCGCCGACGTTTCGCTCGAGCGCACGGTCCACGAGGCCATGTGGAGCCCGGTCTACCGCCCGATCCAGCCGGTCTGACGACTCGTACACACCGGCTGAGCAAGGGACAAGACCATGACTTTTTCGCACATTTTCACCATCGTCGTGCCCGTCTTCCTCGTGATCGCCCTCGGTTACGGGGCCGGGCGGCGCGCGTCGTTCGGCGGCGGGGGCGCGGACGCGCTCCGGGTGCTCACGATGGAGTTCGCCCTCCCGGCGTCCCTCTTCCTGGGCATCGCGAACACTCCGCGCCACATCCTGCTGAGCCAGGGCCCCCTGGTGGCGATGCTCGCCCTCGGACTGCTCGGCCTGTTCGGGCTGATCCTGCTGGGCCTGCGCGCCATCGGGCGGCTGCCGCTCCAGCGGGCGTCGATCCTGGCGCTCGCCTCCGTCCAGCCGCAGTACGCCTTCATGGGCGTCTCGATCCTGGGCAACCTGTTCGGCGAGGCCGAGGCCGCGATCCCGATCGCCATCGCGGGCATCCTCGTCAACGTCATCCTCGATCCCCTCGTGCTGATCCTGCTCAACCTCGGCCACCCGAACGCCACGGAAGCCACCGCGTCGGCGTCCGCGCCGTCCCGCGTCCTGGTGTCCGCGGGCGGCGGGCCGGCCGCGGCCGAGGAGGAGCGGGACGGCGACACTGGATCCGCACCGACGACGGCCAAGCCCGTCCCCACCTGGGTGAAGGTCCTGCAGCCGCTGCGCAAGCCGTTCGCCTGGGCCCCCCTGCTCGGGCTGATCATCGCGCTGATCGGGACGCGTCCGCCCGAGATGATCGAAAGCTCGCTGACGCTGGTGGGCCAGGCCGCCTCGGGTGTGGCGCTGCTGTCGGTGGGCGTCACCCTCGCCCGCGTCGGCATGCCGCAGCTGAGCCCGGGGTCCATCGCGATCGCGCTGACCAGCGTGATCGTGCTGCCGCTCAGCACCTACGGCATCGGCCTGCTGATGTCCAGCCACGAGGTCGCCGCGCAGACGGCCCTGATCCTGGCGTTCCCCGTCTCCCCGGTGCCGATGATGCTCGCGTCACAGCACGTCAAGGACGAGGAGCACCGCATCGCCTCGTCGGTGATCATCAGCATCGTGCTGGCGTTCGTCTCGCTGCCGCTGATCATCAACCTGACCAACTAGCGGGGTCGGCCCCCGGACGGCTCATGGCCCGCCGGTACGCGCTCGGAGCGCGTACCGGCGGGTCTCGCCATAACGGCCAGCGTGCTACAAAAAGGGGCATGTCTCCGGCACAGGGATGGCTCCATTGAGCACGATCAGCATCGGCCAGGCCGTGGTCCTCGGCGTCGTCGAGGGGGTGACCGAGTTCCTGCCCGTCTCCTCCACCGGCCACCTCAAGATCACCGAGGGGCTGATGGACATCCCGGTGGACGACAAGGCCG
Organism: Streptomyces sp. NPDC059850; assembly: GCF_042731515.1. NCBI lineage: Bacteria > Bacillati > Actinomycetota > Actinomycetes > Kitasatosporales > Streptomycetaceae > Streptomyces > Streptomyces sp. NPDC059850. The sequence goes on from NZ_JBHWJI010000020.1 coordinate 79,487, forward strand.
TCGTCGCCTTCACCGCGGTCATCCAGGTCGGCGCCATCGCCGCGGTGCTGCTCTACTTCTTCAAGGACATCGTCCGCTTCGCGCGCGCCTGGGGCCGGGGCATCGCCGACCGGGAGCTGCGCCAGCGGCACGACTACAAGTTCGCCTGGTGGGTCATCTACGCCACCCTCCCCGTGGTGGCCGTCGGCCTCGCCGCCAAGCCGCTCATCGAGGGTCCGCTGGCGTCCCTGTGGGTGGTGGCCGGATCGCTGATCGTGGGCAGCGGGCTGATGTGGGCGGCCGACCGTCTGGGGCGCCACAAGCGCGGCGAGGACGACACCTCGCTCAAGGACGCCATGCTGGTCGGCGGCTCGCAGATCCTCGCCCTGCTCTTCCCCGGCTTCTCCCGCTCCGGCGCGACGATGTCCACCGGGCTGATCCTGGACCTGGACCGGCTGGCCGCCACCCGGCTGTCGTTCTTCCTCGGTATCCCCGCGCTCACGGGTGCGGGGCTGTACGAACTGAAGGACGCGCTCGGCGGCGGTGTCGCGGCGGCGCCGCTGGCGGTGGGCACGGTGGTGTCGTTCGTCGTGGCGTACGCGTCGATCGCCTGGCTGCTCAGGTTCGTCGCCAAGCACTCCTTCAACGCCTTCGTGATCTACCGCGTGGCCGTGGGCGTCCTGCTGTTCGGCCTGCTGGGGGCGCATGTCCTGACGCCCTGACGTCGGGCGTGCGCGAGGCCCCGGGCCGTTGCCCGGGGCCTTCGCGGTTCACGTCACTTCAGGCCGATGGAGGCGCCGGGGCCCAGCGGCAGGTCGAATCCGTAGAAGATCCCCAGGATGGCCAGCCACACCGCCATGAACGGCACGACGAAGATGGCGAGCCGGGAGATGAGGGTGCCGAGCCGGGCTTCCGGTTCGTACTGGCGGACCATCGCGAGGATGAGGAAGAGGTACGGGTTCATCGGCGTGATGACCCCGGTGGCGGAGTCGCCGATACGGAACGCGGCCTGGCTGAGCGCCGGGCTCATGCCCATCAGCATGAACGCGGGGAGGAAGACGGGTGCCACCAGGGACCACAGGGCGGACCCGGAGAGGATGAAGAGGTTGAGGAGCGAGGCCAGCAGGACGAACGCGATGATCGCCCAGAACCCCGTCACCCCCGTGGCCTTGAACAGTGCGGCGGCCTTCACCGCCAGCAGCACCCCCACATTGGACCAGGTGAACAGCGCGATGACCTGGGCGGCGAAGAACATCATGACGATGTAGCCGGACATGTTCTTCACCGAGTCGGTCATGGCGGTGACCACGTCGTCCGCCCCGGTGAGCTTCCGGACCGTGAAGCCGTAGGTGACCCCGGCCAGCAGGAACGCGAAGAAGAGCACGGGGACGATCCCGTTGAGCACGGGCGAGGGCACGAAGGCCCCGCCCTCGCCGCGCAGCGGGGCCCCGGGCGGCAGCCAGAGCGCGAGGACCACGGCCAGATAGCCGAGGACGACGAGAGCGGTGGCCAGCAGGCCGCGGCGCTGGACCGGGGTGAGGGTCAGGTCCTCCTGCCCGGACTCACCGTCGGCGGGCTCGTAGGTGCCCTGGTAGGGGCCGAGGCGCGGTTCCAGGACGCGGCTGATGAGGAATCCGCCGAGCAGCGCGAGCACGATGCTGCTGGAGGCGGTGAAGAAGTAGTTGATGAGCAGGTGGATGTGGAGCCCCTCGGCGGCGGGCAGCACCGCGGCCGCCTGCTGGGTGATCCCCACGTACAGGGCGTCGAGGGAGCCGATGGTGAACCCGGCCGCGTAGCCCGCGGTGACGCAGGCGAAGCCGCCGATGAGACCCGCCACGGGGTGGCGTCCGGCGCTCCTGAAGACCAGGGCGGCCAGCGGTGGGAGCACGATGGCCCCGACGTCGCTCATCATGTGCGCCTGGCTGGCGATGAGCGCCACCGCGTACGGGAGGGCGGCGCGCGGTATGCGGGCCAGGGTGGCCCGCATCACCGTCTCCAGCAGGCCGGTCTTCTCCGCGAGCCCGACCACCATGATCAGGACCACCACGGCGCCGATGGGCGGGAACGTGGCGAAGTTGGGGATCAGGTTCTCCAGCAGCCAGCGCAGACCGGTGCCGGTGAGCAGTCCCTCGATGTTCTTGGTGTCGTCGGTGCCGGGGACCTTCACCGTGACGCTCGCGGCGGAGAGCGCGGTGGAGACGACGGCCAGCAGCGCGAAGAGCCCGGCGAACAGGACCACGGGGTTGGGCAGGGCGTTGCCCGCCCGCTCGATGAAGGAGAGCACCCGGTCGAGGCCGCGGGGCTTGCCGTCCTTGGGGGACTTGCCGTTCTGGGCCGGGATTCCGGTCAGCGATGCCATCAGGGTCGTTCTCCCCTCGGGTCTGCTGGAAGCAGGAGGTCCTTCTTGACGGTGCCGTCCTGGACGACGCACACGATGTTGGCGGGGTCGCCGAGGACGCCGATGTCGGTGAGCGGATCGCCGTCGCACAGGATCAGGTCGGCGGTGCGGCCGGCGGTCAGGGTGCCGAGCCGGTCGTCCACGCCGAGGAGTTCGGCGGCGGTGCGGGTTCCGGCGACGATGGCGGCCATGGGGTCCATGCCCAGGTCCACCAGGTAGCTCAGCTCCATCAGGTTCTGGCCGTGCGGGCACACGGCGGCGTCGGTGCCCAGCGCGATGCGGGCGCCCTGCTCGATGGCGCGGGCGATGTTCTCCTTGGTGATGCCGGACCAGCGGACCTTCTTCTGGTAGTGGAACGGCGCCATGGTGTCCTTGTTGATGCCCGCGTACACGGTGGACAGGGTCGGTACGACGAAGGTGCCGCGCTCCCCCGCCATCTCCAGGGCCTGATCGTTCAGGCCGTAGCCGTGCTCGATGCTGGTGACGCCGCCGCGCAGGGCGTTGAGGATGCCCTCGGTGCCCTGGGCGTGGGCGGCGACGGGCTTGCCGCCGTGGCGGCGGCACTCGTCCACGACGGCCCGGATCTCCTCCTCCAGCAGCCCTTCGTCCTCGGGCTGGTCGTAGGGGCTGCCCATGCCGCCGGTGGCGCAGAGCTTGACCAGGTCGGCGCCCGCGCGCAGCACCTTGCGGACGGCGAGGCGGGATTCGTCCACGGTGTCGGCGATCTCGGACATCTCGCCGCCGCTGAGGTCGGTGCCGTCGGGGAGGCGTACATCGGCGTGGCCGCCGGTGTGGCTGATGATCCGTACGGCGGTGTGCACCCGGGGTCCTGTGACCCGTCCGGTCTCCACCGCGGTGCGGTAGCCCGCGGAGAGTCCGCCCAGGTCGCGGGCGCTGGTGATGCCCGCGTCCAGGGTCTGCCGCATGCGCGTGGCCGTGTCGAACGTGACCAGCACCGGGTCGAGTTCGCCTCGGCGGCCGGGCGGGGAGGAGTGCGCGTAGGCGAGGTGGGTGTGGCAGTCGAAGAAGCCGGGGAGGACGGTGCGCCCCCCGGCGTCGATGACGCGGTACCCGGCCGGGTCGCCACCGGGCGCGGGAGGCGCTTGTGCGGCGGGTCCGGCGTAGGTGAGGGTGCCCTCGGCGTCGCTGATCACGACGGCGTCGGCCACCGGGGACGCCCCGGTGCCGTCGATGAGGGTCGCGTTCTCGATGCGCAGCGCGGTCCGGACGGTCTCAGGTGCCAGCTGATCCTTCATGGGATCGGATTCACTCCTCGCATGCGGAAACAGGTAGGAGCAGTGTTGGGCTGGTGTGTTGGTCACGTGTTACGGTGCAGCATTCCATCGAGAATCGGCCACAACGCGCAGGAATCAGCCGCCCATGGACACGCAGTTTTCCGCCGGGCACCCGCCGGACGAGCTGGACGAACTGGACCGGGGGGTGGTGCACGCCTTGCAGATCCACCCCAGGGCGCCATGGACGCTGGTCGGCGATGTCCTCGGGGTGAACCCGGTGACGGCCGCGCGGCGCTGGCACCGGCTGGAGGACGCGGGCCTGGCCTGGGTGACCGCCTATCCACGGCTGTCCGACGCGCGCATCGTGGTGACCGCCGTGGTGGAGATCGACACCGAGCCCGGGGTCGGCGAGGAGGTGGCCGAGGCGCTGGCCGCCGACCCGTCGGTGGCGAACGTCAAGCTCACGGCGGGCAGCCGGGACCTGGTGGCCGCAGTACAGGCCGCGGACCTGGGCGAGCTGGCGCACCTGAGCACGGTGCTGTTCCGGGGACAGCCGGGGGTGCGGGCCACCCGTACTCATGTGGCGACGGCCGTACCGACCGAGGGCAGCCGGTGGCGGCTGCGCAGCCTGGACGCGGCGCAGTGCGCCCGGCTGGAGGCGGCGGCCTGCCCCGCGCCCGAAGCGGCCCGCGGCGCCCCGGGCCCGGACGCGCTGGACGCGCGGCTGCTGGAGTTGCTGAGCACCGACGGCCGGATGTCCATCCGGGACCTGGCGGCGGCCTCCGACGCGGGCCTCACGACGGTGCGGCGGCGGCTCGGGGTACTGCTGGCCTCCTGGGTGAGCCTGCGCTGCGACCTGGCCCGGCCGCTGTCCGGCTGGCCGCTGTCCGCGGTGTACTTCGCGTCCGTACCGGCGCGGCATCTGCGGGAGACCACCCGGGTGCTGGCCGGGATGCGGGAGGTGCGGTCGTGCTCGATCACGGCCGGTCCGCACAACGTGGTGATCGATGTCTGGCTGCGCGCGATGAGCGATGTGCACGGTTTCGAGGCGCATGTGGCGCGGCAGGTGCCCCATCTGACCATCGACGACCGCTCGGTGGTGCTGCGCACGGTGAAGCACATGGGACGGCTGCTGAACCGGGACGGACGCTGCGTGGGCGTCGTCCCGCTGCGCCAGCCGCAAGCGTCGCGCCGCGTGGAGCGCGACGAGAACTGAGCGTCGGGATTCGGTCAGCTCGGCGAGCGGGAAGCGCCCGGCGCCTATCCATCTGTCATATGCCTGCGTAGGACAATCGTATGAGGCGTCTCCCTCGCGGTAACCCAGAAGAGCCCGTTCCCGCTACGCCCGGCCCGGCGCCACGATGATCCGTCGCGGTCGCGGCACCGGACGGTACGGCGGTCGCACTGGCGCGGGGCACTGACGGACGAACGACCGCGGCATGGCGCGAACAGCCTGGTCCGGGGCGGTGTGCCGGGCGGTGCCGCACACCCGGGCCGCTCCCCCGCCGCGCCACCGCCGAGGGCCAGGGAGCCGCAGGGGTCCGAGAGGGCCGCGGACCCTACTACACGGCCTGCGCGGCTGCGGCCCAACGACAGATTTGACCCCCATCCGCTGAACCGTGCGTAACCTCTCCGTCACTGGCGTAGCCCCCGGGCGCGCCACGGGCAACGCAGGAGGGGAGACCGCATGCCCGGAATCGACGAATGCCTGCTCGACGCCATGACGGTGAACGGCGCGCGCGGCGCGGCCGTGATCGAGTGGACCAGTGGGCTCGCGCTCGGCATGGTCGGCGAGACCCGCCACGGCGACCCCGAGGCCACCGCGGCGGAGACGGCCGAATTGGCGCGCATGGCCGCCGAGCAGTCCGCGTTCGCGCCGCTCGAAACGCACGGTGCGAGCCACGGCGGCGGTGCGGGTGCCGGTGCGGGAAACGAGGACGGCGGGGCGCCCGGGGAGGCGCCCGTGGAGGACGTCATCGTCACCACCCGCACCTGCTACCACCTGCTGCGCTTCGTCGACACCGCCTTCGACAGCGGGGTCTTCTTCTATCTGTGGCTCGACCGCCGCGAAGGCAACCTGGCGCTCGCCCGGATGCGGCTGCGCGACCTGTCGCAGCGGCTGGCGCTCTGATGAGACCCGGCCGCGCGCCCCGTCTCACCGACCTGGCCGCCGAGCGGGCCAGCGGCGCCCTGCTGTGCGACGCGGGCACCGTCTATCTCGCGGACGGTCAGGTCGTGCACGCGGAGAGCCCGAGCGCCCCGGGCCTGGACGTACTGCTCACCACCGGCGGGCGGCTGACCGCCGACAGCTGGCGGGAGGCGGTCGACCGCACCGCCGCCGCCGGGCGGGTCGGCCGGTTCCTCGTGGACAGCGGGCGGCTGACCGACGCGGAGCTGGAGATCTGCCATCTGGGCGCGCTGTTCGACGCGGCCTGGTTCGCGCTCGGGCCTGGCAGCGGGCCGCGCGGCTTCCAGCGGGGCGCGACGCACTGGCTCGGCCCGGTGCGCCCGGTGGGCGCGGTCGCCGTCGAGCGGGAGATCCGGCGGCGCGGCAAGCTGCTCGACAGCGTATGGCCGTATCCGCTGGTGGACACCGAGCCGGTGGTGCTGCGCCGCCCGGACGGTCACCTTCCGCCGGTCACCCGCCGTCAGCGCGCGGTGCTGGCGCTCGCCGACGGGGTCCGTACCCCCGCCGGGATCGCCCGGGCGCTGGGCCGCCCCGCCTTTCACACGCTGCTCGACGTACGGCGGCTGGCGGCCGCCGGATACCTCGAGACGCCCCGGCCCGGCGCCCCGGTGCCGCCGCTCCCGCACCTCGGCCCGGCCGCGGTCGACTTCGCCGAACCCGACGCCCCGCTGCTGCGCCGACTCCGTGACGCCTTGGAGGCACACCTGTGATTCCCCCGACCGCCCCCGCCGCCCCGGGTGCCCCGTCGTGAGACGCGCCCTGCGGCAGCGCACGGACCCGCGGCAGCGCGCCGATCCGCGTCGGCCCGCCGAACCGCGACAGCGTGCGGAGAGGAGAGAGCTGTTGGCCGCCGAAGCCGAAGTCCTGGACGAGTTGCGCCGATTGCGGGCCCGCGTCATCCATGTGACCGGCGCCCTGGTCGCCACCAGCGACGGTCTCGTGCTGGCCCACGACACGGCCGCCATCGAACCCGAGGGCGTCGCCGCGCTGACCGCCGCGGCTCTCGGGGTGACCCAGTCCCTGGCCCATGCCACCGGCCGGGGCGCCTTCCGTGAACTGCTGGTCCGCGGCGAGGAGGGCTACGTCGCCACCTATGCCGCGGGCCCCGCCGCCGTCCTGACCGTGCTGGCCGACGGGCGTACCAACGTGGGCCGTCTGCACATGGAGGCCCGCCGGTCCGGCGCCCGCGTCGCCGAGCTGGTGGGCGACGCGCTCGGCAAGGCCGGGCAGAGCTGAGCCACACCGTCCCATCGAACCACCCAACGCACCAACCATCGAAAGGAACTGCCAGATCATGGCGAACACCCAGACCGCGCTCAAAGAGGCGATGACGTCCATCGAGGGCACCCTCGGCGTCGCGCTGGTCGACTACTCCAGCGGCATGGCCCTGGGCACCCTGGGCGGAGGCAAGGAACTCGACCTGACGGTGGCGGCCGCGGGCAACACCGATGTGGTGCGCGCCAAGGTCCGCACCATGGAGCAGCTCGGCCTCAAGGACGGCATCGAGGACATCCTGATCACCCTCGGCTCCCAGTACCACCTGATCCGGCTGCTGAAGGGCCGGAACAGCCAGGGGCTCTTCCTCTACCTGGCGCTGGACAAGAACCGGGCCAACCTGGCGATGGCCCGCCACCAGTTGCGCAGGATAGAGGCCGACCTGGAGGTCTGACCCTCCCGGCTGACCCGGCATCCGGTGCGGGGCGACGGGGCGCCCCGCACCCAGATCTATTTAGGCTAGGCAAACCTAACCGTCGGTTCTATTCTGATCGGCCATGAGCTGGTCGGAAGTGATGACGGTGAGCCTCGGGTACGCGCTCGTCCTGACGGCGCTGTTCACCTCGGTGATCGTGGGCGGGTTACTGGTGGCGCGGGACGCGCTGCTCGACGACTATCCGCCCGCGATCCGGGAGCGCCACGGCCCGCAGAGCGCCCGGGGCAAGCGCACGGCCACCGTGATGGGGCTGCTCAACGCACTGCTGTTCGTCGCCGTCCCGGTCGTGGGTGTTGTGGACCTGCACGGTCGAGCGGAGGGCACCCTCGGCTTCTGGCCCGGCTTCGTCTTCGGCGGCGTGGGGTTCCTCGTTCTCGTCCTCGCCGATCTGCTGGTCCTGGACTGGTGGCTGTTCTGCACGGTCCAGCCGCGCTTCATGGTGCTGCCGGGGACGGACGGGATGCCCGAGTACCGGGATTACGCGTTCCACTGGCGGGTGCTCGTGCCCGCGCCCGTCCCCTGGCCGCTGCTCGCCGTCCCCGGTTACGGGGTGGCCGTCGGCGCCGTCTCCGCGGTGGCCGAGGCCGTCGTCGGCTGACACCGGCGGCGCTCAGCACCCCTCCTGGCGCGCCTTGCGGCGGGCCTCCTCCTCGTTGAACAGCTCGGCCAGCTTCCGGGTGTGGGCGTCGAGTTCGAGTTCGCCGTCCTCGTCGTCGTCCTCGTCGTCGTCGTCGGTGAGCAGACCCTGGTCGCGGAGTTGCTGGTCGTGCAGCTTCACCGGCGGTTGCGGGTCCCAGTCGGAGGGCCGGGGACCCTCGGGGCCGTCCGGCCCGATCCGTACCAGGCGCTCGACGCGCACGATCCTGAACAGCCGCCCCAACACCTCCAGTTCATCGCCCCGCTCGGCGTCCAGCCGGTCCGCCGCGGCCATGTACGGCGCGCGCTCGGCGGGTTCGAGGCCGAGCTTCCAGGGGATGAGGACACGCATCTCCAGCGCCAGGGTGTCCCGTGCGCCCTGGGGTGTGGTGGACGTCCCCGTACAGTCGGAGCGCCACTCCCCGGCGGCCTTCTCGACCGTCATGAACGTCGGCGGCAGGAGCACGCCTCCCGGGTGGGTGTCCGCCGCGCGCAGGCAGTCGTCGCGCACCTCCTGGGGAACGCTGCCCCGCCTGGGGAGCATCGACAGCAGTTCGAGTTTCAGGATGCCGTCGGACACCCCGGTGGCGGTCACCGGATCGATGACGAACCCCGTGGTGGGGTCGGGCGCCCGGTGCGCCTCCCCCGGCGGCGCCGGGTCCAGGTCGGTGATCCGCGGCGGCTCGGGCCCCACCGGGCCGGAGCGGAGGAAGCGCTCGGCCCGGACCACCCGGAACCGGCCGCCGAGGACCGTCATCTCGTCGACGACCTCCCAGTCCATCCGCTCCGCGGCCGCCAGGCACTCCTTCCGGGCCGCCCGGTCACCGGCGGCCTCCGCCTCCTGCGCCATCTTGCGGAACTGGCAGCCCATTCCCTCGCGGGCGTCCTGCGGCGCCAGCCCCGAGAACGGCGACACCAGCTCCCAGCCACCCTGTTCACACTCCCGCACCACCCCGAACACCGGGCCGCCGGCCGAAAGGATCTCCGGATACACCTCCCGCGACCGCCATGCCTCCACATCCGCCACCGCCGCCACCGGCGCCTCCGGCGCGGCCACCCGGACCGTCCGATAGGCGGGGACGTTCTCGCCCTCTTCCGTCATGGGGCCAGCATGAGCACATACAAGCCGCTTGCGCGACAGATCGGCTGAAAGTCCATCCGACCGTGGGATGAGCCCTTGCGGAGTCCCCAACAACAAGGTGGCGCACGCTTATTGACCCGTCGTCCGGCGCCAACTTAGCCTCCATCTCCATACGTAGACCGTGTACGCATATGTGGAGTCGGGGATCGCATGCCTCTTGTCGTCGTCGGGATCAGCGTCCTGAGCCTGCTGTTCCTCATGACCAAGCTGAAGCTCAACGGCTTCATCGCGCTGATGCTGGTGGCGGTCGGCGTCGCACTGGTGCAGGGGGTGTCGCTGGAGAAGATCCCGGACGTCCTCGCGGGCGGCATCGGGGACCAGATCGGCGACACGATGATCGTCATCGGGCTCGGCGCCATGGTCGGCCGGGTCATGGGCGACTGCGGCGCCGCGCAACGCATCGCGGACAAGATGGTCGGCACCTTCGGGCAGCGCTGGGTGCAGGTGGCCATGGTGGTGACCGCGATGCTGATCGGCGTGACGATGTTCTACGAGGTGGCGTTCGTCATCATCGTGCCCATCGCGTTCACCATCGTCCGCGTCACCCGCGCGAACCTGCTGTGGGTCGGGCTGCCGATGTCCATCGCCCTGTCCACCATGCACAGCTTCCTGCCGCCGCACCCCGGACCCACCGCGGTGGCCGCGTCGTTCGACGCGTCGGTCGGGCTGACCCTGTTCTACGGCCTCTTCTTCGCCGTACCGTTCGGCGCGCTGATCGCCCTGGTGTGGCCGCGGCTTCCGTTCATCCGGCGGATGAACCCCGAGATCCCCCAGGGCCTGGTCACCGAGCGCACCTTCAGCGACGAGGAGATGCCCGGCCTGGGCTGGTCGCTGTCGGTGGCGCTGTTCCCGGTGGTCCTGATCGCCGGGGCGGCGGTGTACGACATGGCCGTACCCGACTCCGATCCGGCGCTGCCGCTGGTCACCTTCATCGGCTCGGCGCCGATCGCCCTGCTGCTCACCCTGCTGCTGGCCCTGTGGGCGTTCGGTCCGCGGATCGGGCGGGGGCTCGCGGAGGTCAGCAAGTCGTGCAACTCGGCGGCCCAGGCGATGGCGATGATCCTGCTGGTGATCGGGGCGGGCGGCGCCTTCAAGGGTGTTCTGGTGGAGGGCGGGATATCCGATTACATCAAGGATCTGACGGACGGCTGGCCGGTGTCCCCGATCTTCCTGGCCTGGCTCATCGCGGTCATCCTCCGGATCGCCCTCGGCTCGGCCACGGTCGCCGTCGTCACCGCCGCCGGGGTGGTGCAGCCGCTGCTCGACGGCAGCGGGGTCCACCCCGAACTCATGGTGCTCGCGGTCTCCTGCGGTTCCATCGCCTTCTCGCACGTCAACGACCCGGGCTTCTGGATGTTCAAGGAGTACTTCAACCTCTCCGTCATCGACGCCATCAAGGCGCGCACCACGTACACCACGGTGCTCGCGGTGCTCGGCCTCGGCGGTGTCCTGGCGGTCGAGGCGAGCCTGGACGCCCTCGGCCTGTGACGAGTCCTTAAGGGCGGGCAGGGCGTCGCGGGGGCAACGGGTGTAAGCAGGAGATATGCGCTTTCGGCACGCCCCCGCCCGGCCCGCCAGGGCATCGTGGTCGAGCCCGGCGCTGCTCCTCTTTCCGCTGGCCATCATCCTGACGATCACGCTGATCGACATCCAGTCCCCGCAGGCCGTCCGTCTCGGCCCCTTTCTGGCCGTGGCGCCCGCCGTCACCGCCTCGTTCGCGGGGCCGCTGGCCACCGGGGCGGTCGGGATGCTGGCCGTGGTGGCGCAGGTGATCATCGGGCAGCTGCACGGGGGACTGATGACCGCCCACCAGCAGGCCCAGCTCGGCACCCTGGTGGTGATCTCGGTGCTGGTGACCGCGTTCCGGTATGTGACCGACCGGCGGGAGCGGCGGCTGTCGCAGGTGCGGTCGGTGGCGGTGGCGGCGCAGGAGGTGTTGTTGCGGCCGCTCCCCGACCGGGTCGGGCAACTGCGGATCGCCGCCGTCTATCTGGCCGCCGAGGAGGAGGCCCAGATCGGCGGCGATCTGTACGCGGCGGTCCGTACCGAGGGCGCGACCCGGCTGCTCATCGGCGATGTGCGCGGCAAGGGGCTGGCCGCCATCGGGGACGCGGCGGTGCTGATCGGCGCGTTCCGCGGATCCGCCTACCGCGATCTGACACTGCCGGGCATCGCCGCCCACCTGGGCAACGCGGTGCGCTGGAACTGGGTGCACACCGCCGTGGAGGAGGGCGCCGCCCAGGAGTCGTTCGTCACCGCCCTGGTGGTGGACGTGTACGACGACCGCGCGGTCGCCGGAATGGTGAACTGCGGCCATCCGCCGCCCCTGCTGGTGCACCGGGGCGCGGTACGGACGCTGGAGCTGGGCGAACCCGCGCTGCCGCTGGGGCTGGACATGGCGCCACGGGACGGCTGCGTGGTCGAGACGTTCGGCTTTGAGGACGAGGATCTGCTGGTCCTGCACACCGACGGGGTGATCGAGGCCCGCGACGCGGAGGGCGCCTTCTTCCCGCTGGCCGACCGCGTCGCGGCCTGGCGCGGCGACAGCCCGGAGTCCCTGGCGGGCCACCTCCGCGACAGCCTGCTCCAGCACACGGGCGGCGAGGTGGGCGATGACGCGGCCATCGTCGTCGCCGCCCGCTGTCCCCTGCCGCCCGCCACCGGCCGCGCCGAGTAGTCCCGCTTTATACCGATTACGCTCGAATGTGAAGGGCTGGTGGAAGGGAGCGCATCCGTGTCCGTCACCTCATCCGGGCCGTCCCCGGTCTCCTTGCCCCGGCATCGCGGCTGCCCGTTCGACCCGCCCGGTGCGTACGGGGCGCTCCGCGCCCGGCGGAGCGCCGCCCGGCTGGCCTTTCCGGACGGGAAGACGGGCTGGCTGCTCACCGGTTACGACGATGTCCGCGATCTGCTCGCGGACGACCGGTTCAGCTCGGACCGGGTCCGCGCCTCGTCGCCGATCCGGGCGTTTCCGATGCGGGAGGACGATGAGCGCCGACTCGGCTCGTTCATCGGCATGGACCCTCCCGAGCACACCCGCTACCGGCGGCTGCTCTCCCGGTGGTTCACGCCTCGGCGGACGCGGGAGCTGCTGCCGCGCGTCGAGGGGATCGTCACGGATCATCTCGACGCGATGGAGCGCACCGGACCCCCGGCCGATCTGGTGCGGTCGTTCGCCCAGCCCATCCCGTCCCTGGTGATCTGCGAGCTGCTGGGGGTCCCGTACGCCGACCGGGCCGCCTTCCAGGGGTGGTCGGCCACCTTGTTCCGGATCGACGAGGACGAGGAGAAGATCTTCGCGGCCCGGGACGCGGTGTGGGACTACATGCGGGGCCTCGTCGCGGCCAAGCGGCGGCGGCCGGACGGCGCGCTGCTGTCCCGGCTGGTCCACGACGCGGACGCGGCGGCGTCGTTCTCGGACGCGGAGCTGACCGGAGTGGGGCTGCTGCTGCTCATCGCCGGTCATGAGACGACGGCGAACATGCTGGCCCTGGGCACCTTCGCGCTGCTGAGCCACCCCGAGCAGGCGCGGCTGGTGCGCGAGCGTCCCGAGCGGGCGGATGACGCGGTCGAGGAGCTGCTGCGCTATCTGACCATCGTCCAGTTCGGCACGGTCCGGGTGGCGCGGGAGGACGTGGAGATCGCCGGGGCGCGGGTGCGGGCCGGGGAGACCGTGGTCGCCTCGATCGCCGCCGCCAACCGGGATCCCGCCCGGTTCCCGGACCCCGACGGCCTGGACGTCACCCGTGACGCCACCGAGCACATCGCCTTCGGCCACGGCGTCCACCAGTGCCTGGGCCAGCACCTGGCCCGGATGGAGATGCGGACCGGCTATCCGGCGCTGCTCCGGCGGTTCCCCACGCTGCGGCTGGCGGTACCGCCCGAGGAGGTGCCGCTGCGCGACGACATGCTGGTCTACGGAGTGCACCGGCTCCCCGTCACCTGGGATGGGGCAGCGTGATACGCGTCGGGCCGGACAAGGGCTGAGCGTGCGCTCCAAGGCGCCCAGGAGCGTGACGCCACCGGCCTCGGACACGCTGCGGGGCGTGCCCGCTCCCCCGGCCTGGCTGCGCTGGCTGCCGGTCCTCTATGTGGCGGCGATCCTGGCGATCGAGCCCATCACCCCCGTCCAGTGGCCGGTGAGCTTCCTGCTCATCGCGCTGCCGGTGGTGGCCGCGTTCACGCTCGGCCCGGCCGGGGTCGCCGGGGTCACGCTGTTCACCGTGGTCTTCGAGGGGGTGCTGGCCGGGACCCCGTGCTGCGCGGGCCGCAGCGTCGGCTATCTCTTCGAGCGCCACTACGTCGCCTCGTACCTCTCCACCGCCCTGGTCGGCGCCCTCGGCACCGCGCTGGCCGCCCACCGCAAGCGCCAGGAGAAGCAGCTGGTGCACGCGGCCTCGGTGACCGAGGCCCTGATGCGCACCCTGCTGCGGCCGCTGCCGCACGAGGTCGGCCATGTGCTGACGGCCGGGCTCTACCGTCCCGCCGAGGCCGGGACCATGATCGGCGGTGATCTCTTCGACATCCGCGCCACCCGGACCGGTGAGCGGGCCATCATCGGCGATGTGCGGGGGAAGGGGCTGCAGGCGGTCCGTACCGTGGCCGATGTGCTCGGCGGCTTCCGCCAGGCCGCCTACGAACCGGGGGATCTGGGGCAGGTCTGTGCCCGGCTGGAGAGCCGGATGGCGCGGGAGGCCGCGGAGATCCCGGACGACGAGCTGTTCGTCACCGCCGCGCTGATCGAGTACGACCCGCTCGCGCACCGGCTGACGGTGATCAACCACGGGCATATCGAGCCCGTCCTGATCTCCCGGGGCGAGGTGATGACGCTGAGCGGGCCGCCGTCCCTGCCACTGGGCCTGGGCTCGCTGGCGAAGGAGAGCCCGGCCCCCGTCCACCACCGGTTCCTGCGCGGCGATGTGCTGCTGCTGTGCACCGACGGGCTGATCGAGGCCCGCGATGTGACCGGGTCCTTCTACCCCCTCCTGGAGCGGCTGCGCGAGCGGTTCGCCGGGGCGCCGCCCCCGGAGCCCATCGACGTCATCGAGTTCCTCAACACGGATCTCCCGGCCCACGCCCGCGCGCTCCACGACGACGTCGCCGTCCTCGCCATCTCCCCGCACGAGCGCACATGAACCGGCCCGCCGCCGCACGCCGGTCAGCCGACGGGCAGCTCCGCCCACCGGGTGACGATTCCCCCGTGGCCCGGGGCGGTGCCGTGCCGGGCCGAGAGCGCGGTGACGATGCCCAGCCCGCGCCCGTGCTCATCGGGCTCGGCCTCCTCGGTCGGGTCCGCGCCCCGGGGCGCCGGTCCGCCGTCGGTGACCGCGATGTGCAGGGTGCCGCATTCCTTGGTCTCGCTCCAGCGCAGCCGCAGAACGGCCGGGGGCAGGGCGTGCAGAACCGCGTTGGTGATCAGCTCGGAGACCACCAGCAGCGCGTCCTCCAGGGTCTCGGCGGCCAGCCCCCAGTCGGCCAGCAGCGCATGCGCCCGCCGCCGCACACCGGCGACGGCCTCATGGAGATGCGGCACCGGAAAGTGATGATCGACGTACGCTCCGCCGGTCCACGGCATGGTCAGCTGATCCGCCATATCTCCTCCTTCCGGATACTCCGCCGGTCGTGTTCCTCATGTCCTGTTACGGACGCTATGGGCGACGACCGGCGGGGTCAACGAATCCTGGTCGGCATTACCGAACGTTCCCGTGCGGGGGTGAACGCATGCCCGAAGAGCTACGATCACGTCATGGCCGGCCCGGTGCAGTCCATCGAGCGGGCAGCGGCGATCCTGCGGCTGCTCGCCCAGGGTTCCGGTCGGCTCGGACTGGGCGAGGTGGCCGCCTCGCTGGGTCTGGCGAAGGGCACCGCGCACGGAATCCTGCGCACGCTGCAGAGCGTCGACTTCGTCGAACAGGACCGGGCCACCGGCAAATACCAGCTCGGCGCGGCGCTGCTGCACCTCGGAACCAGCTACCTCGACATCAACGAGCTGCGGTCCCGTTCCCTCAACTGGGCCGACGCGCTCGCCGCCCGCAGCGGGGAGGCGGTCCGGATCGGGGTGCCGCTGGAGGGCAAGGTGCTCATCGTCCACCATGTCTTCCGGCCCGACGACACCTTCCAGACCCTGGACGTCGGCTCGCTGCTGCCGCTCCACGCCAGCGCCCTGGGCAAGGTCCTGCTGGCGTTCGGGGCGACGCCGGTGGAACCGGTGCTGGAGGCGGAGCCGGAGACGTATACGCGGCACACGCTGGCCTCCCCGGCCGCGCTGAACCAGGCGCTGGGCGAGATCCGGGAGGCCGGGTGGGCGGCCGCGGTCCAGGAAACCGTCATGGGTGAGGCGGACATCGCGGCGCCGATCCGCGGCCAGGGCGGCCTGGTCGTGGGCGCCGTCGGGGTGTCCGGCACCGTGGAGCGCGTCTGCGACAGCAAGGGCGGGCCCCAGCCGTCGCTGGTCGGCCTGACCCGGGACGCCGCACGGGCCATCTCCCGCGACCTCGGCGCGGCCCGCTGGTGACCCGCCATGCCCCGCTCGTGCTCGTACCCGCCTGAAGGCAGGTAAGGCCATGGTTGAACGCTATGTGATGTCCATCGACCAGGGCACCATGTCCACCCGGTGCATCCTCTTCGACCACCAGGGGCGGCTGGCCTCCGTCGCCCAGCGCGAGCACCGGCAGCACTACGCCAAGCCCGGCTGGGTGGAGCACGACCCCGCCGAGATCTGGTCCAATCTGCGGCGTGTGGTGCCCCGGGCGCTGCGCGACGCGGACGCCGGGCCCGAGCAGATCGCGGCCATCGGCATCGCCAATCAGCGCGAGACCACGGTGGTGTGGGAGCGCGATACGGGCCATCCCGTGGGCAACGCGATCATCTGGCAGGACACCCGCACCGACGCGCTCGTCCAGGAGCTGCGGCGCGCTACCGGCGACGACTTCTTCCTGGACCGCTGCGGGCTCTCCCCCGCCACCTACTTCTCCGCGCCCCGCATCCGCTGGCTGTTCGACCACGTCCAGGGGTTGCGGGAGCGGGCGGAGCGCGGCGAGGTGCTGTTCGGCACGATGGAGAGCTGGCTGATCTGGAACCTCACCGGCGGTCCTTCCGGGGGCTTGCACATCACCGACGCCACCAACGCCAGCCGCACCATGCTCATGAACATCCGCACCCTCACCTGGGACGACGAGCTGCTGTCGTACTTCGGGATACCCTGGGCGATGCTGCCCGAGATCCGCCCCTCCGCCGAGGGCTACGGCGTGGCGCGGGAGGTGCTGCCGGGCGTACGGATCGGCGCCGCCCTCGGTGACCAGCAGGCGGCGCTGTTCGGGCAGACCTGCTTCGCGCCCGGCGAGGCCAAGTGCACGTACGGCACCGGCAGCTTCCTGCTGCTCAACACCGGCACCAACCTGGTCCGCTCCCGGCACGGGCTGCTCACCACCGTCGGCTACAAGGTCGGCGACGAGCCGCCCGTCTACGCCCTGGAGGGGCCGATCGCCGTCACCGGCTCGCTGGTGCAGTGGTTCCGCGACCGGCTGGGCCTGATCCACAGCGCACCGGAGATCGAGACCCTGGCCCGCAGCGTCGAGGACAACGGCGGCTGCTACATCGTGCCCGCCTTCTCGGGCCTGTTCGCCCCGCACTGGCGCAGCGACGCGCGCGGCGTCATCGTCGGCCTCACCTCGTACATCACCAAGGGCCATCTCGCCCGCGCGGTGCTGGAGGCCACCGGCTGGCAGACCCGCGAGGTCGTGGACGCCATGAACGCCGACTCGCCCGAGCCGCTGCGGGAGCTGAAGGTCGACGGCGGGATGACGGCCAACAATCTGCTGATGCAGTTCCTGGCCGATGTGCTCGACGTGCCGGTGGTGCGGCCGATGGTCTCGGAGACCGTGTCACTGGGTGCCGCGTACGCCGCGGGGCTGGCCGTGGGCTACTGGCCGGACCTGGAGGGGCTGCGCCGGAACTGGCACCGGGCCGGGCAGTGGATGCCGACGATGGATCCGGCGCGGCGGCAGGCGGAGTACGAGAACTGGCAGCGAGCGGTGGAGCTGTCGTTCGGCTGGATCAAATAAGGGTGTTCAGGGGCGGCGCGCCCAGGCGGAGATCATGGGGGCGGTGGCCAGGTCGAGGCGCCCGGTGGCCACGTTCGCCAGATGCTGGCCGATCTCCTCGTCGGTGGCCAGGCCCGCGGCCACCAGCCGGGCGCGGATCTGCCGCACGGTGGCGGTCTCCAGGACCGTGCAGGCCGGTGAGGCCACGGGGAAGTACGCGTCGGCGCACACGTCTTCGAGACCGGCCTCGCGCAGCAGCCGGGGCAGGGTGCGCCCGTACGCGAGGTCCGCGCCGCGCCGGGCCATCAGCTCGCGGAAACCGGAGCGCAGCCGGTTGGCGAGGCGCTGCTGCGGGCCGGACTCGTCCGGGCACAGCAGCGGCTGAAGCCCCGGGTCGGCGTCCTCCAGGAGCAGCCAGCCACCGGGCCGCAGTGCCTCGATCATGCGGCGCAGGGCCTGCGCCCGGTCGGGGACGTGCACCAGGACGAGGCGGGCGTGCACCAGGTCGAACGGGCCGGGCGGCGGCGGGTCGGCGGCCACGTCATGGCGCAGCACCTCGATCACCCGGTCCGGTCCGGTGGCCGTGGTGCGGGTCCAGGACACGTCGATGTCGGTGGCGATCACCTGCCCGGTAGGCCCGACCCGTTCCGCAAGACCCTCGGGGACGGAGGGGCCACCGGCGCCCACCTCCCAGCAGCGCATGCCCGGTCCGATGCCGAGCCGGTCGACGTGGCGGAAGGTGCTCGGGTCGAACAGCTCGGCCAGGGCACCGAACCGGATGCCCGCCTCGGTCTGCCGGTTGTCCAGCAGATAGCCCTGATCGTCGTCGGTCCTGCCCGCCCCGCCGTGTGCGCTGTCCATGCCGTCGATCATGGCAGAACCCGGTTCACCCGCCGTACAGCACCCGGGTGGCCGTGGTGAACCGGGCGAGAGCGTCCGGCAGCGGGGTGACGCCGATGCCGGGCGTGGTGGGCACCGGCAGATGGCCGTCCGCCAAAACGAACGGCTCGGTGATGTCCTCGGCGAAGTACCGCCCGGACGCCGAGGTGTCGCCGGGCAGGGTGAATCCCGGGAGGGCGGCGAGGGCCAGGTTGGGGGCCCGGCCGATACCGGTCTCCAGCATGCCGCCGCACCACACCGGAACGCCGTGGGCGGTGGCGAGGTCATGGATGCGGCGGGCCTCCGTATAGCCGCCGACCCGGGCCGGTTTGACGTTGATGACCCGGCAGGCGTCCATGGCGATCGCGGAGGCGGCGTCGCTCGCGGTGTGGATGGACTCGTCCAGGCAGACCGGGGTGGTGATCCGCCGCTGTAGCTGGGCGTGGGCGTGGAGGTTGTTCTCGGCCAGCGGCTCCTCGATGAGCAGCAGGTCGAAGGCGTCCAGTTTCCGCAGGTGGGGGGCGTCGGCGAGGGTGTACGCGGTGTTGGCGTCGACCTGCAGGGGCAGGGCGTCGCCGAACCGTTCGCGTACGGCGCGCACCGGCTCCAGGTCCCAGCCCGGCTCGATCTTGAGCTTGATGCGGACGTACCCCTCCTCCAGGTACTCCTCGACGTCGTCGAGCAGTTCGGGGAGGGAGTTCTTGATGCCGACGGAGACACCCGCGGGCACCCGGTCGCGGACCGAGCCGAGGAAGGTGGCGAGGGGCATGCCGTAGGCGCGGAGTTCGGCGTCCAGCAGGGCCGTCTCCAAAGCCGCCTTGGCGAGTTCGTGTCCCTTCACGGCGGCCATGGCGGGGGCGAGGGCCGCCGTCGTCGGCTCGGGGAGGGCGGCGACGCGCGGCAGCAGGAAGTCGCGGATCACGGTCTCGGCACCGGCGACGAACTCGGAGCAGTACAGCGGCTCCGGGTCGGCGGCGAACTCGGACCAGCCCTCGGCCTCGTCCGTGACGACGCGCAGCAGGAAGGTGTCCTTGGCCGTCATCGTCCCGAAGGAGGTGCGGAAAGGGGTGACGAGCGGGATGGCGACATGGAGCAGTTCGACGCGTTCGAGCCTCATGCGCGCGGTTCCTCACGGGGGTTCGGAGTGAGCAGATACCAGCCGTCGCGGGACATCGACGTGGCGCGCAGCCCCTCGGCGTACGCGTCGGTGAACACCTCCCGTACGGCGTGCCGCCAGCGCAGCGCCAGGGCGGGGTCGGCGGCGCGCAGCGCGACGATGTCCTCGGGCACCCGGCACCACAGCCGCCGGTCGTCCCGTACGGCGAGCGGGCCGCCGTCCGGGGCGGGGCGGACCGCCGTGGCGCGTGCCCGGGCCTCGTCGTCCCCGGCCTCGGGGGTGTGCGCCGTACCGGGGTCGAGGTCCCAGGCGGCGGTGAGCCGGTCGCTCTCGTCGCCGTCGTTCACCCCGTCGTTCATCGGCCCGTACAGGTCGACCAGGTACTCGGACCCGACGGCGCCCAGCTTGACCAGGTTGAACCGGGCGTTGCGGCCCACCAGCGGGTCGAAGGTCCAGCGCATGGTGCGGGCGCCGCGCTCCAGCGCCCAGGCCCGCTGGGCCTGCTTGATCGCGAAGCCGACGCCCCGGTCGGAGGCGGTGGCCGCGGCCACGAACGAGTACGCGCTTCGGTCGGCGGGCGGTCCGAAGACGGCGACGGCCGCCCCCGCGAGCCGTTCGCCGGTCCCGTACGCGGCGTGCACCGCGCCGCCCGCGTGCACGAGGCTGTGCAGCACCTCGCTGGGATAGGGCGGATTGGTGTGCGGCAGCTGCCATACGTCGGCGAGGAAGTCGGCCACCGCCTGGATACCGGCCACATCGTCCACGGTGCGGACGCCGACCCCGGCGGTGTGGGCGGCGGCGGACGCGAGCGCACCGGCGTCCATCGTCACTGCTGGTGTCATGGCACCGAGTCTCCCGGGCCGGACCCGGACGTCTCTTGTCCAGGCCCACAAAGACGGCCTAGGGTCCTGTGACGATCGGCCAATGGCCGCGACGAAAGGCCACCGCACCCATGGACGCCCGCACCCTCGGGGACCTCCTCGCCGTTCTCGGCGAGCCCACCCTGCGCCCGCTCAGCCCCGCCCCGGCCGGACTCGGCGCGCCCGTCACCGAGGTGCTGCTGTACGACGCCCACGCGCCGCTGCCGTCCCGGGCGCCCGGCGCCCTGCTGCTGGCGGTCGGGGTGCGGGCGGAGGCCGCCGGTCCGCTGGTGCGGGAGGCGGCCGCCGCCGGTATGGCCGGGGTGGTGGTGCGCGGCGCGACCGGGCCGGTCGCCGAGGCGGCGGAGTGCGGTACGGCCCTGCTCGCCGTGGACGAGGACGCCGCCTGGCACCACGTCCATCTGCTGCTCGCCCAGGCGATCGGGGCGCGGCCGTCCCCGGCGGGCGACGGGGCCGCGCTCGGCGATCTGTTCTCGCTGGCGGGCGCGGTGGCGGCGGCGGTGGGCGGCGCCACCGTCATCGAGGATCCGCGGCAGAGCGTCCTCGCGTACTCGACCGTGGCCGGGCAGCCGGTCGACGAGGCCCGGCGGCAGGGCATCCTCGGCCGTCAGGTGCCGGACAGCCCGGAGAACACCGAGCAGTACCGGGTGCTGTTCGCCGCCCCGGGCCCGGTCCGGCTCGCCGCCCTCGGCGAGGGCGAGCTGCCACGGCTGGCCGTCGCCGTGCGGGCGGGCGGCGAAACACTCGGCTCGCTGTGGGTCGTGGACGACGGGACGCTCGCCCCCGACGCCGAGGCGCAGCTCGCCCAGGGCGCGTCCACCGCCGCGCTGCTTCTGCTGCGGGCGCGGGCGGCGGCCGAGCTGTCCCGGCATCTGACCGGCGATCTGCTGCGCCGCCTGCTGGACGGCACCACCGAACCGGCCACCGCCGCCCAGCGCCTGGGCCTCACCCCGGGCACCCCGCTGCGGGTGGCCGCGTTCGCGCTGGATCCGGCGGCCTCCGCGCCGGATGGCGAGCAGGCCGCGCTGCGGCTGCTGGACCTCGTACGGCTGCAGTGCGAGGCCCGCTACGGGCGGCAGGCGTGCGTCCTGGTCGACGGGGTGGTGTACGCGCTGCTACCCGTGAGCGGGGAGCGCGCCGGGGAGCGGCAGCGGCGGTTCGCGGAGGACATCGTGCGGCGCGCCGGGCAGGCGCTGCGGGCGCCGGTACGGGCCGGGCTCGGCGAGGTGGTGCCGGACCCGGCGGAGATCCCCGGCTCGCGGGAGGACGCCGATCTGGTGCTGCGGGTGCTCCGGCCGGACGAGACGGTCGCGGCGGTGCACGAGGTGCGGGCCCGGGCCGTCCTGTTCCGGCTGGCCGGGCTCCTCGGCGAGCGGCGGGAGCTGGCGGCCGGGGCGTGGCGGGAGGTGCTGGCGTACGACGCCGACCACGGTACGGACTACGCCCGCACCCTGGTGTGCTGGCTGGACGCGGGCTGCGACATGGCCCGGGCGGCGAAGCTGCTGGCCGTGCACCCCAACACCTGCCGCTACCGGCTCCGCCAGGTGCGGTCGCAGCTCGGCGTCGACCTGGACGACCCGGACGAGCGGCTGGTGCTGTGGCTTCAGCTGCGCACCCTGGCGGGGCTGCGCGGGGTCGAAGCGGCGTAGTGGCGCAGGGGCGGACGCCCCCTGGGGTCAGCGGCCGCCGAGCCAGTCCGCGAGCCGTGTCTCGCAGGCGCGCAGCTGGGCCAGGGGCACGTACTCGCCCGGGGTGTGGGCCAGGGACGGGTCGCCCGGGCCGTAGTTGAGGGCCGGGGTGCCGAGCGCGGTGAAGCGGGCGACGTCGGTCCAGCCCAGCTTGGGGCGGGGCTCCGCGCCCACCGCGGCCACGAACGAGGCGGCTTCGGGGCGGTCGAGGCCGGGGAGGGCGCCGGGGGTGACCTCGGTGACCTCCACCTCGTACTCCGGGAAGAGGTCCCGCACGTAACGCTCGGCCCGCTCGGGTGAACGGCTGGGCGCGAAGCGCAGATTGACGGTGATCACGCAGCTGTCGGGGACGACGTTCTCGGCCACCCCCGCGCGCACGGCGACGGCGCTCAGCCCCTCGCGGTACTCCAGGCCGTCGATGGCGACGCGCTCGGCGGTGTGGTCGTCCAGACGCTTGAGCACTTCGGCGGCCCGGTGGGCGGCGTTGACGCCCTGCCAGGCGCGGGCGGTGTGCGCGCGGGCGCCGCGCACGGTGATGTCGGCCATCAGCATGCCCTGGCAGCCCGCCTCGACTCCGGCGTCGGAGGGTTCCATGAGGATCGCGAGGTCGGCGTGGAGCAGTTCGGGGCGCTCGGTGGCGATCTGGGCGAGGCCGTTGCGGTCGCCGGAGACCTCTTCGCAGGCGTAGAAGACGTAGGTCACATCGTGGACCGGCGCGGTGAGGGTGGCCGCGAGCCGCAGGGCGACCGCGACGCCGCCCTTCATGTCGCAGGCGCCGAGCCCGTGGAGCGCTTCGGCGTCGAGGCGGGCGGGCAGGTTTCCGGCGGCGGGGACGGTGTCCAGATGGCCCGCGACGATCACGCGCCGCTCGCGGCCAAGACCGGTGCGGGCCACCACCGAGTCGCCGATCCGCTCGACCGTCAGCTGCGGCAGAACGCGCAGCGCGGTCTCGACGGCGTCGGCGAGGGCGGCCTCCTCGCCACTCTCGGAGGGGATGTCGACCAGGGCGCGGGTGAGCGCGACGACATCGGTGGCCAGATCGAGAGTGGGGGTGGTCATGGCGTGGTCTCCTGAACGGTCTTCTCGGGGGTGGCGGCGCGGCCCAGCGCGGAGTGGCGGATGCCGTAGAGCCCGTACACCGCGAGCCCCGCCGCCATCCAGGCGCCGAACGCGATCCAGGTGTCGGCGCCGAGCCCGTACATGACGTACACACAGGCGGCCACGCCGAGCAGCGGTGTCACCGGCGCGAAGGGCACCCGGAAGCCGCGGGGCGCCTCCGGGCTGCGCCGCCGCAGGATCAGCACCGCCAGGTTGACCAGGGCGAAGGCGAAGAGGGTGCCGATGCTGGTGGCGTCCGCGAGGGCGCCGAGCGGAATGAGCGCGGCCAGGACCGTGACGAAGAGGGTGACGATGACCGTGCCCGCGCGCGGCACCCCGGTCCGCGCGTGGACCCGGGAGAAGAGCGGCGGGATGAGCCCGTCGCGGGACATCGCGAAGAGGATGCGGATCTGGCCGTACTGCACGGTCAGGACGACGCTCGTGGTGGCGATGACCGCGCCGATGGACAGCAGCACGGGCCACAGGTTGCCGCCGCCGACCGAACGCACCAGCACCTGGCTCAGCGTGGCCTCGGTGCCCGCGAACCGCTGCCAGGGCATCGCCCCGACCGCCGCCAGCGCCACCGCGCAGTACAGGGCGGTGACGAGGGCGAGCGAGAAGATGATGGCGCGCGGCAGATCGCGCTGCGGGTTCTTCGCCTCCTCACCGGCCGTGGACGCGGCGTCGAAGCCGATGTACGAGAAGAACAGCGAGGCCGCGCCCGCGGTCATCCCGGCGGTGCCGAGCGGGAAGAGCGGGCGGAAGTTCCCGGCGTGGAAGGCGGTGAAGGCGACCGCGCAGAACATCACCAGCACGACGACCTTCACCGTCACCATGACGGCGTTGGCGACCGCGCTCTGCCGCGCCCCGCGCAGCAGCACCACCATGGCGAGGAGGACGATCACGGCGGCGGGCACGTTCAGCACCCCGCCCTCCCCCGGCGGCGCGGCGAGGGAATCGGGCAGCGTCCAGCCGATGGTGAGCTGGAGCAGTTCGTTGACGTACTGCCCCCAGCCGACCGCGACCGCGGCCACCGACACGCCGTACTCCAGGATCAGACACCAGCCGCAGACCCAGGCCACCAGCTCGCCGAGGGTGGCGTACGCGTAGCTGTACGAGGATCCGGCGCCCGGGATCATGCCCGCCAGCTCGGCATACGAGAGCGCCGAGAACAGCGCGGTGAGCCCGGCGAGCACGAACGAGACCACCACCGCGGGACCGGCCTCGGGCACCGCCTCGCCCAGCACCACGAAGATCCCGGTGCCGAGGGTGGCGCCCACGCTGAGCAGCGTGAGCTGGCTCAGCCCCATGGTGCGCCGCAGCGGGCCGCCGCTCGCGTCGGCGACCAGACCCGCCACGCTCCGGCGCCTTGTCAGCTTGTTCTCACCTTGCACCGACCCGCTCCTTCCGCTGCCGCATGGCGTCTGATGATGCGGCAGCGGGGTGGGCGCGGGGTTGCGCGCATCGGCCAAGATGGCCCGGATCGCTTTGCACGATCGGCCAAGCGCCGCCCGGTCGGAGGTGCTGATCGGAGAGGGTCCGCCCTGACCAGGGCTCCTGTGAGTCCGGACACAGGATGATCAGCCGCTTCTGAGGGGTGCGGCGTCCCCCGGGAAACCAGCCCCCACCAGGCATGATGTGCGACTGGCGGGAGTGTGCGCGAGGGGCGGGCCGATGGGCGGCGTGGCCCTCGCCCGGGGGCGCGGGCATCCCGTAACACGAGCGGCTCCTGTTAACACTGGGTAAACTGCCTGTTCGGCGTGCGCGGCGTCGGTTCGGTTGGGGGGCGGAACAAGCCCTTCCGGCCATCGGTGGCCGCGGATTCGGGGCGGCCGCTGAAGGCCGCCCCGAGTGTTCGCCCTCGCGGCATCCCTCAGCCGCGAGCGGGTGTTCGGGACCCGGCTCAGTGTGGAGCCGGTATGGCAGAGGCCGATGGTCCGGTGGTCCGGACGGTGTCGCCGAACTCTCGGTCCACCGAAGCCGGAGAGGCCGGATGACTGTAGTAGACGAGTCCCAGACGCTGACCGAACCGCTGCCCGCGCCCGCCGCGGAGCCCGTGGCACCGCCCGCCCTGTTCCCGGGGCGCGGCACCCACGCCGAGCGCACCCTCATGGACGTCCTCGGCGCGACCGCCCGCCGCCACCCGAACGCCCCCGCCGTCGACGACGGCAAGGCCGCGCTGAGCTACCGGGCGCTGCTGGCCGAGGTGGAGCGGGTGCGGCGGCGGCTGGCCGGGGCGGGCGTCGGCGTCGGCGACCGGGTCGGCATCCGCGTCCCCTCCGGCACCGCCGATCTGTACGTCGGGATCCTGGCCGTGCTGGCCGTGGGCGCGGCGTATGTGCCGGTGGACGCGGAGGACCCGGACGAGCGGGCCGAGCTGGTCTTCTCCGAGGCCGAGGTGAGCGTGGTGCTCGGCGCCGGCCTGGAGATGACGGTGCGCGCCGAGCCGCACGGCGGCCCCGGCCGGCCTGGGCCCGGCGACGACGCGTGGATCATCTTCACCTCCGGATCGACGGGCAAGCCCAAGGGCGTCGCCGTCACCCACCGCAGCGCGGCCGCGTTCGTGGACGCCGAGGCCGGGCTGTTCCTGGCCGATGAGCCCATGGGGCCGGGCGACCGGGTGCTGGCCGGTCTGTCGGTGGCCTTCGACGCGTCCTGTGAGGAGATGTGGCTCGCGTGGCGCAGCGGCGCCTGTCTGGTGCCCGCGCCCCGGTCGCTGGTGCGCACGGGTGTGGACCTGGGCCCCTGGCTGGTCGAGCAGGAGATCACCGTGGTCTCCACGGTCCCCACACTGGCCGCGCTGTGGCCGGTGGAGGCGCTGGACGACGTACGGCTGCTGATCTTCGGCGGCGAGGCGTGCCCGCCGGAGCTGGCCGAGCGGATGGCGGTCGAGGACCGTGAGGTGTGGAACACCTACGGTCCGACCGAGGCCACCGTCGTGGCGTGCGCGGCGCAGCTGACCGGCGAGGGTCCGGTGCGGATCGGGCTGCCGCTCGACGGCTGGGAGCTGGCCGTCGTGGATTCCCGGGGCGAGGTCGTGCCCATGGGTGAGGTCGGCGAGCTGGTGATCGGCGGGGTCGGTCTGGCCCGCTATCTCGACCCGGCGAAGGACGCCGAGAAGTACGCCCCGCTCCCGGCCCTGGGCTGGTCGCGCGCGTACCGCAGCGGTGACCTGGTGCGCGCCGAGGAGGAGGGGCTGCTGTTCGTCGGCCGGGCCGATGAACAGGTCAAGCTGGGCGGCCGCCGGATCGAGCTGGGCGAGGTGGACGCCGCGCTGCAGGCACTGCCGGGCGTGGCGGGCGCCGCGGCCGCGGTACGGACGACGAAGGCGGGCCACCAGCTGCTGGTGGGCTACGTCGTGCCCGAAGGACCCGAAGAAGACGACGGCTTCGACCAGGCGGACGCGCTGGACCGGCTGCGGGAGGTGCTGCCCGCCGCGCTGGTGCCGCTGCTCGCGGTGGTCGGCACGCTGCCGACCCGTACCTCCGGCAAGGTGGACCGGGCCGCGCTGCCCTGGCCGCTGCCGGGCGTCGGCACGGCCGCGACCCCGGACGCGCTGACCGGGACCGAGAGCTGGCTGGCCGAGCTGTGGGGCGAGGTGCTGGGCACCCCCGCGAGCGGGCCGGACGCCGACTTCTTCGCGGCGGGCGGGGGCAGCCTCGCCGCCGCCCAGCTCGTCTCGCGCATCCGGGACCGCTACCCCAGCGGGTCGGTCAGCGACATCTACCAGAACCCGCGGCTGGGCGCGCTCGCCCGGACGCTGGACGCGATGGGCTGCGAGGCGACGGCTTCGCGCACCGTGCGGCCCGTCCCCCGGCGCACCGGCCTCGCGCAGTCGCTGCTGACGCTGCCGCTGCTGACGGTCGCCGGGCTGCGCTGGGGCGTGGCCGCGGCCGCCGTCCTCAATACGCTGCATCTGCTGGGTTCCGCGCCCTGGGCGCCCACCGTCTCCTGGTGGTGGATCGCGCTCGGCTGGCTGCTCTTCGTATCGCCGCCGGGCCGGATCGCGATCGCCGCGGGCGGTGCGCGGCTGCTGCTGCGGGGGCTCAAGCCGGGGACGTACCAGCGCGGCGGCGGCGTCCATCTGCGGCTGTGGACGGCCGAGAAGCTGGCCGAACTGAGCGGTGCCACCGGCCTGTCGGGCAGCTGGCTCACCCACTACGCGCGGGCGCTGGGCGTGCGGATCGGCCCGGATGTCGATCTGCACGCGCTGCCGCCGGTGACCGGGATGCTCAAGCTCGGCAGGGGCAGCGCGGTCGAGCCCGAGGTCGATCTGTCAGGCCACTGGCTGGACGGCGACCGGCTGCGGATCGGCCGCATCCGGATCGGCGCGGGCGCCACGGTCGGCGCGCGCAGCACGCTCTTCCCCGGCGCCCGGATCGGCAAGCGCGCCGAGATCGCCCCGGGGTCCGGGGTGACCGGCGCGGTGCCCGCGGGGCGCCGCTGGGCGGGCGTACCGGCCGCCAAGTCCGGCAAGGCGGCGCAGCACCGGCCCGAGGACCGGCCGGAGCGCACCCGCCGCTGGGCCGTGGTGTACGGGCTCACCTCGCTGGCGCTGACTCTGCTGCCCGCGCTGGCGCTGCTGCCCGCGCTCGCCGTCCTCGTGCTGTTCGTCCGGGGCACCCACGAGCCGGTCCCGGCGCTGCTCCACGCGCTGGCCGCGGTGCCGCTGGCGACCGTGGCCGGGATGGTCTGCTACGCGCTGCTCATCCTGGCCGGGGTACGGGCGCTCGGCATCGGCCTGCGCGCGGGCCAGCACCCCGTGCACGGGCGCGTCGCCTGGCAGGCGTGGGCCACCGAGCGGCTGATGGACATGGCGCGGGTGCATCTGTTCCCGCTGTACGCGAGCCTGTTCACCCCGGTGTGGCTGCGGGCGCTCGGGATGAAGGTGGGGCGCGGGGTCGAGGCGTCCACCGTGCTGGCGCTGCCGTCGATGACGACGGTGGGCGACGGCGCGTTCCTCGCCGACGACACCATGGTGGCGTCGTACGAACTGGGCGGCGGACGGCTGCGGATCGCCGAGTCGCGGGTCGGCAAGATGGCGTTCCTCGGCAACTCCGGTATGGCCGCGGGCGGCAGCTCGGTCCCCAAGCGCGGTCTGGTCGGCGTGCTGTCCGCGGCGCCCAAGGGCGCCAAGGCGGGCAGCTCGTGGCTCGGGATGCCGCCGATGAAGCTGCCGAGGGCGGCCGAGGAGGGCGACCAGAGCCGTACGTACCGTCCGGCGCGGCGGCTGAAGTGGGCGCGTGGCGCCGTCGAACTGTGCCGGATCGTACCCGTCATGGGCAGCACGGCGCTCGCGGTGCTGGTGCTGGCCGCCTTCGGCGCGATCGCCGGACGGTTCGGCTTCCCGGCCGCGCTGGCGGCGGGCGGCGTGCTGCTCATCGCGGGCGGTCTGGTGGCGTGCGTCGTGGCGGTGCTGGCCAAGTGGCTGCTGGTGGGCCGGTTCCGGGCCACCGAACGGCCGCTGTGGAGTTCGTTCGTGTGGCGCACCGAGCTGGCGGACACCTTCGTGGAGGTGCTGGCGGTGCCGTGGCTGGCCGGGGCCGTGTCCGGTACGCCGCTGATGAACTGGTGGCTGCGGGGGCTGGGCGCGCGCATCGGGCGCGGAGCCTGGTGCGAGACGTACTGGCTGCCCGAGGCCGACCTGGTGCGGATCGGCGCCGGGGCGAGCGTGAACCGGGGCTGCGTGGTGCAG
Organism: Streptomyces sp. NPDC059850; assembly: GCF_042731515.1. Lineage (NCBI taxonomy): Bacteria > Bacillati > Actinomycetota > Actinomycetes > Kitasatosporales > Streptomycetaceae > Streptomyces > Streptomyces sp. NPDC059850. The sequence goes on from NZ_JBHWJI010000020.1 coordinate 108,175, forward strand.
ACCCATCTCTTCCACGACCGGATCATGCGCATGGACGAGGTCGTCCTGGAGGAGGGCGCGACCCTGGGCCCGCATGGCATCGTGCTGCCGGGCGCCACGGTGGGCGCGTGTGCCACGGTGGGTCCGGCGTCGCTGGTGATGCGCGGCGAGGCACTGCCCGCGGGTACCCGGTGGCTGGGCAACCCGATCGCGGCGTGGCAGCCGGAGAAGGAGCGGGACATGCGGAAGACGGAGGGTACGGCGAAGTGAGCAGGGGCAAGGGCGGCCGCCGGGCGCAGGCGGCGCCCGGCGGCGCGGTCGGGGCGGTCGGCGCGGACAGGTCCGGGGACTCGTATCTGCCCGGGCACGGCAACGGCGGCTACCGGGTGACCCATTACGACCTGGAGCTGAACTGCCGTCCGAGCACCGGGCGGCTCTCGGGCCGGGCCCGGATCTCGGCGGTCGCCGAGCCGGGCGCGACGGGCGAGCCGCTGTCCGGATTCAGCCTCGACCTGGGCGCGTTCCGGGTGGACGGGGTGCTGGTCGACGGGGTCCGCGCGGCCCGCTACACCCACCGGGCGGACAAGCTGCGCGTCCGCCCGGCCCGCCCGCTGCCCGCCGGGACGCCGTTCACCGTCGAGGTGCGGTACGTCGGGGTGCCCCGGCCGGTGAAGACCCGGCACTGGGGCGACCTGGGCTGGGAGCAGCTGGAGGACGGGGCGCTGGTGGCCGGCCAGCCGATCGGCGCGCCGTCCTGGTTCCCGTGCGACGACCACCCGGCCGGCAAGGCGTCGTACCGGATCGCGGTGACCGCGCCGTCGCCGTACACGGTGGTCGCCGCGGGCACCCTGGAGTCGTGCACGGTCAGCGCCTCCACCACGACCTGGGTGTACGAGCACCCGGCGCCGATGTCCACGTATCTCGCCACCGTCCAGATCGGCCTGTACGACCTGGTCGAGCTGACGGACCCGGCCGTGAGCCGGGTGCCCCAGCGGGCGGCCGTACCGCCGCGGCTGCGCGACCGTTTCGACCACGACTTCGCCCGCCAGCCCCGGATGATGGCCGCCTTCGAGGATCTCTTCGGCCCGTATCCGTTCGACGAGTACGCGGTGGTGGTGACGGACGACGAGCTGGAAGTGCCGGTCGAGGCGCAGACGCTGTCCGTCTTCGGCTCCAACCATGTCGACGGGCAGCGCGGCTGTGAGCGGCTGGTGGCCCATGAGCTGGCCCACCAGTGGTTCGGCAACAGCCTGAGCGTCGCCGACTGGCGCCACATCTGGCTGAACGAGGGCTTCGCCAAGTACGCCGAGTGGCTGTGGTCGGAGGTGTCCGGCGGGGTCCCGGCCGCCGTCCACGCCGCCCGGTTCCGGGCCGCGCTGGCCGAGCAGCCGCAGGATCTGCTGGTCGCGGACCCGGGCATGGCGCGGATGTTCGACGACCGGCTCTACCACCGGGGTGCCCTGACGCTGCACGCGCTGCGTACGGTCCTCGGGGACGACGCCTTCTTCGCGGTGCTGCGGGAGTGGACGGCCACCCACCGCCACGCCACCGTCACCACCATGGAGTTCACGGCCCTGGCGCGGCGCCACACGGAGCGGCCCCTGGACGCGCTGCTCACCGCCTGGCTCTACACCCCCCGGCTGCCGGAACTCCCCTGAGGCGGCGTCCGGGTGTGCGCCTCGCGTTTCGCATCCGGACGCGTTTCGTTTCAACTCACGGCTCCCGCAGGCCACTTCATTCCTACCAGTCGGCCTGATACTGGTGTCATCGCCGGACATCTGGAGGAGCCATGCCCGCACCGCTGTTCAGCCGTCGCCACGGTATGCGCGCCGCGGCCGCCGCAGCTCTCGGACTTCCGCTCGCCACCCAGCCGGAGGCCCGGGCCGACACCGCCGGGGACGGCCCGGCCGTCCCCGTGGGCGGCTCACAGCTGCACACCATGACCTTCAACCTGCGCTACGCCAGCGACACCGCGCCCAACACCTGGGCGCAGCGCCGCCCAGTCATGCGGGAGCTGCTGCGCCGCGCCGAGCCGCATCTGCTGGGCACCCAGGAGGGGCTGTACGGCCAACTGCGCGACATCGCCGCCGATCTCGGCCCGCGCTACGACTGGCTGGGCACGGGCCGGGCGGGTGGCAGCCGCGATGAGTTCATGGCCGTCTTCTACGACACGAGACGGCTGGAGCCGCTGGAGTTCGACCACTTCTGGCTGTCCGACACCCCGTATGTGATCGGCTCCAACACCTGGGGCGGCGCCGTGGTGCGCATGGTGACCTGGGCGCGTTTTCACGACCAGGTCACCGGCAAGCAGTTTTACGCCCTCAACACCCATCTGGACCACGTCAGCCAGTACGCCCGGCAGCGGGCCGCCGTCCTGATCAACACCCGGCTGGCCGGGCTGGACCCGTCGCTCCCCCGGATCGTCACCGGGGACTTCAACGTGGCCGCCCACGGCAACTCCGTCTACGACACCCTGCTGGACGGCGGCCTGCTCGCCGACTCATGGGACACCGCCGACCGGCGCGGCAAGCTGTACGCGACCTTCCACGGCTACAAGCCGCTGGTGCCGGACGGCGACCGGATCGACTGGATCCTCACCTCGCGGGGCGTACGGACCCGCTACGCGGCCATCGACACCTACTCCTCCGGCGGGCAGTTCCCCAGCGACCATCTGCCGGTGCACGCCGTGCTGGAGCTGTGAGCTGGGCCCGGTGCCGGCCGCCCGTCAGGCGCCCTCCCGCAGGAAGAGTTCCACGACCGGCACCGCGACATCGGGCCGGACCACCGGCAGGGACAGGGTGAGGGTGCCGGGCGGCTGGCCGCCGATGGTGGTGTTCTGGGCGGTGGCCGACGGGTCGATCTCGCGGTAGTGGATCTCGGACGCGTCGTGCAGCAGCTGCGCGTACTCGACCTTGCCCGCCAGCCCGGCGAGGTGCACATGGGTGAAGGGCCAGGCGAAGAGGTGGAGGTAGAGGCGGTTGCCGCGCTGGGTGTAGCGGGTGTCGACCGGGGCGCGGTGGGCGGAGGGGCCAGCGCCGTAGATCGAGCGGTTGTGGCGGGACATCCACTCCCCGATGCCCTCCAGCGTGGCGGCGGCGGTCGGGTCCAGTTCGCCGCGCCCGGTGGGCCCGACGTTCAGCAGCATGTTGCCGTTCTTGGCGACGCCGTCGATGAGCATCCGGAGCAGCAGTTCGACGCTCTTGACGTTGAGGTTGTCGCGGTCGTAGCCCCAGCTGCCGTTGAGGGTCTGGCAGGCCTCCCAGACCACCGGCTCGCCGTCGACCTCCATGGGCTTGTCGGGCTGGTACTGCTCCGGGGTGACGAGGTCACCGGGGATCTCCAGCCGGTCGTTGACGATGATCCCGGGCTGGAGGCGGCGGGTGAGCGCGAGGAGTTCCTCCGAGCCCCACTCGTCGGCCCCCTTGGCGTTGAACACCTCGCTGTGCCTGCCGCGCTTGTACGAGAAGTCGTAGAAGAGGTAGTCGATGCGGCCGTAGTCGGTCAGCAGCTCCTCGACCTGGCCGTGGAGGTACGCGCGGTACCGGGCCATGTCGCGGCCCTCGTTGAGCCGCGCGATCTCCTCCGGCGGGTCGTCGCGGCGCGGGTGGAGACCGTCGATGACGAAGTCGGGGTGGTGCCAGTCGATGAGCGAGTGGTAGAAGCCCACGCGCAGCCCCTCGGCGCGCACGGCGTCGACGAACTCGCGGACCAGGTCCTTGCCGATGGGGGTGTGCATCGAGGTGTAGTCCGTCAGCTTCGAGTCCCACAGGCAGAAGCCGTCGTGGTGCTTCGTGGTGAGCACGACGTACTTCATTCCGGCGCGCTTGGCGGACCGCGCCCACTCGCGGGGGTCGTAGAGGTCCGGTTCGAAGTGGCGGAAGTAGCGGTCGTAGTCCTCGTCGGTGATCCGCTCGCGGTTCTTCACCCACTCGTGGCGGGCGGGGAGTGCGTACAGGCCCCAGTGGACGAACATGCCGAAGCGGTCCTCGGTGAACCAGGCGGGGATGGCCATTAAAGCGGATTCCTTTCGGGAAGGGCTGCGGTTCAGCGGCCGCCGAGGCCACTGGTGACGATGCCGCGGATGAGGTGCTTCTGAAGGAGCATCAGGAGGATCACGGTCGGCAGCATCGAAATCACCGACGCCGCCATGACGAGGCTCCACTGGGTCCCCTGCTGGCCGAAGAACGCCTGGAGACCGAGGGGGATGGTCGCGCGGGCGTTCACGTCGTTGACGACGACCAGGGGCCACAGGAAGGAGTTCCAGTAGCTGATGAACGTGAAGACGGCCAGCACGGCCAGGGTCGGGCGGGCCAGCGGCAGCATCACGGCGATGAAGGTCCGCACCGTCCCCGCCCCGTCGGCGCGGGCGGCGTCGTCCAGCTCCTGCGGCACGGTCAGGAAGAACTGCCGCAGCAGGAACGCGCCCAGCGCGGTGAACGCCCACGGGATGATGAGCGCCTGGAAGGTGTCCACCCAGCCGAAGTTCTGCATCATCACGTACATCGGGATGATGAGAACGTCCTGCGGGATCATCAGCGTCGCCAGGAAGAGGACGAAGACGACGTTCCTGCCGCGCCAGCGAAGGCGCGAGAAGGCGTATCCGCTGAACGCCGCGACCGCGACGTTGATGGCGGTGCCGACGGCGGCGACGAACACGCCGTTCAGGATGAACCGCTGGAACGGCAGATAGCTGAAGACATCCGCGAAGTTCTGCCAGCGCAGCTCCGATCCCCAGAGCGTCGGCGGCGTGGTGAAGGTGTCGGCCTCGGGCTTGAGGCTGGTGGCCACCATGTAGATGAGCGGCGACATGAACGCCAGCGCGATCAGGCACAGCAGCAGATAGCCGATGGCCTGCCGGGTCCGTGAAGCGGCCTTCACCGGCCGCGTGTCGCTACTCATAGTGCACCCAACGCTTCTGGCCGAGGAACTGGACCGCCGTGATGCCGAGAATGATCACAAAGAGCACCCAGGCTCCCGCGGAGGCGAGCCCGAGCTGCTGGGTCTGGAAGCCGGTGTTGTAGATGTACTGCACGAGCGTCTCGGTTTCCGTCCCCGGGCCGCCCTTGGTCAGCAGGAACGGCTGGGTGAACACCTGGAACGAGGTGATGAGCGTCATCATCGTCGCGAAGAAGATCGACGGGGAAATCGCCGGGAATTTGATGCGCCAGAAGACCTGCCACGCACTCGCGCCGTCGATCTGGGCGGCCTCGAGCTGGTTTTCCGGCACCGCGTCGAGAGCGGCGGAGAAGATCAGCATGTTGTAGCCGAAACCCGCCCAGACGCTCATCGCGACCACCGCGAGCATGGCCCACGTGCCGTCCGCGAGGAAATTGGGCGCGTTCACCCCGATCGTCGACTGCATCGTCGCGTCGATGAAGCCATCGGGCTGGTAGAGCATCCGCCACACGACGACATTCGCCACCAGCGGCGTGATCGTCGGAATGAAGAACAGCACCCGGAAGACGTGCCGGTGCCGGATCCGCGGCGTCAGCCAGGCCGCGAGTCCGAGCGAGACCACGAGGTTCAGCGGCACATAGAGGACCACGTACTCGACGGTGTTCCGCGCCACGATCCAGAAGGTGTCGTCCGCGAAGAGCTGGCGGTAGTTGTCGAGGCCGGTCCAGGAGTGCTCACCGAGCATCGGCCAGTTCATGAAGCTCACGACGAGGGAGGCGACGATGGGGACCACCGTGAAGATCGCCAGCCCGAGCGAGTGGGGAGTGGCGAACACGGCGCCCCACCACGAGCGCCGCCCGATCTGCCGCCGCCCCGACCGCTCCCCCTCCCCGGGCCGCCGCCCCGCCTTGTGCTTCGGCCCCTCCCGTGCCGCGACCCCCACGTCGGCGGCACCCGTACCAGCCACCGGCACCGCCGACGCCGCCCCGGGAGGAACAGCGGACATCGACGCGGGCGATGGCTGGGACACCGATTCCGTCATTTCCCGACCTCTCAGGCTCACTTCTGGAGTTGTCCGGCGATCGACTTCATCGTCTGCGCTCCCGACTGCTGCCCGTTCAGGGCCTGGATCCCGTACTGGAAGAAGAGCTGCTGGAGCTGGTCGCTCTGCTTGTTCCCGGGCAGTGGGGTCGACGCCTTCTGCGCCGCCTTGAGCACGGTCTCGACACCCGCGATGTTCGCGTTGTCGTACCACGCCTGCTGCGCCGCCGTGCGACCGGGGAAGGCCCGTCCCTGCTCGGCCAGCCCCTTCAGCACCTTCTGACTGGTCATCGTCTTGACCGCCTGGAAGGCCTGGTCGGGGTACTTGCACTGCTTGGAGACGCCGAAGCCGGAGCCCGCCGAGTAGGTGGACGGGGTGGCACCGGCCGTGCCGACGGGAATGGTCGTGATCCCGATGTCGAAATTGGCCTTGCCCTTCCGGTCGAGGAGCGACCAGGGGCCGTCGGGGTACATGCCCACCTTCTTGGCCACGAAGTCGTTGGACGCGACCGAGGTGTCCGAACTCGCCTGAGTGGCCCAGCCGTTCTTCACGAGCGAACCGAGGTAGTCGAAGCCCTTGGCGAACTTCGGGTCCGAGGGGTCGAGCGTGCCGTCCTCCTTGATGACGCGGCCCCCGTTGTAGCCGAGGATCATCGACTCGAGGTTCATGTCCCCGATCGCCGAGCCGAATATCTTCTTCCCCGCGGCCTTGAACTTCGCCGCGGCGGTCTCGAACTCCTTCACCGTCCAGCCCGGCTCCGGTGCCTTCGCGCCCACCTGCTTGAAGAGGTCCTTGTTGTAGAACAGCAGCATGGGCCCGGTGTCGTACGGCAGGGCGTAGATCTTTCCGTCGACCTTCAGCGCGTCGAGCGCGGTGGTGTCGAACTGCGACAGGTCGACGCCCTGCTTCTTCGCGAGGGAGTCGAGCGGCAGCAGGACGTCCGTGTAGTTCGCCGCGCGGAGGCTCTGCATGCTGACGATGCACGGCGCGCTTCCCGCGCTGAGCTGGGTGCGGAGCTTGGTGAAGTAATCCTCGAACGGCGCCCCCTGAATGGTGACCTTCGCGCCGCCGTCCTCCTTGACCGCGTCGGCGACCTTCTGCCAGGCCGCCTTGTCCGCCGAACCGGCGATCCACATCGACCAGGTGAGCTTGTCCTTCGACTGGCCCGACGTGCCGCCGCCGGAGGAGCATCCCGACAACGTGAGACCCAATGCGGCGGCAGCCGCGGTAGCACTCACGAGGAGTCGTCTTTTCATAGCAGTGTCCACTTCAATTTGCGTGCTCACATGGACGTACTCCGGCAGCACGGAATGAATGCGCGTGCGGATGCTGGAGAGAAGCCGCGATCGCGGCGGGGGCGTGAGGGATGAGATGGGGAACGTCAGATGCGGGGTAAGGCGTTGATCCGACCCACGGCGGCTCCATTCGGCCGGTCCCATTTACCAGGACGCATCGGCATCAGAACATCCGATGTATTGGGGTGTCAAGGCGTCGTACGGCCCCAATTCCGCGACAATCGTCCCCCTGCCGCGCGACCATAGTTGGGATGTCTCTTCGCGCTCGTCGCGGGCGCTCCCGCAGGCCGGGGGCCGGGGGCCGTACCCCTGCCGGGCGGGCTCCGCGAAGGCCACCCCGCGAGGGAGCGGAACATCCGATGTGTGGTCGTAACGATCAGCCCAGCAGCCGCCGCTCGGTGGCGACGGCGACCGCGCCCGCCCGGGTGTCCACGCCCAGCTTGCCGTAGATCCGCCCCAGGTGGGTCTTCACCGTGGCCTCGCTGATGAACAGGGCACGGGCGATCTCCCGGTTCCCCAGCCCCCGGGCGAGCTGCTGCAGGATCTCCCGCTCCCGCTCGGAGAGGGCGGGGCGGGGTGTGCGCAGCTGGGCCATCAGCCGGTCGGCGACCGGCGCCGAGAGCGCGGTGCGCCCGGCCGCCGCGTTCCGTATCGCCGCGAACAGCTCCTCCGGCCGCTCGGCCTTGAGCAGATAGCCGGTGGCGCCCGCCTCGATGGCCCGGGCGATGTCGGCGTCGGTGTCGAACATGGTGAGCACCAGCACCCGCGGGGCCGGTTCCTCCGGCGCCGCCCCGGGGGTACCGGAGGCCAGTCGGCGGGTGGCCTCCACTCCGTCCATGCCGTCGCCGAGCTGGAGGTCCATGAGCACCACGTCGGGGCGTACGCGCGCGGCCATGGCCAGCGCTTCCTCGCCACTGCCCGCCTCGCCGACCACCTCGATCCCCGCGGTGCTGGACAGCAGCGCGAGCAGCCCGGCGCGCACCACGGCGTGGTCGTCGCACAGCAGCAGCCGGATGGGCGGGGTGGCGTCGGGCGGGGTGGTCATGGTGCGGCGGTCCTCCGTGTGATGCGGGTGTGACGTCAGGGCGTGGCGAGGGGGACGGCCGCCGATACGACGGTGCCCTCGCCCCGGGTGGATTCGACGGTGAGCGTGCCCCCGAGCTGGCGGGCCCGCACCCGCATGGCGGGCAGCCCGTGGCCCCGCTCCCGGCCGGTGTCCGCCGCCCGGGGGCGCTCGGGGTCGAAGCCACGGCCGTTGTCGGCGATGTCCAGGGAGATCTGGTCGTCCAGCCAGGTCAGGGTGAGCGCGGCCCGGGTCGCCCAGGCGTGTTCCCGCACGTTGGCCAGGGCGCCCTGCGCGATACGCAGCAGCGCGGCCTCGACCCGCTCCGGCACCGGGCCCGGCATGCCGTCGAGCCGGAAGCCGACGGTCAGCCCCTCGCCGCACTCGCGGTCGGCCAGCGCGCTCAGCGCCTCGGCGAGGGTGCGGTCGGCGAGGTCGGCGGGGGCCAGGTCCTGGACGAACCGGCGGGCCTCGGCGAGGCCGCGGGAGGCGATCCCGGCCGCGTCCCGCATATGGCGGCGCGCCGCGTCGGGGTCCGTCTCCCAGGTGCGGTCGGCGGCCTGGAGCAGCATCCCCTGGCTGGACAGACCCTGCGCGAGGGTGTCGTGGATCTCGCTGGCCAGCCGCTGCCGCTCCGCGAGGATGCCCGCCCGCCGCTCGGTGGCGGCCAGATCGCGGCGGGTGCGGACCAGGTCGTCGATCAGGACGCGCTGCCGGGCCGCCTGGCGCTGCAGATGGACCAGCACGGCGGTGGCGACGGCGCTGATGGCCACGGGGGCGACCACCACATTCGGGTTGAGCCCTTGGTGGGAGAGCCGCAGCTCGGTGGCGACGACCGCCACGGTGAGCACGGCCGCCAGCGGCACCGCGATGCGCACGGGCAGCGTCTGCAGCCCGGTGAACAGCAGCGGCATGGCACACCACGTGGCGCTCGGTGCGAGGGCGAGCAGCCCGGCCCAGACCGCCGACACCGCCCCCAGCCAGGCCAGATGCCGCGCGCTCGGCCGGGCGCCGGGGCGTGGCGCGGGGGCCAGCAGCCGCCCGAGCACGTACAGCAGCCCGAAGGCGACGAACAGGGCGACGGCATATCCGGTGTGCGTCCGGCTCTGATCGCGGGTCAGGAAGCGGACCAGTGACGAGCCGAGCAGCAGCAGGAACGCCCCGTCCAGGACCACCCGCAGCCACCGGCCGTCCGGATCGGCCCACTCGACCTCGCGAGCCTCCGCCGCCGGACCGCTCCGCATCGCCGCACCTTCCCTCGCTCTTCTGTAGCCAGTCCTATGACAGGCCGCCGCGCTCCGCATCATCCGATCGGCTGACCCCGCCGTCACCCGAACCGCCTTGGGCCGTTAGCCGGTCCTCCGACGCCCACGGCCGTCACCCGCACCGATGCTGAATCCAGGGCTCGCGACACACAGCCCGCGTCCCCGGGAAAGGATCATTCATGCCCGCCAAGAACGTCACCGTCAACCGTGCCAGCCTCGGCCACCGGGTCTCCTACGCGCTCCGTCACCCCGAACGCGTACCGCGCCACCTGGTGCGGGCCACCCGGGACGCCTGGTTGCGCCGCCGCTTCCCGGACCACGTCGACTACTACCGCGCCGTGATGCGTTCCGACACCCGTGCCAGCGCCGACGCGGCGGTCGGCGGCCGTACCCGGGAGCGGTGGCTGGCGCTGGGCGCGATGCAGTTCGACTACCTGGTCAAGCACGGTCTGCGCCCCGAGCACCGCATGCTGGAGATCGGCTGCGGCAATCTGCGCGCGGGGTGGCGCTTCATCCGCCACCTCGAACCCGGCCACTACTACGGCGTCGACATCTCCCCCGACATCCTGGTCGCCGCACAGGACACCCTGGTCCACACCGAACTGCAGGACCGGCTTCCCAACCTCACCCCCGTCCGCGACCTCACCCTGCGCTTTCTGCCCGAGGCCCACTTCGACGTCGTCCACGCCCACAGCGTGTTCTCCCACTCCCCGCTGCCGGTCATCGACGAGTGCCTGGCCAACGTGGGCCGTGTGCTGGCGCCGGGCGGCTGGTTCGACTTCACCTTCGACCGTACCGAGGGCAAGGAGCACCAGGTCCTGCGGGAGGACTTCTACTACCGCACCGAAACCCTCATCGACCTCGCCGGGAAACACGGCCTGGCGGCCCGCTTCATGGAGGACTGGGAGGAGCTTCCGCACGGCCAGTCCAAGATCCGCGTCACCCACGGCGACTGAGCGCGGCCCGGGTAGATATCTGTACTCATCCCTTTTCACCCCAATGCCGGTAAGTTGGGGCCATGGGAGTGTCGGAGCGGGGCCGGGTCACGGCGGAATTACGTGAGGACGCCGCGGCGGCCCTCGCGGGGGTCGCCGGGCTGGTGCTGCCGCGTGCGGACTGGGCGCATGTGGAGCGCGCGCTGGGGGCGCTGGAGGCTGCGGTTGCGGCCGGGGACGCGCGGGCGCTGGGCGCGGTGACGGGGCGGTTGGAACTGGTGGGGCCGTCGCGGGTGCGACTGCGCGCGGGCGAGGAGGGGGACGGGCACGAGCCCGCCTCGCCCGAAACCCTGGAGCGGCTGGGCCGCTTGGTGCATGCCCTGCGGAGCGGGCCCGATGACGACGACCTCGACCTCACGGAGGGCGCACCGGCCGGTGGTGACCCTCACTGATCAGTCGCTCGTCGTCCACCTCTTCGTGGCCACGACCGGGCCGCGCCGGAGCGCGTCGTACCGGCGGCTGCGGGAGGTGTGGGCGGCGTGCGGGACGCAGCTCGGCATGGTCCGCTCCGCCGCCGCGACGGGGCTGCCCGACACGCTCCCCGAGGAGCTGGCCGGGCTTCCGGCGGCGGGGGCGGTGGCGGCGCGGCGCGACCGTGCGGGGCTGGCACAGGCGGTGCTGCGGCGCCACCACGATCTGCTGTGTCTGTCGGTGGCGCTGTCGCCCGTCGCGGGTGAGCGGGGGGCCTGGGACACCTGGGACCGGCGGTGGACACGGATCGCGGGGGCGGACGGGGGCCCGGAGCGGGAGTGGGTCGTCGGCGAGGCGCGGCTGTTCGTCGCCTATCGCGCCCCGTCCGGCACCGAGCCGGTCGGTGTGCGGGAGCTGGTCGGGGCGATACGGGCCGAACTGCCCCTGCCGCTGGGGCCGGGCGTCGTGCTGGCCCGCCCCGAGGTCACCCTGTGGGAGGCCACCGGCGATTCCGCCACCCGGCCGTCGCGGCGCTTCGTCGCGGTGGCGGACGACGGTGGCGACGGCCCCCGGGACACCGAACTGTGGCTGTGGAGCCAGGGCGGTGACGCACCGCCACCGTTCGCCCGGTATCTGGCGGACGCGGCGAAGCTGCGGTACGAGACGCGGGTGCACGCCGCGCACGACAGCGATCTCGCCTCCCCGGCGGGGGCGGTCGTGGACGGCGCCCTCGCGGCGCTGGACCGCGCATCCCCGGACGACGACACCGCCGATGACGAGCACACGCACGACCGTGGCGAGGAACTCGCCCGGTGGCGCACCCGGTTGCTGTCGCTCACCGCGGGCTCCACGGGCCTCACCCAGTGGATCACCAGGCTCAGGGAGATGCGCACCACCGTGTGCGTCGCCGAGGCCAACATGCGCGCCCAGCGGGACGCCGCGGGCGTCCCCGAGGGCGGCCACGGCCCGTTCGCCGAAGACCTCGCGCTGGCCGCGTGGTTCGTCCAGCGGCTGGGCGACGGCCTGGTCTATCTGGAGGCGGACCGGGAACGGGCCCGGGACGCGCTGACGGCCCTGACGGTCGAGGCGGAACACGCCCTCCAGCGCCGCCGGGAGCTGACGCAGCGTCAGGAGGTGGCCGCGCAGCAGCGGCAGAGCAAGGTCAATCTGCTGCAGAGCGCGTTCCTCGGCGCGGTCCTCATGGTGCTCGCCGCGATCCAGAGTTTCGCGTACGAGGTCCCGTTCCTGCCGCCTCCCGCGGTGCCCGCGCTCATCGCCCTGCTCGGCGCACTCGCCCTCCTGCTGGCCACGCTGGTGCTGTGGCTGGCCACCCCGCCGGAGAGCCGGGCACCGGCCCGGCTCGGCTCGCTGCTCGCCGGGTTGGTGGGCGCCACGGCCGGGTGGCTGGCCAGCACGGTGGCCGTGCACGCGGCCACCGGCCGCGCCGCGCCGGATGCGCTGACCTGGGCGGTCGCGCTTCCGGCGTTCGGCTGCGGATGGCTGGTCATGCGGCGGCGACTGCTGCGCGCCGACGGCGGATCAGGGTGACGCCGAGGACACTGACCAGCGTGCCGCCGAGGGCGTAGGCGGCCAGCACCGCCAGGTTGGCGGCGATGCCGTGGCCGGAGAAGTACATGATGTGGCGCACGGCATGGGTCGCGGCGCCGTTGGGTAGCGCGGGGCTCAGCGCCCGCCAGAACGGCGGCAGCAGCTCAGGGCCGTACGCGCCACCGGCGCTGGGGTTGCCGAGGACCACGAACAGCAGGATCGTGACGCCGATACCCAGGACGCCGAAGAGCACCTGGAAGGCGATGGTCATGGCGGCGGCGCCGAAGACGACCAGCGCCCCGATCGCCGACAGCGCGAGGAAGTGGCCGTTCAACGCGCCGAGCAGCGGGCCCACGATCGCCGCGCCGCCCAGGCCGGACAGCACCGCGTACGGAACGGCCGCCAGCAGCCGCCGCCCGGCGCCGCGCGCGGTGGCCGGGCGGGCACCGAGGGACATGCCCAGCAGCGCGGCGAACAGATAGCCGCCCACGGTCCAGCCCACCACCAGGTAGAAGCTGCTCAGCCCCCGGGCGTCGCCCGCCTGCGCGGGGAAGGCGTCCACGACGGACGCGGTGCGGCCCTGCGCCTTCTCGGCCTTCGCGATCACCGTTTCCAGCGCGGTGGCCGTGGAGGCGCCACCGGCACCGGCGGTCAGGAGGGTGTCGGTGCGGGAGCCGGGCTTCACGATGAGCGCCCCGCTGATCTCCCCCGTACGCAGCCGCTCGCGGGCCGTGGCCTCATCGGTGGCGGTGGCCTTCAGCGGCTGGCCGGGCATCCCGTTGAGCTTCCGCACCGCGTCCGGGGCCACCCGTTCCGGCGCCGCGACGGCGATCGGGATGCGGTGCGGCTCGGGGTGGTGGAACGCGCCCACGTACGACAGGACGAATCCCAGTTGCAGCAGCAGCGCGCCGACGAGCATGGCCGCGACGCGCGCCGGGACCGCGCCGCGCAGCCGCGCCCACCATCCCCGGGACGCCGCGCCCTCGCCTCCCGGCCGGTCCGCGTCCGACTCCGGCCGCGACTCCCCTTCCGTGCTCCGCACCGGGGTCTTTGTGGGGTCCGTATCCACCTGGCTCACTGATCCGCACTTCCTCAATCACCGACGAGTTCGATACACAATCGTATCGGATACACGAGTGTATCGAACTAGGATGGAGCGCATGACGGAAGCCAGTAACAGCGCGGTCGACCGCCGGGCGCTGCGCAGCGGACGACGCGCGGACGGCACCCCCACCCGCGTCACCCGGCGCCGGGCCGAGACCCGGGAACGGCTGCTGGGCGCGGCGCTCACGGTCTTCGCCGAGCGCGGCTTCGGCCGCGCGGGAATCGAGGAGATCTGCGAGGCCGCCGGGTATACGCGCGGCGCCTTCTACTCCAATTTCGACAGCCTCGACGAGCTGTTCTTCGCGCTCTACGAGCGGCAGGCCGCGCTCGTGACGGACCAGGTGCGGGACGCGCTGGACGGCGCCACTCCCGACGAGGGTCTCGCGGTCCTGCTCGACCGGGTGGTGGGCGCGCTGCTGATCGACCGCACCTGGGTCCTCGTACGCACCGACTTCATGCTGTACGCGGCGCGCGACCCGGACACCGCGGCCACCCTGATCCGGCACCGCGAGGCGCTGCGCGAAACGCTGCAGCCGATCGTGACCGCCTTTGTCGACCCCGACACCATGCCGCCCGGGCTGCGTGACCCCGAGTCGCTGACGGCGGCGGTCCTCACGATCCACGACGCGGCGGCCGAACGGCTGCTGCTCGACCCGGATCTCGACGCGCTGCGCGACTGGCTGCGCGACATGCTCACCGCTCTGCTCGCCCCCCGGCGCTGAGGTAGGGACGAAACGTGTGTGGCGGGGGGGGGGCGCCCGGCCCCCCCCCCCCCCCCCCGGACACGGGGACACCACCCCGCGCCCGCGGGGCGGCGCGGGCGGGGCCGGGGGCGGCCCCCGG
>NZ_JBHWJI010000020.1:122625-167559 GCF_042731515.1 Streptomyces sp. NPDC059850
CGGGGCGCGCGGGGCGGCCCCAACGCCCCCCCGCCCGCCCCCCCCCCCGGGGGGGGGGGGGGGGCCCCGGGGGGGGGGGGGGGGGCGCCCCCCCCCCCCCCCCCGCCACATCCGTATCGGCGATCAGCCCCGCGGAGCGCTCGCGACGGCCGTGGCCGCGCGGCGGCGGCCCGCGCGGGTGATCAGCACCGCGCCGATGACCATCAGCAGCCCCACGCCCGCCGCGCCGAGGCCGATCGTCACCAGTTCCGTCTCCAGGGGCGGGTGCTGGGTCTTCGGCGTACCGTCCGGGGTGGCCAGATGCTCCTTGCCCGTGTACTTCGCCGGGTCCGTCCCGTCGGCGGGCGGGTTCGCGGAGGCCCGGACGGCGGCAGCCGCGTCGATCTGCCCGTACCCGACCAGCGCGTTGCGCCCGTCGGCCGGGTGGTTCGCCGTCTTCGTCAGCAGCGCGCGGATCTGGGCCGGGGTCAGCTTGTCGTTGTGCGACAGCATCAGGGCCACCACGCCCGAGGTGAGCGCGGCGGCGGGCGAGGTGCCGTTGACCGGCTCGTAGCCGCCCGTGTTCTTCGCGCTCACGATGGCCACGCCGGGTGCGGCCACCGAGTTGTACGTCCGTACGGTGGAGAACTCGGCGCGGGTGCCGTTCTGCTGGGTGGCGGCGACGGCGATCACGCCCGGGTAGCCCGCCGGGTACGAGGCGTCGTTGAACATGTCGCCTTCGTTGCCCGCCGAGGCGATGACCGGGATGCCCTTCTGGGCCGCCCGGGCCAGCGCGTCGACCTCGTCCTCGTCGACGCTGTCGCCGAACATCTCGCCACCGAGTGACATGGAGATCACATCGGCGCCGTGGTCGACCGCGTAGTCGATGCCCTGGCTGGTCGGACTGGTTCCGGTCTTGAATTCCCCCTGATCCTCCTTGTCGTCGATCACCCGGACCGACAGGATGCTCGCCTTCGGGGCCACCTTCAGGACGTCCGAGGCCATCGCGGTGCCGTGGGCGCCCCAGCGCGGATCGCCGGGCCGCAGACCGTCCTTGAGGAAGTCGGGGCCGGTGGTCACCTTGCCGTTCAGCGCCACGTGGTTGGTCATGACGCCGCTGTCCAGGACCGCGACCTTGACACCCTCGCCCTGCGCGGTGCTCTGCGCCGACGCGAGGCCGAGCGCCTTCGCCTCCCAGCTGGTGGGGGTGGGGCCCGCGGCGGCCGCGGGCGGCGCGGCCGCCACGCCCAGCACCGAGGCGAGGACGGTCGCCGTCATGGCCGTGGCGAGGCGCGCGGTGGTGTGTCGCCGGACGCTCATGAGACCCCCTCCGTCAGCAGGTCGAAGTAATGGACCTTCAGGGCGTCGACGAGGCCGTCGGCGGCGCCCCGCCACGGAGCCCGGTCCTGCTTGGCGTCGATGCTGTACTTGCCCCACTCGCCCGGCAGTTCGCCCGCCTTACGGCCGTCGACCGCACCGGCGGAGGCCACCAGGGCGTACGGGAGGCCGCTGACCGGCTGCCCCGCCGAGCCGTTGGCCCGAGCGTCGCTCCACTGGGCCGCGATGGTGCCGGGGACGGCGTACGCCTTCACACCCGGCCCCGGGTTGTCCTTCTCCTTCTCGGCGTCGAAGAACGTGCTCATCTCCGTGTCCATGGACGCGCTCTCCGGCAGGACGATCAGCGCCACAGTCGCGACCGTGTTGCCCGTCGGGTCCACATAGGTGGCGCGCAGCACGGCCTCGCAGCCGAGCTTCTCCGCCTGGGCCGAGGTGGCTCCGCTCAGCCCGTCTTCGCAGCCGGTGTCCTCGGATATCCCGACGCGGTGCCACTGGGCGCGCTCGCGGTCGGGCGTCCGGGCCTGGCCGGTGCCCTGCCGGGGCGCGACGAAGTCCGGGAACAGCTTGTCCGCGGGCTCGTTGCGCCACATCGACGCGCCGTACGCGGTGCGGTTGGGGATGTTCTGGCTGTGGTTCGAGTAGGCGTGTGCGGTCAGCGCGCCACCGCCCAGCATCGCGAGCGCGCCGGTGATGCCGAGGAAGGCGGAGAGGCAGGTGCGGCCCGTGCTCTTCCGCGGCGGCGCGGGCGGCGGCGATTGCGGGGCGGGCGCGTGGCCGTACGGTGCGCCCTGCTGGGGCCCTTGGCCGCCGTACGGTGTGCCCTGGGGTGGCTGTCCGCCGTACCCCGGTGTCCCCTGCCAGCCCTGCTGGCCGCCGGGTGGCGGGGGTGGTGGCATGGGTGGCATCGGCGGCGGGCCCTGCTGGGGTGTGTGTCCGTAGGGTCCTGCGCTGCCAGGGCCCTCAGGCGGTCTCGGGTACGACATGGGCACCCCTCCTCGGTGTGTCGGCGGCCGGTGAGCGGGCGCAGAACGGCAGAGGAGAGCGACCTCCAACAGCACACGCCCCCGCACGTGCGGAGATGACCTTACAGAGCGTGGCTGGATACGGACCAACCGGCCCCGGGCGGGCGGGCGGCCAGGCCCCGCACGGGCGTTATGCCCGGCGGTAGACGGTGATGGAGTGGCCGATCTCGTCGACCGGTCGGCTGTCCTCGATCAGCGCCGCGAGCCTGCCCCGCGCCTGGGCGACCGAGGAGTCCGAGACGGCGAGCAGCCCGTGCACCCGGCCCGGGGACACCCCGCGCGGATCGCGGGCGCGGATGCCGTACGCGGACGGCACACCGCTGCCCTTGTAAACCAGCCACACCCGCTCGTCCCGGTAGCGCCCCCGGAGGCGGTCGGCCAGCCGCCCCAGATCCTGGCCCCAGTCGACGTTCGAGTCGTGCAGATGGAGATGGGTCCTGGCCGGGCCGCCGAACGCCTCGTTGGCGTACGGCAGGTAGTACGGAAACGTGCGCAGCGAGCTGACCGCCACGCACACGGCCAGGGCCGCCGTCACACCACGGGCCCCTCGCCACCGGAGCGTGACCAGCCCGGCCGCGGCGACCGCCAGGAACATGGGCAGGAAGACGGCGTACCGCACGCCGAGGTCGCGGGCGCCGTTCATGGCCACGGCCAGCAGCACGGCGGAGGGCACCAGGACGTACGGCGCCGCAGGCCGCAGCCGGGGCGCCGCCACCATCGCGACGGCACCGGCGGCCCACAGCGCGAGCATGCCCAGGGGCGTCTTCACCAGCAGCGCGGCGGGCAGGTAGTACCAGAGCGAGCCGTGGTACCGGTGGCCGAACAGAAAGCCGCGCCACCGCTCGTTCTCGAATCCGAACTGGACGCGCATCCCGTCGCGGAACGGCTCCGGGACCGGCAGCAGGTCGACGGCGAGCCCGCGCAGCCCGTGCACGGCGGGCACATGGCCGGGCGTGGTCCAGCGCAGCCGCGGGTCCACGGCGAGATACGCGGCCCACACCACGGCAAGCGCCACCAGCGCCATGCCCACCGCGCCCGCCGCACCCCGCACCACACCCCGCCACCACCGGGTGCCGGGTGTGCGGCAGGCGTACGACACATACGAGAGCACCGCCAGGACCATCAGCACCGGAACCGCGGGCAGCGCGCTCATCTTGGTGGCCACGGCCGCGCCGAGCGCCGCCCCGGCGAGCGGCAGCTGTGTCCGGGGGCGGCACCGGGCCCGCCACAGCAGCCACACCGAGGTCAGCAGGAATCCGGCCATCGGTACGTCGAGCGTGGCGAGCGAGCCGTGCGCGATGGCATCGGGCGAGAACGTGTACAGCGTGAGCGCCGCCACTCCGCCCACCGGACCGGCCAGATCCCTTGCGAACGCGAAGACGACCAGCCCGAACAGCAGTGTCAGCACGATCACCGGCAGCCGCGCCCACAGCATCACCTGCCAGGAGTCGTTGCCCGACTCGTACAGCAGCCGCCGCCCCAGCGCCCCCTGGTCCCCGGCGAATCCGGGGGCCAGGCGGGCGTGGGCGAACTGCAGCCCGGTGGCGATGACGAGCTTGCCGAGCGGCGGGTGTTCGGGGTTGAACCGCAGGCTGTGTTCCCGCAGATAGGTCTGGGCCGTCCCCACGTACACCGGCTCGTCGATGGTCGGCGTCTGCTCCACGGCCGTCGTCACCATCGCGACGGCCATCTGCGCGAGCAGCACGGCCACGAGGGCCACGACGAGCACGGCCGCCCGGGTCCGGGTCACCCTGTCGAGGACACCAGCCACGCGCATGGCACCCGACCATAGTGGTACGCGTCCGCGAACGTGCTCAGGAACGCGAACTCGGCGCGCTCCGCGAGAGAACGCGGGAGGGCAGGCTCTAGCGGGCCGTGCCGAAGTCCTGCGTCCAGTAGTTGCCGGACCCGGAGAGGCCGACGCCGATCTCCTTGAAGTCGCAGTTCAGGATGTTGGCCTTGTGACCGGAGCTGTTCATCCAGCCCTCCATCACGCTCTTGGCCGAGCTGTAGCCGTAGGCGACGTTCTCACCGTAGGTGCTCCACGAGTAGCCCGCGTCCTCGATCCGGTCGCCCGGCTGGGATCCGTCGGACCCGGTGTGCGACATGTTGCTGTGCTCGGCCATGTCCTTGCTGTGGGCCTCGGCGGCCTTGGTGAGCTTCGCGTTCACCTTCACCGGCGAGCAACCCACCTTGGCGCGCTCGTCGTTGACGAGTTCCACGACCTGGGCCTCGGCGCTGGACGCCGCGGCCGTCGGGGAGGCGGCTGCCTTGGTGGTGGCGGCGGCCGTGGTGGCCGGGGCCTTGGACTTCGCCGCCACCGGGGCGGTGGCGGACAGGGTGGTGGCGGGGGCGGAGGTCGTACGGGCTCTCGGCGTGGCGGAGGCGGACCGCGACGCCCGCTCCGTCTCCTTCGCCCGCTTCACCGGCGCCGATTTCTCCGTGTCCCGGTGCTGGCTCTTCTTCTCCTGCCACCGCTCGCCCTGCCCGTGTTCCGCGGTCGCGCTGGTCTCCACCCCACGGGCCGCGTTGCCCTTGTCGTCCGGCCCGTCCAGACACGCCATCGCGACCGACGGCACACCCACGGCGGCCACCGCGACGGCGGCGACGGCTATCTTCCGGTGGTGCGTCTTCGTGGTCCGGTGCTTGCTCATGCGTGACCCTCACTCGGTAGTCGCGGTACGCCCTCCCCCGTGTACGGCTGACTCTGTGCGCAGCGATGCCAGGACTGCCGAGGCGCGGTGTGGGCCGTCATTGTTAGGTCCGCGTCGAAAGCAATGCAACAAGTGTTCGCTACTACCGGGGGTCGTAGTGCGGGACGTCGCTTGCGGTGGGACACCGAGGTGTGCTGCGCAGGTCCCGTGAAGGAGATGTGACGGTGTCCCGCCGTCAGAAACGCTGGTGGCCAGATGACTGGGCGGGACACCGGACCCGTGGCGAACCCGGATACGACATGTCGGCAAGAGCCGAAAAGTCTCCGATTTCGCCGAGCGGGTATCTACTATTGCGCCCCGTTCGTTCCGGGGCCCGGTGTGACTGTTGTCATGAGGTTCGCCGCGATCAGTTGGCGGCGATCCGGGCGGCCACGCAGGGGTCCTCGTTGCGGTAGCCGAGGCGGGTGTAGAGCCGTTCGGCGGGGGCGTTGTCGGCGAGCTGCCACAGGGTGCAGAAGCCGTGGCGGCGCACCGCGTACCGGGTCAGCCACGACGTCAGCGCCGCGCCGAGACCCTGGCCGCGCTGGGCGGCGTCGGTGGCGACGGACGCCATCAGCGGCGCCCCGCTGTCCCGCAGGCTGCTCATGGCGCCGCAGGCCACCAGATGGCCCTCGTCGTCACGGATTCCACACCACAGGCTCACATCCGCGGAGCCGGGGCCGGTCGAGTAGGCGGGGCTGTGTTCGCCGAGGAAGGCGAGCAGCTCGTCGTGGTGGCTCTCGTCGAGGACGACCACGCGCTCCTCGCCCCGCTGCACGGGAGGTTCCTCCAGTGTCCAGCGGAACACCCACTCCACGATGTCGTCCACCGGCAGGTGGCGGGCGACCAGGGTGTCGGTGCCGCGTGGCCCGGTGAACTCCCGCACCTGTTCCGGGCGGCGCTGCGCGGCGCGCAGGACGAGCCCGGCGGCCGCCTCCGGGCCGCCGACGGTCCACACATGCCCGCGGACGTCGTCGAGCCACGCCGCGGCGCCATTGCCCGACCAGCCGAACCGGCCGGCCGGTCGCTGTCGCGCCGCGCCGAACCGCAGCAGCGCGGAACCGGGTCGCAACTCCAGGCCCTGGTCGAACAGGTCCGTGGTCCGGGGAGGAAGAGTCGTTGCCAGCATCGCTCTCAGGAAGGACGTAGTGGAGGGACGGCGGCAGCCCGGACACGCGCGGGCGCGACCGGAGACTGCCTACTGGGGTATGGGGGACCCGTCGGCGGCTGCGCGCGCGGGCGCGCCCGGCCGATCGGGGCGGTCTACTCTCGCATACGGCCCCCGGCCTGGGGCAAATCGGCGGAGGCCGCCCACCAGGCGTTCGTCCGACCGCCCCGGCCGCGTCCCCCGCCGTTCAGGTTTCCGCCGCCGGGCGCCCCCTGACCTGGGCGGGGTCAACCGCCCGGCGGCTACGGGCGATCCGGTCCGGACGTCGCTCGCCGAAGCGCGGGCGACCGGCACGGGTCCCGCGGTGGCGGCGGGGCGCGGCGCGCCGCTGCGTCTCCACGCCGCCACACCGCGCTCGGCTCACCGCTCCGGCGAGACGGCCACGTCCTGCTCGTCCTGCTCGTCCTGCGGCTCAGACAGCTCAGACAGCGGCGCTGCCAGCCCGGCCAGGCCCTCCGGGAGCGTCCCGGTGTGCACGACGCCCAGCCGCTGGGTCGCCCGGGTCAGCGCCACGTACAGATCGCTCGTCCCGAACTCCCCCGGCTCGGCCACGATCACCGTGTCGAACTCCAGCCCCTTGGCCTGCCGCGGGGCCAGCAGCACCACCGGGCTGGTCAGGTCCGGGGAGCGGCCCGAGGACGCCTCCGGAAGCGCCGCAGCGAGGGCGTCGTGGTGGCCGGGCTGGGCGATCACCGCCACACGGCCCTCCGCCCCCGACTCCCGCGCCACCGCGTCGGCCACCGCGCCGGGCAGGTCGGCGGTGTGCCGCGCCCACGGACGTACGCCGGTGGCGCGGACCGAACGCGGCGGCTCGAAGTCCGGGTCCGCGGTCCGGGCCACCTCCGCCGCGACGGCCATGATCTCCGCCGGGGTGCGGTAGTTGACGCCGAGCCGCGTGTGCTCCCAGCGGTCCTCGACGTACGGGGCGAGAATCGAGGCCCAGGAGCCGCAGCCGCCCGGCTCCGCGGTCTGCGCGGGGTCGCCGACGAGCGTCATGGAACGGGTCGGGGACCGGCGCATCAGCAGCCGCCACGCCATCGGGGACAGCTCCTGAGCCTCGTCCACGATGATGTGGCCGAAGGCCCAGGTGCGGTCGGCGGCGGCGCGTTCGGCGGCGCTGCGGTGGTCGATCTCCTCGTTGCGGTCCGCCAGGCGCTCGGCGTCGATGAGGTTGTGGGCGGCCAGCACCTCCGAGTCGTCTTCCTCGCGGTCCTCGAACTCCTGGGTGCGGGAGCCGTAGGAGAGGTCGAGCACGCCCTGCGCGTACTCGATGCGCTCCAGCCGCGCCCCCTCGGCGGCGGCGCGGGCCGCCGAGTCGTCCTCGCCGACCAGTTCGGCGGCCTCGTCCAGCAGCGGCACATCCGCCGGGGTCCACTCACCGCCGGTACGGCGGATCGCGGCGGCGTCGGCGTCGGACACGTGGACGGGGTCGGTGAGGAAGTCCGCGACCAGCTGCTCCGGGGTGAGTTCGGGCCACAGCTCGTCGATGGCGGCGTGCACCTCGGGGCTGGCCGCGATCGCCTTGCCGAGCTGGGCGATGTCGTCGGGGCCGAGGAGGTTCGGGCCGCCGTACGGGTCCGCGCCGATCCGGTCGGTCAGCTGGGCGGTCAGCCCGTCGATGACGCTGAACGCGAAGTGCGGGCGGGCCAGGTTGTGCGGCAGCCGGGTCTCGCGCGCCCGCCACCGCGCGTCGCTCGCGATGTCCGCGTCCAGGACCAGGTCACCGTCGTCGTGGTCGATCACGATCTCCGGGTCGGGCATCGCCTGCCGGTCCTGAACGAAGCGGGCCAGGGCATCCGCCATGGTGGCGCGGCCCTTGGCCTCGGCGGCCTCCGGGGTGTCGGTGCCGGTGGCCGTCACGCCGGGGAACAGCTCGCCGAGCGTGGCGAGCAGCACACCGGTCTCGCCGAGCGCGGGCAGCACCTCGCCGATGTACCCGAGGAACGCCGGGTTGGGCCCCAGGACGAGCACCGCGCGGCGGGCCAGCAGCTCGCGCTGCGCGTACAGCAGATACGCGGCGCGGTGCAGCGCGACCACGGTCTTCCCGGTGCCGGGGCCGCCCTCGACGACGAGGACACCGTGGTGCGGGGCGCGGATGATCCGGTCCTGCTCGGCCTGGATGGTCTGCACGATGTCGTGCATGCGGCCGGTGCGGGCCGAGTCGAGCGCGGCGAGCAGCACGGCGTCCGCGTCGCTGTTCTCGTGCCCGGTCCGTGCGGTGTCGTCCAGGTCCAGGATCTCGTCGTGCAGGGCGGTGACCTGCCCGCGCTCGGTGGTGATGTGGCGCCTGCGGCGCAGCCCCATCGGGGTGTGCCCGGTCGCCAGGTAGAACGGGCGCGCCACATCGGCCCGCCAGTCGATGACCAGCGGGGTGCGTTCCACGTCGTCGCGCCGGATGCCGATGCGCCCGATGTGGTGGTCGCGGCCGTCGCGGAACTTCAGCCGCCCGAAGCACAGCCCCCGCTCCCCCGCGTCGAACGCGGCGAGCAGCCCGGACCGCTCGGCCACCAGCACATCGCGCTCCAGCCGCGCCTGGAAGTTCCGCCCCTCCATCGACAGGGCGTCACTCACCGCCTCCTCGGCCCCGGCCCGCAATTCGGCGAGACGCGCATGGAGCAGGTCGATGAATTCCTGCTCCTGACGCAATTCCGCGTTTGACAATTCAACTCCCGCTGGATATGATGACTTCATCGAGTATTGGTCTGCCTAGAAATAAGGTAGACATGCAAATCACCAATATACGCAGAGAAACGCTCCGGCCGTCAAGGCGAACGGAGCGTCTTTTGTTTTCCGCGTGTTCCGCCGGGCGCCCATGGGTAGTTTGAGCGATGTCCACGTTCGGGTGGGCGGTGGGCCGGCCGGTCATCGGCCGGTGGACATCGGGGGGAACAACATGACACAGGTCGAACTGCCGGACGGAACGGTGATCGAGGCGCGGATCTCGGACGCCGCACAGCTCGGCCGGGGCCCCGGCGGCTACAGCGACACCGGGTTGTCGGACGCGTTCACGGCCCGGGTCGAGGGGCTGACCGAGATGGTCAGGGGCGTGGCCACCAGCATGCGGCAGGCGACGGCGGCCGCGGCACCCGACGAGGTCGCGGTGACCTTCGGAGTCGAGCTGGCCGCCAAGCCGGGCAAGGTCGTGAGCGTCCTCGCGGACGGTGAGGCGAAGGCGTCGGTCACGGTCACCCTCACCTGGCGGGACGGGGCCGCGCGCTGACACCGCTCCGACGGCGATGTCGGACAACGAACGAGGGCTGCGGCAGCGGACGGCCGAGAACAATCTGCGCGACCTCGTCCAGGACGTCACGGTGTGGATCCACAGCCCGGTATCCGGCGGCGCACCGGCCCCGACCGACTTATGGGGCAGCGGATTCTTCGCGGCTCCCGGGCGGGTGCTCACCTGCGCTCATGTTCTGCTGCGCGGCTCGGGGCGGACCGCCGAATGGAAGGGCACCTCTGCGATCGGCGTCACCTACCGCACGGGCCGGGACCTGGTGACGACCACGGGGAAGCTGCTCCACTCCCTGCCCGGGTGGGCGGATGTGCCCGGGGGCTCGGAGAACGCATGGCCGACCCCCGACCTGGCCGTCATCAAACTGACCGACCCGGTCGGCGATCACCCGTGCGCATGGCTCTCCGACCTCTCCACCCCGCCCCACGGGCAGGGCGGCAAGGTGCTGCTCCAGGGGTTCACGGCCGACGAGACCGGCCCGGTATACCCCTGGACCGGCGATTGCACGGTCGAGGGCGCTCAGGAGAACCATGTCTTCCGCCTCGGGATCGAGGGCGGAGAGATCCGTTTCGGTGTCTCCGGCGGCCCGGTGGTCGACCTCGGCCGCGGCGCGGTCGTGGGGGTCGTCAAGGCACAGCGCAACGACCGGGACGGCGGAAAGGCCGTGCAGCTCACGGCCCTGCGGGAGCTGCCGCTCGAGGTGGCGGGATCGGATCCGTACCAGGACCTGATGACCGCCCATGACCACTGGCACCGGATGGCGCAGCACCCGCCGAAGGCGGCCCGGAACACCTGGACCGACGTCCAGGGCGGCCTCCCCCTGTCGAGCGGGCTGTGGCAGCCCGTCGACCGCACCAAGGCGCTGGGGCTGCTCGCCGAGCTTCCCCCGGCGCCGGACGTCGGCACGGTGGAACGGCTGGTGGTGGAGGCGGGCGCGGAACAGCCCAGCAGCCGCACCGCTCCACCGCGCGGCTGGCGGGACGGGGCGGGGCTGCTGTACGACCCGACCGGGCAGAACGAGATCGTCGTCTTCCTCGACTATCTTCTGCGGGTGGCGCGGAGCGTGCGCGCCGAGTGCCCGCGGGGCGCGCTCAGCCTCCAGGACTGGGCACTGGACCGGGCCCACGCACTGCCGTGGTCGCTGCGGAAGCTGCTGGCCGGGCTGGTGTTCGTGCCCGATGCGGTGGAGCTGGCGGTGTCCGTGCCTCCGGCCCCGCCCGAGCCGGAGCCCGTGCCTGTGCCCGTGCCCGAGCCCGAACCGGAATCAGAGCCCGAACCGGAGCCCGCGTCTGAGCCCCGGCCGGAGCCCGAACCCGGCCCG
This sequence comes from Streptomyces sp. NPDC059850, assembly GCF_042731515.1. NCBI lineage: Bacteria > Bacillati > Actinomycetota > Actinomycetes > Kitasatosporales > Streptomycetaceae > Streptomyces > Streptomyces sp. NPDC059850. Next base: position 133,382 of record NZ_JBHWJI010000020.1, read on the forward strand.
GAACCGTCTCCGGAGCCGGAGCCGGAGCCGGAGCCGGAGCCGGAGCCTGAACCGGAACCGCTGGAGCGTCCCGATCCCTCCGTCGTCGTGCTCGACCTGCGCGCCGACTGGTGGCAGGAGAACCGCTACCGCTGGACGGCCCGCCTCGTCACCTCGCTCGGGGAGGTCGAACTGCTCGCCATGGGCGAGGATCTGGGCCCGGCCGAACTGGCCGATCCGCCTGGGCGGTTGCTCGACGCACTCCACCACGCGTTCCTGCGCGCCGACGCCGGTGATCACATCGCCCCCGTCGAACTCCACCTCCCGCAGGAGCTGTTCGACATCCCCGTGGACGAATGGGCCCTCAGGCGGCGTCCGCTCGGCGCGACCCGGGCCGTGATCGTGGTCGACCAGGCGGCCCCGGAACATCCGCCCAACGGGTGGCGCTCCCGGTGGCGGGCCACGCCACCCACCGCGCCACGCCCGTTCGCCGTCCGGCTGGACTCCCTCGCGGCGGACGACCGCGCGCGATTCCCCGGCCCGGGCGCCGTGTTCGTCCACGACGGCCCGGTCGGCGACGGCCACAGGGCGGAGCGTGTGCGGCGGGCGCTCGACCACGGCCTCACGACCCTGCTGTGGCGGCGGTACCCGCCCGCCGGGGATATCACCGGGAGCGCCGGGGCACAGGAGCGGTTCCACCGGGTGGCCGCCGAGTTCGTCGCGGGTGTCGCCACGCTTGCCGATCTTCCTTCGGCCGTCGCGAAGTTGCGCGCCCGGCACTGGCGGGGCGACCCCGATACGGACTGGGCCCGCGGCATCGCCCTGCTCCACCACGACCCCAGTCGGCGCCCCGGCGGGGCACCCGCATCCGATCTGCTGGAGACACCATGACCGCACAGGAGCAGAAGTGACCGAATGGCTCATTTACCGGGGCACGGGAGAGCCGCACGACGGCATCGCGGAGCTGCCGTCCCCGCCGCCCTGGCGGCGCTTCGACGGCGGTCCGCCACTTCCCGGGCCCGCGGCGCTCGACTCGGCGTCCACGCGCCGCCTCGGGCACCCGGCACACGCGTACCGCCCCGGGCCGGAGGAGCTGGAGATGGTCAACGCGGCGCTGTACCTGCGGCGCCCGCTGCTCGTCACGGGCCCGCCGGGCGCGGGCAAGAGCACCATTCCGCACGCGGTCGCGCATGAACTGGGGCTGGGCCGTGTTCTGCGGTGGCCGATCGTGAGCCGCTCGGCGCTCCAGGACGGGCTGTACGGTTACGACGCCATCGCCCGGCTGCAGGACAGCCAGCTCGGCGGGTCGGCCGAGGACATCGGCCGCTATCTGAGGCTCGGGCCGCTGGGCACCGCGCTCCTGCCGTGGGAGCGTCCGCGGGTGCTGCTCATCGACGAGATCGACAAGAGCGACGCCGGCTTCCCCAACGATCTGCTGAATGTGCTGGAGGAAGGGGAGTTCGAGGTCCCGGAGCTGGTGCGGCTGGCGGATCCACCCGTCGTGGAGGTGGCGACGGACGACGGCGAACGAGCCCCGGTCACCGGGGGCCACGTCCGCTGCCTCGCCTTTCCGCTGGTGGTGCTGACCAGCAACGGCGAACGGGACTTTCCGGCGCCCCTGTTGCGCCGCTGCCTCCATCTCCACCTCGCGATGCCCAACCACGAGCGGCTCACCGCGATGGTCGTGGCCCACCTCGGCGAGGAGGCCGCGCAGGAGTCGGCGGCCCTGATCGAACGCTTCCTCGACAGCGCCCCCGGCGACCTCCGGGCCGTGGACCAGCTCCTGAACGCCATCTACCTGGCCGTCCTCACCTCCGGCGGAGCGGTCACCCGGGACCGGCTGGCCGAGCAGCTCATGCGGCCGCTCAACCGGCCCTGGTGAGGTGGGACCGTGACCGCGCATGAGCCGATCCGCCGACTCCTCGACCGACTGGCCGAGGCGGGCCACCCCGTCGACGTGGTGTCCGTCGCGGACGCGCTGTGGCTCGCCCAGTGGGCCGGGCCCGGACCCGGTGCGCGGCCACGGCAGGGCGTAGCGGCAGCACCGCGGCAGCCGGAGGTGGGCCCTCCGATGGCCGCCCAGGAACCTGGGCCGGAGACAGTTCTTTTGTACCCGCCGCCGGTGCGGCCCGGCAGCCTGCCGCCCCGGCACATCCCTCCGCCGCCCCCGCCGATACGCGAAGCGCTGCCCGGACTCCTGCCCCTGGAGCGGGCCCTGAGGCCGCTGCGGCGACTCCGCTCCACGGTGGGTCCGGTGCCCCGGGCGCTGGACGAGGAGGCGACGGCGGATCTGTCGGCCCGTGCGGGCCTGCTCCTTCCGGTGCTCGGGCCCGCCCGCGACGTACCCACCCTGTCCCTGAATCTGCTCTTCGACTCGTCCTCCTCGATGGTCGTCTGGGAGCGGACCGTCGAACAGGTGCGGCAGGTCTGCGAACGGAGCGGCGCGTTCCGCGATGTGCGGCTGCTGCGGCTGCACCCGGCCCCCGACGGCGGCCTCGCCATCGGCACACGCGACGACCCGGCCCGCCGGGCGCGCCCGGCCGACGAGCTGCGGGACCCCACAGGACGGACGTTCACACTGCTGGTCAGCGACTGCGCGGGCCCGCTGTGGCGCAGCGGCGCTGCCCAGCGGTTTCTGCACCGGCTGGCCTCGCTGGACGCGCCCGTGGCGGTGCTCCAGCCCCTGCCGCAGCGGCTGTGGGAACGTACAGTGCTGCGGCCGGGACCCGGCCGGCTGTGGCAGGGACACGGACCGGGCGCGCTCCCCGTCTTCCGGCCGCAGGACGGCCCTCCGGCGCCGGGGGCGCTCGCGGTCCCCGTACTGCCCCCGTCGGCCGCGGCGCTGGGAGCCTGGGCGCGGATGCTCTCGGGAGCGGTACCGGAAGGGATCAGGGCCGCCGCGGCCTGGGTGGAGCGCGACCATCCGGCGGTGCCGGAGCCGAATCCGCAGTGGGCACCGCTCGGCGCCGAGGAGCTGATGAGCCGTTTCCGGGCGGGCGCCTCGCCCGCGGCGCGCAGGCTGGCGACGTATCTGGCGGCCGTCCCGCTGGTGCTGCCGCTGATGCTCACCGTCCAGCGGACGATGCTGCCCGACGGGGGCCCCTCCGAGCTGGCCGAGGTGCTGTTGAGCGGGCTGCTCTCGCACGCCGACCCGGCGGGTGCCGGGCACACGGTGTACCTCGGGGACGGCGCCGGGAACATGGCGGGCGTCGAGGACGGCCCATGGTACGACTTCGCGCCCGGCGTCCGGGAGCTGCTGCTCAACCTGCTCTCCCGGGACGAGGCGGCCCTGATCCTCAAACTCGCCTCCACTCATGTGGAGCGCGCCTTCGGCGCCGGGAGCCCCAACTTCCCGGCCCTGGCCGTCGGCCATCTGATCGGCACCGGCCCGGCACCGGCCGCGCGTCCGGTTCCGGGCGAGCCATCGGGCCCGGAAGGGGTGCCCGCGCCCTTCGCCGCGGTACCGGCGCTCGTGGTGCGCCGATTCCTGCCGGTCACCGCCGTACGGCCACGGACGTACGGTACGCGGCTGGCCGAGGCCCGTGCGCTGCACGCCCGGTACGAGACGGGGGGCGACGCAGGGGCGCTGTACCAGGCGGTGGCGGTCCTGCGCGAGCTGGACGCGGACCGGCGGGGCCCGGAGACGGACCAGGTGACCACGGAGCTGGGCGGGGCGCTGCTCTCCCTGTGGCGGCTGGGGCGTGACCCCGCCGTCCTCGACGAGGCGGTGGCGCTGATGCGCTCGTGCGTGGGGCGGCTGGGCGAGGGGCCACCCGCTCCGTGGCTCGGCAGGGCCCACCAGACGCTGGGGCGGCTGCTGCGGGAGCGTGCCGGGATCCGTTCGTCCGGCCACCGCGAAGAGGAGGCCGTCGAGTCGCTGCGACAGGCGGAGCGCACGTTGGACCGGGCGTCACGGCTGCTGGTGCCGGACACGGACGCGGTGCTGGAAGCGGTGCTGGAACGGGCGGCGGTGCTCCATGAATTGTGGGGTCTGATCGGCGACGACCAGTTGCTGCACGAGGCGGTGGGCGGGCTGCGCGCGATGGCCGGTGCCCAGTCGTTCTGGGCCCCGCACACCGCTGATCTCCATCTCCAGCTCGGCCGGGTGCTGCTCACGCTGGCGGCCACGGCACCGGCGGACCGGGAGGAGCGCCGTCGCGGGTACGCGGCCGACGCGGTGGAGGAGTTGACGGCCGCCCGGAAGCTGCTGGACGTCGAGCCGGACGGGCCGTCGCGGATGAGCGCTCTGCTGCTGGATCTGGCGCGTGCCCGGGAACTCACCGGCGACGCGGGCGCGTCCGTACCGGCCACGCTGGAGGAGGCGCTACGCGCCAGCGAGTACGCCCCGGCGACGCGGCCGACCGTCCTGACGCGCCTCGGTGAGGCGTGGCGGGCGCGCTTCGCGGCGGGCGACGGGGACACCGCCCTGGCGCGGGCCCTCGATTTCCTGCGGCGGGCGGCCGGTGAGACCGCCACGGGCTCCGCGGAGCGCACGGCCGTTCTGGAGACGCTGGGGGCGACACTTCTCGACCTCGCCGGATCCGGCGCACCGGACGGCCTCGCGGCGGCGCGGGAGGCGGTGGACGTGCTGAGGGAGGCCGTGCTGACCACGCCCGGCACGGACCCCGGGCGGAGCGAGCGGCAACTGCTGCTCGACCGGGCGCTGGACGTACGGCGCCGGGCCGAGCGGGCGGCGGCCGAGGCCGACGGCGCGCCGCCGGGGTGAACGCCCCGGCGGGGCCCGGCGGGCAACTGGGGCGATGGCCGGGGGCGCTGCTCAGTCGTGGCGGGCGACTGGGGAAAACGGCGCGCGGCGACGGAAACGCACCGCTCCCCATACGCTGCTCGCGCGAGAGAGCACCCCGGTTGTGGCACCCCTCGGAGCCGAAGCGAGAGCGAGGATCGAGATGTTGTCCGCGATGTCCGCCACGAAACCACAGGAGTCCGGTGGCCAAGGAGCGCGCCGATGAGCGGCGGCCATCTGGAGGTGTGCGTCGTCGGCGCCGGGCCCCGGGGGCTGTGTGTGGTGGAGCGGCTGTGCGCCAACGAGCGCGCGGCGCGGTCGTACGAGACCATCACCGTGCACGTCGTCGATCCGGCGGCGCCCGGCGCGGGGGCGGTGTGGCGCTCCGGCCAGTCCCGGCATCTGCTCACCAACACCGTCGCGTCCCAGATCACCGTCTACACCGACGACAGCGTGCGCATCGAGGGCCCGATCGAGCCGGGTCCGAGCCTGTACGAGTGGGCGCGGAGCCTCGCCCGGTTCGGTGAGCCGGGCGAGTACGACACGCCCACGCTCGCCGAGGCCCGGGCGCTCGGCCCCGACGCGTACCCCACCCGGGCCTTCTACGGCCGCTATCTGCTGGACAGCTTCCAGCGGGTGGCCGCGCGCGCCCCGGAGCACATCACGCTGAGGGTGCACCGCTCGCGCGCGGTGGCGATGGCGGACACCAGCGGGGTGCCGGGCGGGCCGCAGGGCATCCGGCTGGCCGACGGCACCCGCATCCACCAGCTGGACGCCGTGGTCCTGGCCCTCGGACACCTGCCCGCCCACCTCACCCCGCGCGAGGAGCGCACCGCCAGCCTGGCCCGCATCCACCACCTCGGCTATGTCACCCCGGCCAACCCGGCCGATGTGGACACCGGTTCCATCGGCGCCGGGGAGCCGGTGCTGCTGCGCGGGCTCGGCCTCACCTTCTTCGACCACATGGCGCTGTTCACCACCGGCCGCGGCGGGGTGTTCGACCGGGTCGGGGACCGCCTGGTGTACCGGCCCTCGGGGCGCGAGCCGGTGATGTACGCCAGCTCGCGCCGCGGGGTGCCGTACCACGCGCGCGGCGAGAACCAGAAGGGCGCCTCCGGCCGCCACGTTCCGCGGCTGCTCACCCCCGAGACCATCGCCGGGCTGCGCCGCCGCGCCGCGGCGGGCGACCGGGTGCGCTTCCGCGCCGATGTGTGGCCGCTGATCGCGGCGGAGGTGGAGAGCGTCTACTACGGCACGCTGCTGACCTCGCGTGGCGCCGACCCCGGGCCGTTCACCGACCGCTTCCTGGCCGCCTCGCCGCAGGAGCGGGCCACGCTCCTGGACACGTACGGCATCGCCCCCGGCGACCGCTGGGACTGGGAACGACTCCAACAGCCCTGCGCCGAGCGGGAGTTCGCCGACCGGGCGGAGTTCCGGACCTGGCTGCTGGACTATCTGGCCCGGGACGTGGCCGAGGCGAAGGCGGGCAACGTCGACGGTCCGCTCAAGGCGGCGCTGGACGTGCTGCGGGATCTGCGCAACGAAGTGCGCCTGGCCGTGGACCACGGCGGTCTGGACGGCGCGTCCCATCTGGCCGAGCTGGAGGGCTGGTACACCCCGCTCAACGCGTTCTTGTCCATCGGCCCGCCGGTCTCCCGTATCGAGGAGATGATCGCGCTCATCGAGGCGGGCGTCCTGGAGGTCACCGGCCCCGGCACCCAGGTGTGCATCGACACCGAACGGCCCGCGTTCGTCGCGCAGTCCACGCTGGTGCCCGGGGAGCAGGTGCGCTCCCGGCATCTGATCGAGGCCCGGCTGCCGGTGCCCGACGTACGCCGCGCCGCCGATCCGCTGCTGCGCCATCTGCTGCTCACCGAGCAGTGCCGCCCGTACCGGATCGAGGGGGAAGGCGGCACCGGTTACGAGACGGGCGGGCTCGCCGTCACCGAGCGGCCGTGCCATGTCGTCGACGTGCGGGGGCGGGTCCATCCGCGCCGGTTCGCCTACGGTGTCCCGACCGAGTCGGTGCACTGGGTGACGGCCGCCGGGATACGCCCCGGCGTGGACTCGGTGAGTCTCGGCGACGCCGACGCGATCGCCCGTACCGTCCTGTCCCTGTCCCCCGCCCCCATCCCCCGGACACCCACGCCGCGCACCGCGGCCGGGGGCACCCACCTGACGGGAGTGATCGTGTGAGCGACCCCCTGACCGACGCGGGCCTGCTCTCACCCGTGCGCGCCGGAACCCCCGCCGAGGCGGCGGTGTGCGACCTGGCCTGGCTGCAGGCCATGCTCGACGCCGAAGCCGCGCTGGCCCGCGCCCAGGCCCGGCTGGGCAGCATGCCGCGGTCCGCGGCCGACACCATCACCCGGGCGGCCCGCGCCGAACGGCTCGATCTGCGGGCGATCGCCGTCGGGGCGCGGGAGACGGCGAACCCGGTGGTCGGCCTGGTGCGGGCGTTCACCGAGGTGGTGGCGGCCGAGGACCCGGCCGCCGCCGAGTACGTCCACCGCGGCTCCACCAGCCAGGACGTGTTCGACACCGGCGCCATGCTGGTCGCACGGAACGTCCTCCGGCTGATCCGGACGGACCTGGACACCGCCGCCCACGCGCTGGCCCGGCTCGCGGCCGAGCACCGCGACACCGCGATGGCGGGCCGCACCCTGACCCTGCACGCGGTGCCCACCACCTTCGGGCTCAAGGCGGCGGGCTGGCGCGAACTGCTCCTGGAGGCGCGCCACCGCATCGGCACCGTCGCGGACACCGGCCTGCCGGTGTCGCTCGGCGGCGCCGCGGGAACCCTGGCGGGCTATCTCGAATACGCCGGACTCGACGGCACCCCCGGCCCCGGGCCCGTCGAGCCCGGCGGCTATCTCGACGATCTGGTGGCCGCGTTCGCCGCCGAGACCGGACTCGCCCGGCCGGTGCTGCCGTGGCACACGCTGCGCACCCCGATCGCCGACCTCGCCTCGGCCCTGGCGTTCACCGCCGGAGCGCTCGGCAAGATCGCGGTCGATGTGCAGTCACTGGCCCGCACCGAGGTCGGCGAGGTCGAGGAGCCCGCCGCCCCCGGCCGTGGCAGCTCCTCGGCCATGCCGCACAAGCGCAACCCGGTCCTGGCCACCCTGCTCCGCAGCGCCGCCCTCCAAGTCCCGCCCATGGCCACCGGCCTGACCCAGTGCCTGCTCTCCGAGGACGAACGCTCGGCGGGCGGCTGGCACGCCGAATGGCAACTGCTACGCGAATGCCTCCGCCTCACCGGCGGCGCCGCGCACACCGCCGTCGAACTGACCGAGGGCCTGCGGATCCGGCCCGCCCGGATGGCCGACAACCTGGAGCTGACCGGCTCCCGCATCGTCTCCGAACGCATCGCCGCCGTCCTCGCCCCCCGCCTGGGCAAGGCAGCGGCCCGGCAACTGCTCGACACGGCGACGGCCGAAGCCGAGCGCACCGGCCAGCCCCTCGCGAAAGTCCTCACCGCCCTGCCCGAGGTGGACCTCCCCGCCCCGGAACTGGCGACGCTCTGCGACCCGGCCCACTACACGGGCGCCGCGGGCCCCCTGGTCGACCGCGCCCTGCGGCCCCGCGCCTGACGGTGTTCAGGGCGTGATCCGGTCCGAGACCAGAACGTAGTCGTAGTACATAGGGTCGCCATCGTCGTCCATGGGATATTCGTAGCTGCTGGTATTGGCAAGGATGATGTTGAGGTCCGGCAGTCCGTCAAAGCCGAGATCGTTCTCTTCCACCGGATGGCCCCGCTCCTCCAACTGCTGCTGCAACTCCTCATGCGGCGTGCGGAAGACATCCAGCCCCTCCAGCAAGACACGGACGTCCGCATCCTCATTACGGAAGCGCGACACCTCGATGGAGTTCAGACTCTCGTCCTGACGGAAGATGAGCACAAAGGTGAACCGGAATTCCTCGTGAGCGACGACGAACTTTCCGGGCGGTCGCTCATCCGGGTGATTCGCGACCGTACCCCACTCCCGGGCTGCCGCCATCGCCTCGTCAAAGTGCATGCCGATCCGAAACGACGCGACACCGGCATGCGGCAAAAGTTCGATATCCATCCTTGACCTTTCATTATCGGGTCACTGCAACAGGGCGGCTTCATCGATCGTCCAGCCGCGCTTTGCGAGCATGTCCTGCAGAGGCTTGTTGTCCTTCAGGCTGGCCACCATGTCTTCGATGTGCTGATCATACTTACCGGGGAATTTGTGCTTGATGTCATCGATGTCCATCTTCATGGCCTCGGTGATCTTCCCCTGGCTGACCAGATCCCGCTGCCACATCTGCCAAGCCTGCGCTTGCGGGTCGAAATCGGTACTGCGTAGTTGTTTGTGATCCCCCAGCTCCATGCGGATGGATGGGCCGTAATTGACCTTTTGTTTCTTATGGTGTTTGCCTGCCCGGTAGAAGCCCGGATCGGTGATATCCTTCCAAGCCGCCTTGGCCGGGATGTGATTGCGTTCCATGTCGATGGGCGACAGGCGGTTCCCGTTGCTGTCCACCAGATTGGACGGCTGGAGCCCGTAGTACCAGCCACCGTCATCCGTGCACCCCTTGGCAATCAACCCTTCGGGGTCCATCCGCGTATGCGGGTTGGTGACATACGCGACCGGATTCGGTGACGGCCCAAGGCCGAGGGGGTCGGGTGAGGTGTAGCGGGCCGTCTCGGGGTCGTAGTGGCGGAAGTAGTTGTAGTGGAGGCCGGTTTCCGGGTCGTCGTACTGGCCCGGGAACCGCAGTGGGGTGTACGCGGCGGCGCCGCGGCTCCAGGACGTGGCACCCCACACGGTGGACCGCCCGCGCCAGGCGATCTCGCCGGACTCGTCGATCAGCTCCGTAGGCGCGCCGATGAGGTCGGTGACGATGGCGAAGAAGCGGCTGTCAACTTCGGACTGCGCGGACTCGGGGTCCAGACGGCGTTCGAGCTGCGCGAGCGGTTGGTAGCCCTCGTAGTCCCAGGTGAGGGTGAGACCGGTGGCCGGGTCCGTCTGTTCGGCCAGAGTGCTGCCGTCCCAGCTGAAGCGGAGGGATTCGAGCACGGTGCGGCCGTCGTCCGCCGTCCGGTGCTTGCCGGTACGGCGCCCGAGCGGATCGTACGTATATCGCCATATCGTGCCGTCCGGAGTGGTGCAGGAGACCAGCCGGTCCTCGGCGTCCCACTCGTAACGCCAGGTGTCGGGCTTCCTCGACAGCCGTGTCTTCTGCCGTAGGACGACCCTCCCCGCCGCGTCGTACTCGTACCGCACCTTGCCCGCCGTGAGCACCCGGGTTCCCTCATAGGTGCGCTCGCCGCGGCTCTCGGTGCGGCGGGCCTTGTCGGGCCACTCGGCCCGGGTCTGGTTCCCCGCGGCGTCGTACGCATAGCTCTCGGACCAGGTCTCGGCGGTGACGCTCAGGGGGCGTCCCACCGGGTCGAGGTCGACGTGGGTGTGGCCGCCGGTCGGTTCATCGGTCGTGGAGGTGAGGAAACCGTCGGTCCGGTAGCCGTACGTGCGCGAGCGCAACGTACGCGTACCGCTGGACACCGAATGGGAGGTCAGGCGGCCGATCTCGTCCCAGCCCGAGGCGAGGGTGATGGGCGCGTCGGTCGGCCCGAAGGTGCGCAGGAGTTCATGGCCCAGCACATCGTGGGTGAAGTCCAGGGTGTGGCCGGAGGCGGAGACGCGGACCCGGTTGCCTACGGCGTCATAGGCGAAGTCCGTGACCGCCCCGGTGGGGGTGGTGCGCGAGATGAGCTGGCCCGCGGTGTCGTAGCCGTATCGCATGGTGCGGCCGTCGACGGTTTCCGACACGAGTCGGCCCATCGCGTCCCGTTCGAGGGCCACGGCCGAAGTGGGCGATACGGCTCGGGTCAGCCGGTCTCCGGCGTCGTATGTGTAGCGGGTGACGACACCGTCCGCGTCTTTCGCCAGCACGTTGCCCAGGGGATCGAACGTCATGGAGATGTGCTGGCCGAGCGGGGTGACGCGGGTGGTGAGCCGCCCCATCGCGTCATACGCGTAGGTGGAGGTGCGGCCGTCGAAGTCGGTCTCCGACATCAGCAGGCCGGACGGTCCGTAATCGTATGTCCAGGACATCCCTTGCGGATTGCGCACCTCGGTCAGGCGCAGTTCGGTGTCATAGGTGAACTCGTACCGCACCCCGTCGGCGCCGGTGCGGGCCGCCAGCCGGTCGAACCGCGTGTACTCGAAGCGGGCGATCGTGCCAAGGGCGTTGGTGCACGAGAGGCAGTTGCCCTCGTCGTCCCAGGTCCACGAGTCGGTCGCGCCGTCCGGTGTCACCCGGCGCGACAGCCGTCCTTCCGGTGTCCATTCCAGCCGGGTGACCGCTCCCGAGGGGTCGACGCTCTCGACCGGTCGGCCGAAAGCGTCGCGCTCGACCGCATAGGTGCCGCCGAGGGCGTCGGTGACGGACAGGGTGACACCGGCCTGGTCGTTGGTGCGCCGTTCCGTGTCACCCGTGGGGTAGGTGACGGTGGCCAGCGCTCCCGTCACATCGTGGGTGAAGCGGGTGGAGGTGCCGTCGGGCGCGATGACGGCGGTCCGGTTGCCGCGCTCGTCGAAGGTCTGCCGCCAGGTCGTGCCGTCAGGGCCGGTGAGCGCCTCCGGCAGATGGTGTGCGTTGTAGGAGGCCGTCGACTGCCGTCCGTCGGGGAACTGGACCGCGGTGAGGTTGCTGTTGTCGTCCCAGGTGAAGTGGGCGGTGTTGCCGAGCTGGTCGGTGCGGGAGAGCAGATTGTCCCAGCGGTCCCATTCAAAGTGGACGGTGTGGCCCAACGGATCGGTCTCGGCGATGACCTGGCCGAGACCGTTGAATCGGGTCACTGTGACCGCGCCCGTGGAGTCGGTGAACCGGGTGACGCGGTGGGTCAGGTCGTAGGAGAAGCGGGAGGAGAGCGCGCCGTCCGGGCCGATGGTCTCCACCACGCGGCCCGCCGTGTCGTACACGTACCTGTACGTGTAGTCGTTGCGGTCGGTCCAGGAGGTCACGCGTTGCGCGTCGTCGTACGTGAACCGCAGTGGCGCGCCTGAGGAGTTGGTGATCGCGTCGAGGTTGCGGCGGTCGTCGTAGCCGAAGGACGTGAACCGGACGGGCCCCTCCGGGGTGTGCAGGGCCAGTGCGGTGACCCGGCCCAGCTCCGCGTCGGTGGTCACGAGGACGCGGTAGCCGGCCTCGTGGAGGACCGTGGTGGGGAGGCCGTCCTGGTCGCGGCTGATCTGGATCGCGTTGCCGTTGCGGTCCTCGATCTCACGGAGCCAGTACAGCTCACTCGAACGGTAGACGTTGCCGGTGAAGCGCCGGACCAGACCGGATCGCGGGTCACTCACGGCATAGGTGACGTCGCCCAGCTCCGTCCGGCGGACCTAGGTGAGCGGCAAACGGTCGCCTTCGAGCGGCCATACCTGCTCCTCCTCGTCGCCGGGCAGGCTGGGGTAGAGAAGCAGTGAGCCGTCCTCGCGAGCCCACACGACTCCCTCGGGGATCACCTCCAGCCGCTCGTCGAACGTCGAGGCCCAGCTCACGCCGAAGCAGTGGCCGTAGCGGTAGCCGGATATGTGCGTGCGGCAGAGGATGAGGGGCAGCACGCCGGGGAGGGAGAGGTCCGTCTGGGACATCACCATCTCCCCGCTGGCCATGTCGACCGGGTCGGTCGCACAGCGCCGCTTGTTCAGAGAGATGCCCTTGCCGCGAGGATCGTCCTTGACGTCGCGCATCGAGTTCGGCTTGACGTGGGAGGCGCCGCCCTTGCCACCGTTGGGCGCCTTCCAGCCGTCGTTGTTGCGGTCCTTCCCCCGGAAGCTCGCGCCGATGTCGATGTCGTTGTGCTTGTTGTCGATGGAGATCTGCTTGACGGCCTTGGGCAGCTTGGTGGTGACGTGGTCGTCCATGGTCTTGAGCGCCTTCTCCAGGGCGCCCACGGCCTTGTCCGCGACCGGGTCGATGGCCTCCGCGATGCTGTCCCGCCCGCGAGTGCGGCTGTGATGCGACTTCGCCTTGCCCAGCTTTCCGGCGGTCTTGGTACGGAAGTTGACGCTCAGGCCGCTGAGCTGAGTGGAGGCGTGGTCATGCTCGCTGTGCTCGATGCGCAGGCCCTTGGACTTGCCGCCACCGCCACCGCCACCACCGGAGCCGCCCGCCGAGGCCAGGTGCATGCCCTCCTTCGCGCCCTGCACACCGTCCTTGAAGCCGTCCTTGCCCGCCTGCTGGGCCTGGCCGAGGTCCACGCCGTCCTGCAACCCCATCGCGCTGGCACCGACTTGGACGACGAGGTCGGCAGCCAGGTTCTCCAGGGCGGCCACCGCCGGTTCGGTCAGCGCGGCGACGATGTAGCCGACCGCCTCCTCCGCGCACTCCTTGATCAGCCGCCGGACCGCCTCCTGCGTCGCCCGTATCGCCCCCGCGCCCAGCAGCGCCGACAGACCACCTGTCACCGGGATCAGCGACAGCGCGATACCGGCCTCACTCGCCAGATAGCCCAGCTGGACCAGCGCCGCGCCCTTCATCCCCTCGACCGCCGTGGCCGCGGTGTCCATCGCCCCGGCGATCGTCCGTGCCGCCGACGCGATGTCCTTGATATGGGTGCCCTTGACCTTGCCCCAGTGAAGGTTGAGGGCATCCATCACCTCGCCGTACCCGGAGGACAGCAGCCGCTCCACATGGCCGTTGGCCAGCTGCCCGTCGTCCTCCAAGTCGTCGGCGAACTCCCGCAAAGAATCCGCCATATCGCGATAGGCGTCCTCATCGATGTTCGGCCACGAGACGCCGATCACATCCAGCAGCGTGTCGGCCCAATCCGGCACTGTGACGGCCACGTTCCCCATCCCCCTGTCAACGCACATGCGTTCAGCGTTTGCGTGTGCGCATCAAGTTTCGCATGCGATCAGTTTTGATCATCGCAGGCGCACCCTGGGGCTATGACTGGCCGGATGCCTCCAGGACATCGCGGAGTTGGGCTCGGGCCGTGACGCCGAGTTTGGGGAAGCTGCGGTAGAGGTGCGAGCCCACGGTGCGGGGTGAGAGGAAGAGGCGTTCGCCGATCTCGCGGTTGCTCAGGCCCTTCGCGGCGAGGCGGATGATGTGCTGCTGCTGGGGGGTGAGGGTGGTGAGGGCGTCCGGGGTGGCGGGGGCCGGGTCTACGCCCGCGGCGCGGAGTTCGGCCCCGGCGCGGTCGGTCCAGGGGTGGGCGCCGAGGCGGCGGAAGGTTTCCAGGGCGGTGTGGAGGAGAGGGCGGGCGTCGGTGATGCGCTGGGCGCGGCGCAGCCATTCGGCGTGGTCCAGGAGGATCTGGGCGCGTTCGAAGGGCCATTGGCGGCCCGCCGGGTCGGCCAGGGCCGAGTGGAAGTGTGGTTCCCGCGCGGGACGGGTCGAGCAGGGCGTGGGCGCGGTGGAGCAGGGCGCGCATCCGGGGTGAGGGGTCGTCGGCGAGCCGCTTCTCGGTGCGTTCCACGATGGCGGCGGCCTCCGCGTGGTGGCCGGTGCGTACGGCCGCGGCGGCGAGTTCGGCGATTCCGGGGTGGGAGCACGCGTAGTGGACGGGGTCGCCGTCGGCGGTGAACAGCAGGCGGAACTGTTCATACGCGGTCGCCTGGTCGCCCTCGGCGACGGCGGCCATGCCCAGCGCCCAGCGGGCGCGGACCGCGACCGCGCGGCTGCGGTGCGGGTCGATGAGGGCGAGGGCGTCCGACGCGGCGGTGCGGGCCTCGGCGGCCTGGCCGGTCAGGGCGAGCGGGGCGGCCTCGAGGGACCGTACGGCGGCTTCGAGGTGGGGCAGCCCGGCGACGGAGGAGGCGGTGTTCGCGGCGGCGATGCGGGCCTGCGCCCACAGCCCGTGGTCCAGGTACGCCCACCCGGCGGTGCAGCCGAGGCCGGTGGGCAGGGTGCCGCGCAGCCGCCAGCGGTCGAGGGCGTCGTCGAAGATCCGTACCGCGAGGGCCGTCTCGTCGAGCAGCCAGGCCATCGCGCCGAGGGAGTTGAGCAGCGCGGGGTCGCCGTCCGCGCGTTCCACCAGCGCCGGGAGCGCCGCCACGTGTGCGGAGCGGTGCTCGGTGGGGTCGGTCACGGTGAGCGTCCAGGGGTCGCCCTGTGCCCGTGCCCGTATGGTGCGCCGGTGGTCCTCGTCGCCGGAGTAGAAACCGGCCACGGAGGCGAGGACGGTGGCCGTCCGGCGCAGCCGGGGGTCCTCCGCGGCGCGCGTCAGCAGCGTCAGGGCGGTGTCGTGCTCGGCGCTCAGCGTGAGCACCTGCCCGACCCGCAGCGACGCCTCGGCCACCAGCGCCGGGTCGTCGGTGAGGGCGCGGGCCCGGGCGGCGAGTTCGCGTACCCAGTGGGGCTGGCCGGTGGCGACGGCCTCGCGGCCGGCCGCCACCAGGCGGCGGGCACGGTCGTGGGGTGTGGGGCTCAGCTCGGCGGCGCGCTCCAGCGCGGTGACGGCGGCGGTGTACCCGCCGCGTTCCCGGGCGCGGCCCGCGGACTCCTCCAGCGCGGCGGCGATCTCCTCGTCCGGGCCCTCCGCGGCGGCGGCCAGATGCCAGGCGCGGCGGTCGGGTTCCCCCGCAAGTGACGCGGCGAGGTCGCGGTGTGCCCGGCGCCGGGCGGCCAGCGGTACGGAGTGGTAGATCGCGGACCGGATCAGCGGATGCCGGAAGCGGGCGCGCCGGGCGTCGCCGCCGCCGGTGATCCGGAGCAGTCCGGCGGCCTCGGCCGGGGCCAGCGCCTCGATGCGGCCCGCCACCGCCCGCTCGTCGGCGGCGACCAGGAGCAGGGCGTGGCGGGTGGCCTCGGGGAGGGCGTCGAGGTCGGCGGCGTAGAGCCGCGTCAGGCGGTCGGTGGGCGGCAGGAGGTCTTCGGTGGTGGCGTCCGGGGCGAGTGTGGGCCCTGACGTCCCGTACGCGCGGGCCAGTTCGACCAGGGCCAGCGGGTTTCCGGCGGCCTGGTCGAGGACGCGCATCCGGCGGCCGCCGGTGGGCGGATGCGGCTGCCCGTCCAGCAGCTGGACCGCGGCGGCGGCGTCCAGCGGGCCCAGCGCGAGGGTGGGAAACCCGGAGAACGCCGCCGGGGCCGCGCCCGTGGTGTCCCGGGTGCCCGCGAGGAGGGCCAGCGGCTCGTCGTCGATGCGCCGGGCGGCGAAGGCCAGGGCCTCCAGCGAGCCGGTGTCGATCCACTGCAGATCGTCCACGACCACCAGCAGGGGCGACCGCTGGGCGAGGTCGGACAGCAGGGCGAGCAGGGCGACGCCGAGGAGGAGTCGATCGGGTGGGCCGGTGGCGTCACCGTCATCGGCCCCGATCGCGCCGAGCAGCGCCGACCGCTGGCGGGCGGGCAGCCGGGCGGCGTCGCCGAGGACCGGTCGCAGCAGTTGGTGGAGGGCGGCGAACGGCAGGTTCGCCTCGCTCTCGCTGCCCGTCATCCGCAGCACCCGCCCCCGGTGCCGGTCCGCCGCCAGCCCGAGCAGGCTGCTCTTGCCCGCGCCCGGCTCTCCCGTCACGACGAGCACGCCGCTGGTCACTCCGCGCACGGCCGCGCTCTCGCGCTCCCTCCCCACCATGGTCATCACCCGACTGTATCCGCCGGTGCAGTCATGTGACGGATACCGCGGGGCCGGGGCCCGGGAGCAGGCTGGACGCATGGACACCATGACACTGGGCGATATCGACATCACCCGCGTGGTCGAGCTGCCCCCGAGGGGCCTGGCCCGCGACATCATCTTTCCCGACGTACCCATGGAGCACTGGCGGGCGCACGAGAGCTGGCTGGCACCCGAGTTCGTGGACCTGGCCGCCGATCAGGTGCGCACGATGATCCAGACCTGGGTGCTGCGCAGCGAGGGCCGGACCATCCTCATCGACACCGGCATCGGCAACGGCCGCGAGCGGCACATGCCGCTCTTCCACCACCTGGACACCAACTACCTCGGCGAGCTGGCCGCGGCGGGGGTGCGGCCGGAGGACGTCGACACGGTGATCTGCACGCATGTGCACGGCGACCACGTCGGCTGGAACACCCACCTGGTCAACGGCGAGTGGCGGCCGACCTTCCCGAACGCGCGGTACGTGATCTCCCGCGCCGACTTCGACTACTGGAACCCGGCGAACGGCCACCGCACCCGCTCCGGCCCGGGCATGGCGAACGTCTTCGAGGACAGCGTGGCCCCGGTCCACGATGCGGGGCAGACCGTACTGTGGGAGGGCGACCACTACGACATCGACTCCCAGTTGCGCCTGGAGGCCGCCCCGGGCCACACGCCCGGCTCCGCCGTCGTACGGCTGCGGTCGGGCACGGACCGGGCGCTGTTCGCGGGCGACCTGCTACACAGCCCGCTGCAGATCGCCGAGCCCGACGACTGCCCCTGCTTCGACGAGGACGAGGCTCAGGCACGGATCGCCCGGCGCCGGGTGCTGGAGTCGGCCTCGGACGAGGGTGCCCTGCTGTTCCCCGCGCACTTCCCCGGCGCGGGCGCGGCCGAAGTGCGGCGCGACGGCGACCGGTTCGCGGTGAAGGAGTGGGCGGCATGGCGGTGAAGGTGTTCCGCAACATCCCGTACGCCGCCGCCCCGACCGGTGCCGCGCGGTTCGCGGCGCCGACGCCGCTGGAGGGTGTGCGTGGCTTCGACGGGCCGGGGCCGACCGCCCCCGCCCCGGCCCGGCGGTTCGCGGTGGACCTGAGCCCGGTGATGGGTCCGGGCTGGGTGCGCGGCGACGACTATCTGACCCTCAATGTGTGGACCCCGGAGGTACGTCCCGACGCGAACGCGCCGGTGATGGTCTTCGTGCACGGCGGCGGCTTCCTGTCCGGCACCGGCCAGGCGCCGCTCTACGACGGGACGTCCTTCACCCGCGACGGCGTCGTCCTGGTCACGCTCAACTACCGGCTCGGCGCGCCCGGTTGGCTCGACCTGCCGGACGCCCCGCGCAACCGTGGCCTGCTGGACGTGGTCGCCGCGCTGCGGTGGGTGCGCGCGCACATCGCGGAGTTCGGCGGGGACGCTGACCGGGTCACGGTGTTCGGTCAGTCGGCGGGCGCGATGCTGGTCAGCGGGTTGCTGGTGACGCCCGGGGCGGCCGGACTGTTCCGGCGCGCCATCAGCCAGAGCGGCGGACTGCACACGCTGACCGGCGAACAGGCGGCGGAGACGACCCGGGCGCTGGCGGACCGTCTTGGCGTTCCGGCGACGGTGGTGGGGTTCGCCGACATCCCCGACGAGGAGTTGGTGTCCGCGGTGGACGGACTGCCCGGTGCCGGGGCCCGGCTGACCCCGTTCGGGGTGGTGCTGGACGGCGTACCCGAGGCGCACCCGGTGGACCTGCTGGTGGGCACGAACACCCAGGAGTCGCGGCTCTATCAGCGGCCGGAGCACAGCACGGCCATCGACGCGATGTTCCGGAACGGCAGTCAGCGGCTGGTGTCCCTGCACGGCAAGGCGTTCCGTTACGACTTCGACTGGCGGGACGGTCCGCACGGCGCGTGCCACACCGCGGACCTCCCGTTCGTGTTCGACAACACCGACCTGCCCGCGCTGCGGACGCCGGACGGGCTGCTCGGGCCGGACATCCCGCCGTCGCTCGCCGCGCAGATGCACGGCGCGTGGGTGCGCTTCGCCACCACGGGGGATCCGGGCTGGTCGGGGTCGCGCCGGTTCGGGTAACGGCCACGGTGGATCAGTAGCCGCGGCGGACGTTGTCCACGGCCGCCTCGTCGCGCCGCCGGTCCCGCCGCTGCCGTTCGGCCGCCAGCTCCGCGAGGGCGTCGTCGAGGGCGGCGAGCACCCGCGCCACCGCGTCGTCGGACACCTTCGGTGCCTCGCCGTCCGGCTCGCGGAGGCCGATGGCCTCCGTCAGGGCGGCGAGGACGGGTTCGTCCGACCGCAGGCGGTGTGCCGCCCGGCGGCGGGCGTCGGTGTCGACCAGGGCCAGTTCACGGGTCCAGAACACCTTCCAGCGGCGGTTGCGCTGCCGGACGAGCTGCCCGTCCGCCTCCAGCGCGGACAGATAGTCGGCGGACAGCCCGCGGCCCCGGCGCCACAGCCAGTCGCCAACGGTCTCGTACGGCTCCTCCCGCACGAGCGACGTGGCGGCCTGGTGCAGCAGCGGATCGCCGGGCGCCCCCGCCGGGCCCGGCACGACGCGCTCGCCGTCCAGCCCGGCCTCCCGGGCGGCGAGGAGGTCGATCAGCTCGGCCCCGGCGAGCGCGAGCGACAGATCGCCCCGCTCCACGAGGCGGCTGGGCTCCGCGTCCATGGTGACGATCAACAGGTCCCGGGGTGTGGTCATGAAAGGACTCCCTGTCACGGCGACCGTTACGACCAGTGTCCTCCCGGGTCGTTGCGGATGCATCCGCCCAGGTCGGGACTTGGCTTCCCTCGCCTGGCGATCGAGACTGCGGTCATGCACATGGAACAGGGGACGCAGCAGGAGTACGTCGTCAAGACCGACCCGGGGACGGTGGCCCGCGTACGGGCCTCGTTGCTGCGTACCCTGCCGTGGTCCGCGTGGGGCACGGTCGTCATCTCCGTGTTGCTCGGCGCCGCCATTGTCGCGATGGTCCTCGCCGTGGATCTCGGGGGTACCGAGCTGTGGTTCACGCTCTTCGTGTGGCCGGTGCCGATCTACCTGTACGACGCCAAGCGCCAGTTCACCGTGCTACGGCGACTCAAGCAGACCTGGGCGGTCAAGGAGATCTCCCCGGTCCTGATGCGGGTGACCGAAGAGGGCCTGTGGTGTGTCGTCGACGCGGCGCCCGAGGACGTCTTTCTCCCCTGGGCCACGGTCACGAACGTCCAGGTGAAGGTCCGTGGCCGCATCAGCGCGCTGCGGGTGGCGCTCGCCCCCGGGGCCGCCACCGCCCCCGGAGCCAGTGGGCTGGACCAGCCCGAGGTCCGGCGCCAGACACGGCGGTCCTGGAAGGGGGTCTCGCGGCTTCGCCTCGCCGTCTACCACCCCCTCCAGCCGCTCAGCGAGAGCGAGATCGACCAGGCGCTCGGCCACTTCTCGGGCGGACGCGTGCGCACCCGCTGACACCATCGCCCCGTCAACGGCCGCTCCCCTGCGCGCAGTTAGCCGGACCCGCGAGTAACCGGCCATCCCGGGCGGCCTACGATCCTTGGCAAACAGCCGCCGCGATACGGAGGAGAACGCCACGTGACCGCGCAAGGTGTAGCACCCCAGACCGGGAGTGGGCCCGAGCCCCCCAACACCCCGCTCAACCAGGGACGACCGCACAGCGCCCGGATGTACGACTACTTCCTGGGCGGCAAGGACAACTACGTCGCCGACCGCCAGGCCGCCGCCAAGGTGCTCACGCTGTGGCCGGGTGTCATGGTCGCAGCGCGCACCAACCGCGCGTTCATGCAGCGCGCGGTCCGGTTCCTCGCCGCCGAGCGGGGCATCCGGCAGTTCCTCGACATCGGCACCGGCATTCCCACCCGGCCCAATCTGCACGAGGTCGTCCAGTCGGTGGCCCCGGAGTCACGGGTGGTGTACGCCGACAACGACCCGATCGTGCTGGCCCACGCGCAGACGCTGCTCACCAGCAGTCCCGAGGGGCGCACGGCGTACGTCGACGCGAATGTCGCCGACCCCGACACGATCCTCGCCTCCCCCGGCGTCACCGAGGTGCTGGATCTGTCCCAGCCCGTGGCCCTGAGCCTGTGCGCGCTGCTGCACTTCGTGCCGGACGACTGGGAGCCGCACAAGATCGTGGGCAAGCTGGTCGACGCGCTCGCGCCCGGTTCGCATCTCGTCCTGAGCCACATCACCCCGGACTTCGACCCCGAGGCCACCCAGCGGACCGTGCAGATCTACCACAGCGGTGGGATCCAGGGGAAGATCCGCTCCCGGGACGAGGTGGAGCGGTTCTTCACCGGTCTGGAGCTGGTCGAGCCCGGCCTCGTGGTGCCGCACCGCTGGCGCACCGACCTGGCCACCGGGGACCCGGGAGTGGAGACCGGCGATGTGACCGACGAGGAGGTCTCCTTCTGGGCGGGCGTCGCCCGTAAGCCCTAGCAAGGCCCTGGCAGATGGCCGATTGAGGGGATTTACGCCAAGTCACTGTGCGTACCCTCTCAGTTCGCTACTGTGACGGCATGAGCGCCAGGAACGTGGACCCCGCTGACGAGTGGCCGCTGCCTCCGCCCTGGATGTGGGGATGCGGCAAGTGCACCGATCTGTACCGGGCGATGAAGCAGGCCCCCAAGCTGGTGGACGCCGCGCTGGAGGAGCTGGGGCCGGGGATCGACTGCGATCCCCATGACTCCATCGTGTCGACCCAGATCCGGCTGGCCCGGCACATCGCCACCCGCCATGTCTCGGAACTGCCCGAGGCCGACGAGGAGTGCGAGCGGTGCGTATCGGACGCGTCCGGGAATCTTCCCGCCGTCCTCGCCCTGGAGCACCGGGCCCGCCATCTCTTCGCGCCGCCCAGCATCGTCGACATGCTGTAGTCGAGCTGTAGTCGGCCCACCGCGGTTCCCCGCCGTCCGGCCCGCCCTGCGGCTTCCCTGAGCTGTGACATTCTGGTGGGTGGGTGCCCTGCCACTCCTGGGCGGCGCGGTCCGGCCTCGCCGGATGTGGCACCCCTGCCCTCGCCGCCCGTGTTCCGGGGACTTCCACCTGCCCGTACCTGCGGCACGGAGGGGAGGCAGACGGGAACATGGCCCATGGTGCCGGTCCGATGTCCCCGGCGCCGGACCCCACCGGGAGGGAGCGGGTTCTGGCGTTCGCCGGGGTGTCGCTGGCGGCCGTCTATGTGCTGGGCGACGGGAGCGACGGCCTGCGGCTGGTCGAGACCACGAAGGCCGCCGGGGCCGATGCCGACGCGGCTCCGCACGCCGCCCTCCCGCAGCACTACGCGCTCTCCGGCCGCTCGCCCGCCGCCGACGCCCTGTGCACCGGCCGCCCCCTGTGGCTGGACTCCGCGGCACTCGCCAGCTACCAGCAGGACGGCGTGGCGGTGCGGTGGCCCGGTGCCTCGCTGGGCGCGCTGCCGCTCGGGACCGAGGGCAGCAGGCTGGGCTGTCTGCTCATCGTGGGCAGCGCCGCGGACGGCTTCGAGACGGAGCAGCGGGGCTTTCTGCTGCGGTATGCCGACGCCATCGCCACCCGGCTCCGGGGGGCCGGTGCGTCCGCCACCGCGCCCGGCGCCGGGGCGACCACGCTGCTGGGTCCCGCGCTGCGGAGCCTGCGCGTCGGATCGTTCGTGCTGCTGCCCGGCACCGGTCTGATCGAGGCGGACGCGACCCTGCTCGACCTGATCGGCATCGCGCCGGACGACTTCAACGGCACGGTGGACGCGCTGCTCGCGCGCACCGTGCCGGAGGACCTGCCCGCGCTGCTGTCGGTCGTCGAGCCCGCCGCGCAGGTGGCCGGGGACCGCGAGCTGGAGTTCCGGATCCGCCGTCCGACCGGCGAGGTGCGCTGGCTCCGGCTGAGCTGCCGGGTGAGTACCGACGCGGCGGGGCGGCCGGAGCGCGTGGTGGGCGTGGTCACCAGCGCCGCCGCACTGCGCTCCCGCGCCGACGACGTGTCCCGGGTGCAGTGGCTGACGACCGCGCTCGACAACGCGATGACGGTCCGGGACGTGAGCCGGGTGGTGGTCGCCGCCCTGGGCGAGCCGCTGGGCGCGGACCGGGTGGCGCTCGCCGAGCTGCAGGCGGACCGGCTGGTGGTGGTGGGGCTCGATCCGCCGCAGGCCGACGCGTGGCCGGAGCTGTGGCGTTCGGAGTGGCACTCCGAGTGGCCGGACGCGTCCCTGCACGCGCTGCCGAGCCTGCGGGCGGCGCTGCGGGAGGGCCGCCCACGGCTGTGGCCCGCGGGGGCCGCGCTGGAGCCGGGGCTCGCGGGCATCGGTCCCGGGGGGCTGGCCGTGCTGCCGCTCCCGGCCCACGGCCAGGTGGCGGGGGTGTGTCTGATCGGCTGGGACGCCCCGCATCCGTTCGGCCCCGAGGAGCGTTCACTGCTCACCGCGACGGCGGGGCTGGTCGGCCAGACCCTGATGCGGGCGCACGCCTACGACGCCGAGCAGGAGCTGGCCACGATGCTCCAGCGCTCCCTGCTGCCGCGCAGTCTGCCGCCGCTGCCCGGCGGGGTGGCCGTCGCCCGCTATCTGCCCGCGATGCGGGGACTCCAGGTGGGTGGCGACTGGTACGACGTTATCGCGCTCTCCGAGAGCCGGGTGGCGCTGGTCATCGGCGATGTGCAGGGGCACAGCGCCGCCGCCGCGACGATCATGGGCCAGATGCGGACGGCGGTCCGCGCGTACGCCGTGGAGGGGCATCCGCCGGATGTGGTGGTGTCCCACGCCAACCGGCTGCTGGTGGGCATGGAGGCGGATCTGTTCGCCACCTGCGCCTACGTGGAGCTGGACATGGAGGAGGGCAACGCCTGGTTCGTCCGGGCCGGGCATGTGGCGCCGCTGGTGCGCCGCCCGGACGGCACCACCGAGGAGGTGGCGGTCGAGGGTGGACTGCCGCTGGGGGTGGTGGCGGACGCGGAGTTCCCCATGACGGCGGAGCCGCTGGCCCCGGGCACGGTCCTCGCGCTGCTCACGGACGGTCTGGTGGAGTCCTCGACGCTCCATCTGGACGAGGGCATGCGCCGGATGCGGGCCGCGCTGACCACCGCCCCCACTGATCTCGGCCGGATGGCGGACGCGCTGCTCGCGGTGGCCGACCAGCGTCACGACGACGTGGCGCTGCTGCTCCTGCGGTACGACGGCATGCGGGTGCGGCCCATCCGGGCGGGCTGGCTGGTGTGGCGGCTGCCCGACGCCGTGATGCACGCCCGCCGCTTCACCGCGCGCACGCTGCGCTCGTGGGGCCTGGTGGATCAGGCCGATACGACGCTGCTGGTCGTCTCCGAACTGGTCACCAACGCGCTGATGCACACCCACGGCACGGTCCGTCTCGACCTCACCTACGCCGCGGACCGGATACGCGTCACGGTGACCGACTCGTCCCCCCGGGCGCCCGCCAAGCCGGTGGTCACGGACTGGGAGGCGACCGGTGGCCGGGGGCTGCTGCTGGTCGAGGCGATGTCGGCGTCCTGGGGCTCCGTACCGGCGGGTGGGGGCAAGCAGGTGTGGAGCGAGATCGTCGTACCGCCGCGGGCCCCCGGTGTCGCCGGGCCCGGCGACACAGAACCCGGCGACACAGAACCCG
Source organism: Streptomyces sp. NPDC059850 (assembly GCF_042731515.1). Taxonomy (NCBI): domain Bacteria; kingdom Bacillati; phylum Actinomycetota; class Actinomycetes; order Kitasatosporales; family Streptomycetaceae; genus Streptomyces; species Streptomyces sp. NPDC059850. The sequence goes on from NZ_JBHWJI010000020.1 coordinate 157,264, forward strand.
GGCCCCGCGTCCGGCAAGGGGGTGGGTGACATGAGGATGTCCCGTACCCGGAGCGCGGTCGCCGCCGTGGCCGCGGGGCTGCTGGCCGTCTCCCTCGCGAGCTGCGGGGAGAACGGCGGGGCGCAGGACGGGAACGCCTTCAGGATCGGTCTGCTGCTGCCGAGCCAGCAGATCACCCGGTACGAGAAGGCCGACCGGCCGCTGATCGAGAAGCGGGTGAAGGAGCTGTGCCCCGGCTGCACCCTGGACCACGCCAACGCCGGGGACGACGTGGCGAGCCAGCAGCGGCAGATGAACTCCATGATCACCCGCGGGGTGGGGGCGCTGATCCTCGACGCCGTCGACGCCAAGGCGCTGCGCTCCTCGGTGCAGGCGGCACACAAGGCGGGCATCCCGGTCATCGCCTACGACCGGCTCGCCGAGGGCCCGATCTCGGGCTATGCCTCGTTCAACGGCGGACAGGTCGGCAAGCTCCAGGCCAGTGCGCTCCTGAACGCCCTGCGGGCCAAGGGGGACGGCCGCCAGATCGTCATGATGAACGGCGATCCGAGCAGCCCCAACGCGGTCTGGTTCAAGCAGGGCGCCATGTCCGTCCTCCGGGACAAGGTACGGATCGGCAAGTCGTACGACGTCGTCGAGTACCGCCCGGACAACGCGTACGACGACATGGAGGCGGCCATCACCGCGCTGGGCCCGCGCCGGATCGGCGGTGTCCTGGCGGCCAACGACAGCATCGCCGCCGGTGCCATCTCGGCCCTCAAGTCCGCGCGGATCAGGCCGGTGCCGCCGGTCACCGGGCAGGACGCCGACCTGGACGCCGTGCAGCGCATCGTCAGCGGCGACCAGTACATGACCGTCTACAAGCCTTTCAAGGCCGAGGCGAACGCCGTCGCCGCCATGGCCGTCGCCCTGGGGCGGGGCCAGAGCCTGCGCGGCATCGCCCGGACGACGGTCGACAGCCCCACCACCCGGAACATCCCGGCCTCCCTGCTCACCCCGGTCGCCGTGACGGCCGCCAACATCAAGAAGACCCTGGTCAAGGACGGTGTCTACACGATCGGGGAGATCTGCACGCCCAAGCTGCGGGCCTCCTGTGACAAGGCCGGCCTCACCCGCTGACGGAGGTGATTTCGGTGGCCGCCCCTCCCCTGCTGACGCTGCGCGGCGTATCCAAGCGCTTCGGCGGCGTCCAGGCGCTGATGGACGTCGACCTGCAGATCCGGGCCGGTGAGGTCGTCGCGCTGGTGGGCGACAACGGCGCGGGCAAGTCCACCCTGGTCAAGGTGATCGCCGGGGTCGGCCCCGCAGACCAGGGCGTCATCGAGTGGGAGGGCCGCTGCGTCCAGATCAAACGGCCGCACGACGCGCAGGCCCTGGGCATCGCCGCCGTCTACCAGGACCTCGCGATGTGCGAGAGCCTCGACGTCGTCGGCAATCTCTTCCTCGGCCGTGAGGTCTCCCGCGCCGGGATCCTGGACGAGGTGGAGATGGAGCGGCGGGCCCGCGACCTGATGCACACGCTGTCCATCCGCATCCCCGATGTGCGGGCGCCGGTCGCCATCCTGTCCGGCGGCCAGCGGCAGGCCGTCGCGATCTCCCGTTCGCTGCTGAGCGAGCCCAGGGTCCTCCTGCTGGACGAGCCCACCGCCGCCCTGGGCGTCGAGCAGACCAGTCAGCTGCTGGACCTCATCGAGGAGCTGCGCGACCGTGGTCTGGGCGTGCTCCTCATCAGCCACAACATGGGCGACATCAAGGCCGTCGCGGACCGGGTCGCGGTGCTGCGCCTGGGCCGTAACAACGGGCTCTTCGAGGTGCCCACCACCACCCAGGAACGCATCATCTCCTCCATCACCGGCGCCGCCGACAACGCCGTGGCCCACCGCACGACGGGTGAGGAGGGGGCATGGCCGTAGGAGAGAACTTCCGGGGGTACGCGGACGCGGTCCGCCACCGGCTGCGCGGCGGCGAGGCGGCCCGGCGCGGGCTGCGGGTGGGCGAGCGGGGTCCGCTCCTGGTCATCTTCGGCCTGGCCGTGATCTGGCTGGTCTTCCAGGGGCTGAACGCCAACTTCCTCTCGCCGCGCAATCTGTCCGACCTCAGTGTGGACATCGCCGCCACCGGCCTGGTCGCGGTGGGCATCGTGTTCGTGCTGCTGATCGGCGAGATCGACCTGTCGGTGGGCTCGGTCAGCGGGCTGGCGGGCGCCGCGTTCGCCGTGCTGAACGTGTACCTCGGCATGCCGGAATGGCTCGCGATCGTGGTGGCGGTGGCCGCGGGGACGGCCGTGGGCGCGCTGCACGGGTTCTTCTTCGCCCGGGTCGGGGTGCCCGCGTTCGTGGTGACCCTCGCCGGGCTGCTCGCCTGGAACGGACTGACCCTCTACCTGCTGGGCGCGAGCGGCACGATCAACATCGATGAGAGCGGGCTGGTGGCGGCCCTGACCAGCCTCTACTTCAGCGGTGGCGTCATCGCGTACGGGCTGGCCGCGCTCGGCACGGCCGGGTACTTCCTGGCCGCGCGGCGGACCCGGCGGCGGCGCCGGGACGCCGGGATGCCGTATCGTCCGGCGGCCGAGATCGGGGTGCGCACGGCCGCCCTGGCGGTCATCGCGTTCGCCACCGCCCATACGCTCACCCGGTTCCAGGGCGTGCCGCTCGGGCTGCTGATCTTCCTGGCCGTCGTCGTCGGCTCGGATCTGCTGCTGCGCCGCACCCGCTCGGGGCGGAAGGTGTTCGCGGTGGGCGGCGGGGTCGAGGCGGCCCGCCGCGCCGGGGTGGACGTGGTGCGGGTGCGGATCGCGATGTTCATGGTGTCGGGGACGCTGGCGGCGGTCGGCGGGCTGTTCGTGGCCTCGGGGCTGACCTCGGCGAGCCCGACGACGGCCCGTGCGGCGGGCTCCGGGATGCTGCTGATCAACGCGGTGGCCGCGGCGGTGATCGGCGGTACCAGCATGTTCGGCGGGCGCGGCTCGGCGTGGTCGGCGCTGCTGGGCGCGCTGGTCATCCAGTCGATCGCCTCGGGCATGGCGCTGCTGGGCATCCAGGACGCCGTCCAGTTCATGGTCACCGGCGGGGTGCTGCTGGCGGCCGTGGTCGCGGACTCGCTCGCCCGGCGTTCCGCTCAGGCGCGCGCCCCCACCTGACGGTCGTCACGGTCCGGGCGTGACGCTATGCTGCACAAAGGGCTTCCCATTTCCGGGCAAGCCAGACATCTCGCCGGATGTGCTGGAAGGATCCGATGCGCTCACCGTGACCATCGGAGTGCGATGAAACGTCTTCTTCTCACCCGCGCGGCCACGGCGGCCGCGCTCGCCGCGGCCCTGGTGGTCTCCGGCTGCCAGGGCACCGGCGTGCGGTCTTCCCGGGAGGGGAAGGAGAGCATTCGTGTGCTCGCCGTCAAAAATCCGCAGATGGAGACCCTGAAGCAGTACACGAAGAAGTACTTCTCCTCGCGGACCGGCATCACCGTCGACTACACCCTGCTTCCCGAGAACGAGGCGCGGGAGCTGATGAACAGGGAGTTCGCGCGGCAGAGCGGCCGGTACGACGTGGCGAGCGTGAGCGCGTACGAGGTGCCGATCTACTCCAGGAACCACTGGCTCGCCCCGCTGGACTCCTACGCGAAGGCGGACAAGGCCTTCGACCAGAAGGACATCTTCCCCAGCCTGATCATGGCGCTGACCGGCGCCGACGGGAAGATCTACGCCGAGCCCTTCTACGGCGAGGGGTCCTTCCTGATGTACCGAAAGGACCTCTTCCGCAAGACCGGGCTGACCATGCCGCGCGATCCGACCTGGAAGCAGGTCGCCTCGCTGGCGGCGAAGATCGACGGCACCGACGGCGCGAGCGGCATCTGCCTGCGCGGCCTGCCCGGCTGGGGCCAGAACCTCGCCCCCATCAACACCGTGGTGAACACCTTCGGCGGCGCCTGGTACGACATGCAGTGGAACGCCAAGCTCACCTCGCCGGAGTTCACCAAGGCGATTCAGTTCTATGTCGACCTGGTGCGCAAATACGGCGAGCCCGGCGCCGCCCGCAGCGGAGTCCTCGAAATCCTCGCCGACTTCAGCCAGGGCAAATGCGCCATGATGTACGACGCCAGCTCGCTCGCGACCTCGATCGAGTCCGACGGCTCCACGGTCAAGGGCAAGGTCGGCTACGTCCCCGCCCCGCACAAGGACACCCGCAGGGCGGGCTGGCTGTGGACCTGGGCGTGGGGCATCGAGAACGCCTCCAAGAAGAAGGACGCCGCCTGGAAGTTCATCTCCTGGGCCTCCTCCAAGCAGTACCAGGAGCAGATCGGCGACACGCTCGGCTGGAACGAGGCCCCGGCGGGCAGCCGCCAGTCGCTCTACACCAACCCCAACTACCAGCGCGCGGCGGCCACCTGGTACCGGCAGGAGTACGCGGCGGTGAAGAACTCCGCCGACCCCAAGAACCCGGGCGTGGACCCGCGCCCCTACCAGGGCATCTCGTTCGTCGGCATCCCGCAGTTCGCCGACCTCGGCACCAAGGTCTCCGCACAGATCAGCGCGGCCATCGCCGGAAAGCAGTCGGTGCGCGAGGCCCTGCAGATCTCCCAGAAGCTCGCCCAGGACGCGGTGGCGGACTACCGCACCGGCGGCCGGGGCGCTAGTCGGTGACCGACCAGCACGGCATGACACCGGCGATGTGGCAGGCCATGAAGTAGAGCGGGATCGGCGGCGTGTACGGAGAGTCGTCCTCGGGATGGTGGACGAGGCGGAGGTTACGGGGCGCCCGTGCGCCGCGCGGCCCGCTGGCCGAACCCACGTACGCCCCGATCGAGTAGCTGGTGACGGCGGGCCACACCAGGCCGATATGCGATCCGGCGGGCACGATCCACCACCACTGGTCATCGCAGGCGAAGATACATCCGATGCGGGGCAGCCGGTCCATGACCCGCTTCCCGTGGTCCGCGGACATCCCGACCGCGTCATAGCCCAGCCCGGCGGACAGCCCCGCGGGGAGGGCCAGTCGGCCACGGCGCGCACCGCGCGGGAGCCCCGGCGGGCCGCTCGCGAGATGCGGGGACTTCTTCCGCGGCATGTGAGCCGAAGGCAGGGGGAGGGTGGGGGGAACCACGATCGGTCGCCTTTCGTCTGCCTGCGCACTGTGGGCAGCGCCGGTCCTGCACTGCCCGGTGCCTACCGACGTACACACGCGAACGTTCCGCCGCCGTCGGGCCGCGAATCGGTCCAACCCGTCCGACGTTTCCCCCGGTACCGCGGGCCAACTCCCACGGAGTCACACAGTCGGTGACGGCATGTCCACTGTGTCATCTGCTACGAACGGGTTGCAAGAGGTAACTTGAAATTTGCAAGTCGTTGGATGCAGATGCGGCGGCGACGGATGATCGTGACAGACTGCGACCGTGGAACGCGGCGTGAGGAGGCAGGGAGTGGCGGCGGAATCCGCATGGGGTGGCGCTCCCTCGGTCCTCCGCATGATCCTCGGCAGGCAGCTGGAGGAGCTGCGGACCCGGACCGGGCTCACCTTCGACGAGGCGGGCGCGGCGATCGGCGTCAGCCACTCGACCATCCGCAGGATGGAAGCCGCGAAGGTGGCCCGGCTGCGGCTCGCGGACGTCGAGAAGCTGCTCCAGACGTACGGCGTCACGGACCAGCACGAGATCGACACCTTTCTGAAGTCGGTCCGCGAGGCCAACAAGCGCGGCTGGTGGCACGTCTACCGCGATGTGATGCCGGACTGGTTCGCCGCGTATCTGAGCCTGGAACAGGCGGCGCTCCAGATCCGCGCGTACGAGCCGCAGTTCGTCCATGGCCTGCTGCAGACCGAGGACTACGCCCGCGCCCTGCTGAGCGCGGGCAATCCGCATGTCCCCGCCGAGGCCACCGAGCGCCGGATCGCCCTGCGCATGCGGCGCCAGGAGCTGCTGTCCCGCGAGTCCCCGCCCCGGCTGTGGGTCGTGATGGACGAGACCGTGCTGCGGTGGCCGGTCGGGGGCGCCGCCGTGATGCGCGCCCAGATCGACCATCTGATCGCCCTGAACGCGCTGCCGCATGTGACCCTGCAGATCATGCCGTTCAGCGCGGGTCCGCATCCGGCGATGACGGCCGGGGCGTTCCATGTCTTCCGGTTCCGGGCCGCCGAGTTGCCTGACATCGTCTACCTGGGCGGGCTGATCGGAGCGGTCTATCTGGACAAGACCGACGACGTGGTGGTGTACCGCGAGGCGCTGGACCGGGTGAGCGCCCAGTCGGCGCCCGCCCAGAAGACCGAGGCCCTGCTCGGCGAGATCCGCGAGGAGCTGTGACGTGGGCCCGGATAGTTGACCGCGATAGTTGACCGCGATGGTCGACCGTGACAGTTGACCGACGAGCTGATTGGGAGGGGCGTGCGTTGCGCGACAACGGATGGCCGGCGGAACGGATTGACACCGAGAGCGCACACTCGGCGCGGATCTACGACTACATCATCGGTGGCAAGGACTTTTACCCCGCCGACAAGGAGGCGGGCGACGCCATGGCTCGCGAGTGGCCCGCCCTGCCGGTCCACATGCGGGCCAACCGCGACTTCATGAACCGGGCCGTGCGCTATCTGGCGGAGGAGGCGGGCATCCGGCAGTTCCTCGACATCGGAACCGGCATTCCCACCTCCCCCAATCTGCACGAGATCGCCCAGGCGGTGGCCCCGGACTCGCGGGTCGTGTACGTGGACAACGACCCCATCGTCCTCACCCTGTCGCAGGGCCTGCTCTCCAGCACGCCCGAGGGGAAGACCACCTATGTCGAGGCGGACATGCGCGACCCCGCCGCGATCCTGGCCGCGCCGGAGCTGCGCGACACTCTCGACCTCGGCAAGCCGGTCGCCCTGACGGTGATAGCGATCGTCCACTTCGTCCTCGACGAGGACGACGCCTACGGGATCGTCAACCGCCTCCTGGAGCCGCTGCCTTCGGGCAGCTATCTGGCGATGTCGGTCGGCACCGCCGACTTCGCACCGGAGGAAGTGGGCCGCGTGGCCCGCGAGTACGCGGCGCGGGACATGCCCATGCGGCTGCGCACCGAGGCCGAGGCCGCCCAGTTCTTCGACGGGCTCGACCTGGTCGAGCCCGGTGTCATCCAGGTGCACAAGTGGCATCCGGACGGCCGGGGCACCGAGGTCGCCAAGGACGAGGACATCGCCATGTACGGGGCGGTGGCCCGCAAGCCGTAGCGCGCTGCTCCGGTGGAGGTCAGTCCTCGGCGTCGTGGACGAGCAGCGCGATCTGGACGCGGTTGTTGAGGTCGAGCCGGGTCAGGATCTTCGACACATGGGCCTTCACCGTCGGCAGCGCGAGATGGAGTTCGCGCGCGATCTCCGCGTTGGAGCGGCCGCGTCCGACCGCCCGGGCCACGTCCCGCTCCCGCTCGCCCAGGAGCGCCAGCCGGGCCCGGGCGGCGGCTGCCCGGTCCTCCTGTGCGCCGTCCCCCGTCACCTGCTCGATGAGGCGGCGGGTGACGGCGGGCGACAGCACCGGGTCCCCGGCGGCCACGGCCCGGATGGCCGTGACGATGTCCTGCGGCGGGGTGTCCTTGAGCAGGAATCCGGCCGCTCCGGCGCGCAGCGCCCGCAGCACGTGGGCGTCGGTGTGGAAGGTGGTCAGCACCAGGACCTCCGGGGCGCCGGGCCGGTCCCGCAGGGTCCGGGTGGCGCTCAGCCCGTCGACGCCGGGCATCCGGATGTCCATCAGCACCAGGTCGGGCCCGTGGCGGGCGACCAGCGCGGGCACCTCTGCCCCGTCGGCCGCCTCCGCCACGATCTCGATGTCCGGTGCACCGCCCAGCATCAGGCGCAGCCCGGCCCGTACGATCGCGTCGTCGTCGACGAGCAGGACGCGGATCACCAGCACGCCCCCTTCTCCTGTGTCACCCGTGGCCGGTGGCGGCCTTGGTGTCCGCCAGGGGCCAGGGTAGCCAGGCGCGGACCCGGAAGCCGCCATCGTCGGGTCCGGCGGTCAGTTCGCCGCCCGCCAGCCGGGCCCGTTCCGCGAGCCCGACCAGGCCCTGTCCGCCGCCCGCGCCACCGTGTGGGTCGGGGGCGGCTCCGGGCGGCGGGGAGTTGTGGACCTCGACGGTCAGCCGGTCCGCCGGGGTCCTGGCCACCCGTATGATGACGGGCGCGCCGGGCGCGTGCTTGCGCGCGTTGGTCAGGCATTCCTGCACGATGCGGTACGCGGTGCGGCCCACCACCGGGGGCGGCGCGGGGCCGTCCGGCGGCCCGGTCAGCTCGATCCGGCCGCCCGCCGCGCGGGCCTCGGCCACCAGCCGGTCCAGGTCGGCCAGTTCGGGCTGGGGCCGCTCGCCCTCGGGACCGGCGCGCAGCACCCCGATGACCTCGCGCAGATCGCTCAGGGCCAGATGGGCGCTCTCCCGGATCACCCCTGCCGCCCGGGCGATCTCGGTGCGGGGCGCGCTCGTATGGAATTCCAGCGCCCCGGCGTGCACGCTCAGCAGGGTCAGCCGGTGGCCGAGTGCGTCGTGCATCTCGCGGGCGATCTCCTCCCGCGCCTCCCGCCGGGCCTGTTCGGCGCGCAACTCGGCGTCGGCCTCGGCCAGTTCGGCGCGTTCCCGCAGTGAGGCGATCAGCTGCCGCCGGGACCGCCGGAACAGCCCCCAGCCGATGGTCCCGGCGATGAGCGCGAAGTACGTCACGGCGGAGCCCGCCCGGTCCTCGGGCAGCTCCGGCAGCTGCGCCAGAAAGACGGGGAGGGGTGCGAAGGCCAGCGCCGCCACCCAGGCCGTGGCCCGCCAGGGCCGGGTGGCGGCCACCGTGTAGACGGCCACCATCGCGGGGCCGGTCATGTAGTGCGACAGATGGCTGCCCGCCAGCAGCAGCGCCACCGCCAGCCACACGGGCCACCTCCGCCGCAGCAGCACGGACGCGCATCCCAGCCCACCGGCCACCTGTTCGGCGGCCCGCAGCGCGGGGCTCATGTCCTCCGGGACCGGCACGGACGGCGAGCTGACGACGGCGAAGCAGGCGGCGAAGAGGACCAGCCCCAGGTCGGCGGTCCAGTCCCGGCGGGTGCGGTGGATACGGCGCATATCCCGGCAATGTACGCGGGCCAGGCGGGCGGACGGCACTCCGCGCGGCGACCGCATACTTAAGTACGACGCGGGGCGACTCACGGCCGACTTCGGTCACCGCCCGGCCGACCTCGGCCCGATCCCCCGCCACCGGGCGCCCTCCTACGGTCGGGCCATGACCTCGACTCCCCCGAACACACCCCCGAATCCGCCCCTCGCGGCCGTGACCGACGTGCTCTGCTTCGTCCTCGTCGTCGGCGGTGGCAGTGGCCTGCTGTACGAATGGCTGGGCTTCAAGATCCGCGTTCTGGGGTTCGTGCGGTTCCTCGCCCCCGGTGGCTATGAGATCTACGCGTACATCGTGATGGTCGTCCTCGGGCTCATCGTGGGCGCGGCCGGTGACGCGGTGTTCCGGCGCGGCAAGGGCTGACCGCCGCCACTAGGCCAACTGTCGCCGCACCAACTCGTGCAGTGCGCCGCCCGGTTGGGCCATCAGCTCGGCCGGGGCGCCCTGTTCGACGACCCGGCCCTCCTCCATGACGAGCACCCGGTCGGCATCCATGACGGTCGACAGCCGGTGGGCGATCACCAGGCGGCTGGCGTTGAGGCGGCGAGTGCTGTCGATGACGATGCGCTGGGTCTCGTTGTCGAGGGCGCTGGTGGCCTCGTCGAAGAAGAGGACGCGCGGCCGTCTGATGAGCGCCTGGGCGATCATCAGACGCTGGCGCTGGCCGCCGGAGATGGCGCCGCTGCCGGAGATCATCGTGTGCAGTCCCATGGGCAGCTGGCGGATGTCCTCGGCCAGACCCGCGAGTTCGGCGGCCGCCATGGCCTCCTCGGGGGTGAACGGCTCGGCGCCACGGATGCAGTCGAGCACGGTGCCGCCCAGCGGCTGGGCGTTCTGGAGCACCACCCCGCACTGGCGGCGTACGGCGGCCTGGTCGAGCGCGGCGAGGTCCTGGCCGTCGTAGAGGACACTGCCGGACACCGGCCGTTCGAAGCCGATGAGGAGCCGCAGCAGGGTGGACTTGCCGCAGCCGCTGGGGCCGACGACGGCCACGAACTCGCCCGGCCGGACCTCCAGCGACACATCGTCGAGGACGAGCGGACCGTCTGCGCCGTACCGGAAGGTGAGGTTTCTGGCCTGGAGCGCGCCCGAGAGCGGACCGGGCTGGGTGCTGCCGCCGCGTACCTCGGGCGGCTCGTCCAGGATCGGCTTGACCTCCTCGAACATGGGCAGCACGGCG
>NZ_JBHWJI010000021.1:0-162950 GCF_042731515.1 Streptomyces sp. NPDC059850
GTGCCGGACCGCTTGTCCATCGGTCCGGCACCCCCCTTCGTCGGAACAGGCCCCATGCGATCAGGAGGACCGCGTGCTCATACCACGATGGCGAGGGGCCGCGGTCGCCGCGGTAGCCATATCGGCATCCCTCGCCGCCATCGCCACCGGGCCCGCCGCGGCCCGCCCCTCCGCCACGCCCTCGGTCACCGTGTCCGATGGCCGTACCCAGCCGGTGTTCTCCTACCAGGACGCCGTCCGGGAACACGTCATGGTCCAGACCCCCGTCGACAGCGACGGCGACGGCGCCAAGGACCGTGTGGCCGTGGACATCATCCGGCCCCGGGAGACGGAGCAGGGTCTCAAGGTCCCGGCCATCATGCTGGCCAGCCCGTACAACGACACCGTCGGCCGGGGCTTCGAGGCGGAGAAGAAGGCCTACGACGACGCTGGCGACCCGACCCCGATCAAGTTTCCCCTCTTCTACGACAACTACTTCGTGCCCCGCGGCTACGCCGTCGTCGACGTCGACGTGACCGGCACCGGGAGATCCGACGGCTGCCCGACCATCGGCGGCAAGGCCGATGTCGCCGCCGCCACCTCGGCGATCGACTGGCTGAACGGCCGGGCCACCGCCTACCGGGCCGATGGCAGCGAGGCGAAGGCCACGTGGGCGAGCGGCAAGACCGGAATGATCGGCCACTCCTATGAGGGGACGATGGCGAACGCCGTGGCGGGCACCGGGGTGAAGGGGCTGGAGACGATCGTCCCGATCTCCGGCATCAGCTCCTGGTACGAGTTCGCCCGGACGAACGGCGCCAAGCACTGGAACGGGTTCGGCCCCTGGCTGGCCGGTTCGCTGGACTCCGACCCGCCCGCCACATGCCAGGCGGTGCGCGACGGCCTGGGCGCGGGCGAGGACGACGCCACCGGCAACTACAACGCCCACTGGAAGGAGCGCGACTACCTCGCGCCACCGGCTCCCCAGGTGAACAAGGTGCGGGCGAGCGTCTTCGCCGTCCACGACCTCAGCGACCCCAACGTGCGGATCGACCAGTTCGCCGACTGGTGGGCCCCGCTGGCCGAGCGCGACGTACCGCGCAAGCTGTGGCTCGGACGCTACGGCCACACCGACCCGTTCGACTGGCCCGGGCGGCGCGCCCGCTGGGTCGACACCGTGCACCGCTGGTTCGACCACTGGCTGCACGGCATCCGCAACGGCATCATGACCGAGCCCCGGGTCGACCTGCAGACCGGTCCGGACACCTGGACCACCCAGGCCGACTGGCCCGCCCGCACCTCCGCGGCGTCCCTGCACCCGGTGGCCGACGGCTCGCTGACGCTCCGTCCCGCCGCCGGCACCGGCACCTTCACCGATCTCAAGCTGAGCGAGGCGGACCTCACCGCCGACCCGGCCACCGCCCGGCCCGGCCGGCTCGCGTTCCTCACCGAGCCGCTGCGCCCCGGCGTACGGATCTCGGGCACCCCCACCGTGGATCTGAAGGTCACGCTCGACAAGCCGACGTCGAACCTCACCGCGCTGCTGGTCGACTACGGCGAGGACGAACGCATCGACTGGGCGCGCAACGATCCCCTGAACGGTATCCACGACGGACTGCGCGGGCTCACCGAGGAGTCCTGCCACGGCGAGAGCACCGACGCGGACGACGCGTGCTACAAGAAGACGGCCAATGTGACGGTGCGCGCCCCCTCCGAGGTGATCGCCCGTGGCTGGATGGACGCGCAGAACCGCCACTCGCTGACCACACCAGAACCGCTGACCCCGGGTACGTCCTACCGCGTCACCTGGCAGACGCTGCCAGGCGACTACCAGGTCAAGCCCGGCCACCGGCTCGGCCTCGTCCTCGCGGGCACCGACGCCGACTTCCTCTACTTCGAGGACCCCACCGGGGCGAAGGTGACCGTCGATCTGGCCGCCAGCCGGGTCACCGTGCCGATGGCCGCACTGCGTGGATGAGATGCGCGCCCACCCCCGCTGACGGATCCCCCGCGCCACCCCCGTACCGGGCGGCCAGCTCGCCGTAGCGGATGTCCTCCGCGACGGTCAGCCCCAGGCCGCCCGCCAGGGTGGCGATCTCACCGGGCGTGAAGTGGCTGAGAAAGGGCTCGCCCGCCTCGGCGGCCCAGGCGGCGCGGGCCTCGTGGATGGCGCGCTGCTCCGGTGGCAGCGCGCTCGGCGGCTCCCCGTAGTCGAACACCACTCCGGAGCCGCCGGGCAGGGAAGCGACGAAGCCGAGGGTGTCGAGCACCGCCGCCCGGGTCAGATACGGGACGACACCGAGCCAGCTGACGAACGCCGGGCGGCCCGGGTCGAACCCCGCCGCCGCCAGGCCGTCGGCCAGGCCCTGGCGTTCGAAGTCGACCGGGGCGAAGGTCAGCGAGGGCGGTACGGCGATCCCGGCGGCGGCCAGCCGGTCGCGCTTCCACTCCTGGGTGGCGGGGTGGTCCACCTCGAACACCCGTAATCCTGCGGCCCGTTGGGGTGCGCGGCAGCCGTAGGTGTCCAGCCCGGCTCCCAGCATCACCACCTGTCGTACGCCGCGTCCGACCGCGGCCGCCACCGCGTCCTCGGCGAAGCGCGCCCGGGCGGCCACGCCCAGCCGGATCGCCTCCCGCCCGGGGTCGAACGCCGCCGCGAGGACCGGATGGTCGGCGTCCGGGCCGAGGATGCGCAGGGCCAGCGGATCTCTGAACACTCTGCCGCCCTCCAGCCGCTGGTGTGCCGCGCGGAACGCGGCGGCGGCGCGGGCGGTGATACTGGGCTCGCCGACCTGCATGGAGCGTCCCTCCCCAGGATTCCGCCGCGGCGCGCACGGGACGCGCTCCGCCGCACGGGGACCCATCGTCCCACCGCGGACGCCTCCGGGACGAGTGCGCCCGCCCCGCGATGTCACGTCGATCTCATGTCCGTACCGCAAGGGTTCGAGAGGGCTCATCGGGTACTTCCGGTCTGCCGTTCCGGTGAAGCTCGGCACCGCTCCGCTGGGTGATCTTTTGTCGTGCATATAAATACGACAATCCACCCATTTGCCCCTCGTGAGTGCGGAGTGCAACGTGTTCCCTCCCCGACGTCACCGAACGGCGATATTCGCGGCCATCCTGCTCGCCACCGCCGCCGCAACCGCATGCGGCAGTGGTGACGGCCCCGCCACCACCGGCCACGCCGAGCAGAAGCCCTCCGAGACAGCGGGTGCGGCCCGCGCCGAGCCGCAGAAGAAGTTCACCCTGGTGGCCACCGGTGATCTCCTCGCCCACGCCTCCGTCATCCGCCAGGCCCGCGCGGACTCGGGCGGTGAGGGCTACGACTTCCATCGCATGCTGGTCGGTGCGGCGCCCGTGGTCGCCCGGGCCGATCTGGCGATCTGCCACATGGAGACCGTGTACGGCGCGTCCGGCGGACCGTTCACCGGGTACCCGACGTTCAAGACCCCGCCCCAGATCGCCGACGCGATCAGGAAGCTCGGTTACGACTCCTGCTCCACGGCCTCCAACCACACGCTGGACGCCGGGACGGACGGCGTGACCCGCACCCTCGACGCCCTGGACAAGGCCGGTGTCCAGCACACCGGATCGGGCCGGTCCGCCCGGGAGAGCGCCACCCCGGCCCTCATGGACGCCGGTGGCGCCAAGGTGGCCCAGCTCGCCTACGCGTACGGCACCAATGGCATCCCGGTCCCCGAGGGGAAGCCCTGGCTCGTCAACCTCATCGACGCCGAGCGCATCATCAAGGACGCCCGGGCCGCCCGCCGTGCCGGGGCAGATGTGGTCGTGGTGTCCACGCACTGGGGCACCGAGTGGCAGCAGGCGCCGGACAAGCTCCAGCTGTCCCTGGCCAAGAAGCTCACCGCGTCCCGGAGCCACGGCCGCCGCGACATCGACCTCATCATCGGCACCCACGCCCATGTGCCCCAGGCGTACGAGAAGGTCAACGGCACCTGGGTGGTCTACGGCATGGGTGACCAGGTCGCGGGCATCATGCCGGACGAGCGCGGGCAGATGGGCTCGGCGGCCCGCTTCACGTTCACCCCGCCCACAGCCGAGGGCAAGCCGTGGGAGGTGGCGAAGGCGGAGTTCGTTCCGCACGCCGTGGACAATGATCCGATCTCCGTGGTCAATCTCCCCCGGGCGCTGGAGAAGAGCCCCGGAAACAGCCACTACACCCACGCCCTGTCCACCATCCGGGAAGCGGTCCTCAGCCGGGGCGCGCGGAAGGACGGCCTGACCATGGGGCGCTGACCCTCAGGACCACCTGACGGTCACGTGGCCGCGGGCTCCTGCTCGATGTGGAACGCCAACGCGTCGTTCTCCACGTCGACTTCGACCGGGCTGTGCGGCCGCAGTTCGCCGCCGAGCAGCATCCGGGAGAGCGGGTTGTCGACCTCACGCTGGATCGTACGGCGCAACGGGCGGGCGCCGTACTCCGGCTGATGCCCGTGGCGGGCCAGCCAGTCGACCGCGGCGGGGGTGAAGTCGAGGGGGATGTCCTGGGCGCGCATCCGGCGGCGGGTCTCCTCCAGCAGCACATCGGTGATCTGGCGCAGCTGTTCGTCGGCGAGCCTGCGGAAGATCACGATCTCGTCGATGCGGTTCAAGAACTCGGGCCGGAAGTGTTCCCGCAGCGGGCGCAGCACCCGCTCGCGGCGGGCGGCCTCGTCGGTCTCGGCGTCGCCACCGCCGAAGCCGAGGACGGCGCCGCGCCCGGTGATGGCCTCGGAGCCGAGGTTGCTGGTCATGACGATGACGGTGTTCTTGAAGTCGATGGTGCGGCCCTGGGCGTCGGTCAGCCTGCCGTCGTCGAGCACCTGGAGCAGGATGTTGAACACGTCCGCGTGGGCCTTTTCCACCTCGTCCATGAGCAGCAGCGCGTACGGCTGTCTGCGCACCGCCTCGGTCAGCTGTCCGGCCTCCTCGTGGCCGACGTATCCGGGTGGCGCGCCGACGAGGCGGCTGACGGTGTGCTTCTCCTGGTATTCGCTCATGTCGAGCCGGACCATCCGGTCCTCGCTGCCGAAGAGCGCTTCGGCCAGGGCGCGGGCGAGTTCGGTCTTGCCGACGCCGGTGGGGCCGAGGAAGAGGAAGCTGCCGCTGGGGCGGTGGGGGTCGGACAGTCCGGCCCGGGAGCGCAGTACGGCGTCGGAGACGGCGGCGACGGCCTCCTCCTGGCCGATGACCCGCTTGTGGAGGTGTTCTTCGAGACCGAGCAGCCGCTCGCGCTCCTCCTGGGTGAGGCTGCTGACGGGGATGCCGGTCTGCCGGGAGACGATGTCGGCGATGTCCTCGACGGTGACCTCGGAGACCCGGGAGCCGTGGAACTGGGCGCCGGAGCCCTCGGTGATACGGGCGCCGAGTTCGGCGATGCGGTCGCGCAGCGAGGTGGCGCGCTCGTACTGCTCGGCGGCGACGGCCTGGTCCTTGTCGCGGGTCAGCTGTTCGACCTCGCGCTCCAGGGCGCGCAGATCGGTGCCACGGGCGCTGGAGCGCAGCCGTACCCGGGCCCCGGCCTGGTCCATCAGGTCGATGGCCTTGTCCGGGAGGAAGCGGTCGGTGAGGTAGCGGTCGGCGAGTTCGACGGCCGCGAACAGCGCCTCGTCGGTGTAGCGGACCTGGTGGTGTGCCTCGTGGCGGTCGCGGAGCCCGTGCAGGATGGAGACGGCGGCCGCGGGGGTGGGTTCGGGGACCATGATGGGCTGGAAGCGGCGGGCGAGGGCCGCGTCCTTCTCGATGTACTGGCGGTACTCCTGGAGTGTGCTGGCGCCGATGACATGCAGCTCACCACGGGCGAGGGCGGGCTTGAGCAGGTTTCCGGCGTCCATGGTGCCGCCCTCGGAGCCGCCGCCCGCGCCGACGACGGTGTGCAGTTCGTCGATGAAGACGATGAGTTCGTCGGAGTGGGCGCGGATCTCGTCGATGATGGCGGTGAGGCGCTGTTCGAAGTCGCCTCGGTAGCGGGTCCCGGCCACGACGCCCGCGAAGTCGAGCTGGATGACGCGGCGGCCGAGGAGGATGTCCGGCACGTCGGCGTCGGCGATGCGCTGGGCCAGCCCCTCGACGACGGCGGTCTTGCCGACGCCCGCCTCGCCGATCAGGACGGGGTTGTTCTTGCCGCGCCGGGCCAGGATCTCGATGCTCTGCTCGATCTCCTCGTCGCGCCCGATCACCGGGTCGACGCGGCCCTCCCGGGCCAGGTCGGTCAGATCGCGGCCGTACCGGTCGAGGGTCGGGGTGCCACGGCGGTCCGCCACCGGCCGCTGGTCGGCGCCGGGGACCGGGGCGGGACGGCCCGCCGGGGGCCCGCTGCGGGGTTCGAAGTGGGCGGCGTGGAGGATCTGCCCGGCGGTGGAGTCCCGGTTGGCGGCGAGGGCGATCAGTACGTGTTCGGGGCCGATGTACGAGGAGCCGCGGGCCCGGGCGATCTCGTGGGCGTCGAGCAGCGCCCGCTTGACGGCGGGAGTGACGGCGACCGAGCCGCGTGGCGGGCCGTCCCCCGCCTGCCGGTCGATCTCGGCGGCGAGCCGGTCGGGGTCGGCCCCGGCGCGGGAGACCATGGTGCGGGTCGGTTCGGCGCTGAGCGCCGCCCGCAGCAGGTGTTCGGTGTCGAGGTCGGTGCTGCCGTGTTCAGCGGCGTACGACGCGGCGGAGGAGACGAGGTGGCGTGCGGTCTCGCTCATGAGCCGGCCGAAGTCGACATGGCGGTCGGACCGCTGCCCGCCGGGCCCGGTTCCGAGGAAACGTGCGAGGAAGTCGCCGAGTGGGTCTGGCCCGAAGTCGTCAGGGCCATCGTTCCCGCTGCCCATATCACTACTTTAGCGGTGGTTCGCGCGATGCTCAGCTTTCCGGGTGGCGGCGTTCGAGGACGACCAGGGCCGCGTCGTCGCCCTGGTGGCCTCCGATGTGGGCGAGCAGGTCGCGCCGCAGGTGGTCCACGAACCCCCGGGGGCCGTCTCCGTCCCAGGTCTGGAGCCGTTCGGTGAGCGGGTAGAAGGTGCCGTCGACGTCGCGTGCCTCGATCACACCGTCGGTGTACAGGAGCAGCAGATCGCCCGGTTCGAACGGGTAGTCCTCGACCCGGTAGCGGCCGGCCGCCAGGTGGCCGAGGCCAAGCGGGAGGGCGGGGGCGCGGCCTTCGAGGGCCTTGACGGTGGCGTCGCGCAGCAGGAACGGCGGCGGGTGTCCGCAGTTGACCATCCGTACCACCGGCTGGTCGTCGGGGATCTCCAGGACGGCGGCGGTGACGAACGACTCCCCCGCCCCGGGCGCCCGGTCGGCGGGTTCGGTGCGCTCCGCGGACAGGGCGGCGTCCAGGTGGGAGACGAGTTCGGGCAGCGGCACGGGCCAGTGTGCGATGGCGCGGAAGGCGCCGAGCACCAGGGAGGCGTCCGCGACGGCGGTGAGCCCGCTGCCGCGCACATCGCCGATGATCAGGCGGGTGCCGTACGAGGTGCGCGCCGCCGCGTACAGGTCGCCGCCTATCTCCGCGCCCGGCTCCGCGGCCAGGTACACGGAGGCGATGCGCAACGGTCCGACGCGGTCGGGCAGCGGGCGCAGCAGGACCTTCTGCGCCACGTCGGCCACCGCCCGGACCCGGCTCAGCTCGCGGGCGTGGCGGTCGAGGACGGTGCGGAAGAGCACGATGAGGGCGGAGACGAGGATCAGGGTGAAGAGTTCGGCCATCCGGTTGGGCGCGGTGAGCCGGTCCTGCCCGGCGTTGATGCCGATCTGGGCGCCCACCGCCACCAGGCCGATACTGCCGGTGAGCAGCGGTCCGGCGAAGGACGCGGTCATGGCGGGGGCGGCGATCAGCAGCGGGCTGAGCCGGACGCTCGCGGGGCCGAACACGTCGCCCAGCACGATCAGGACGATGAGTGCCAGGGGGATCGCGACCAGGGCACGTCTGCCCGTCTGCCCTGGCCGGCCGAGTTCCGGGGGACCCTGCCGAATATCCACATCTACTACTTACGCCTCTCCCGGCCTCCCGCGCCACCCCCGTTTCGTCACACGTCCCTCGGTCACCGGATGCCGAGGCGGCGGCGGGCGATGGCCACGGCGGCCAGGCTGAGGGCTGCGAGAGCGGTCAAATACCAGGTGACGGCGAGCTTGTCGCCGGTGACATCGACGAGCCAGACGATCACTACGGGGGTGGTTCCGCCGAAGAGCATCACACCGAGGTTGTAGCTGATCGACATCCCGGTGGCGCGGCTGGAGCGGGGAAACAGGTCGGACAGCAGCGCGGGCAGCGCCCCGAAGTATCCGGCTTTCAGCAGGCCGATCAGGAACATCACGGTGAGCATCACGCCGAATCCGGGGTGTGCCACCAGGAAGGCGAACACGGGACGGATCAGCAGCAGGATCAGCACGGCGGAGGTGGCCATGACGCGGATCCGGCCGGTCTTGTCGGAGAGGTGGCCGACCAGGGGAGTCACGACGGTGAGGACGGCGCCGGTGACCATGGTGGCGGCGAACCCGGTGGAGGCGGGCAGGTCGAGTTCCTTGACGGCGAAGACCGGCATGTAGGTGATCAGGTAGGTGATCGCGGTGGACACGGCGAGGGCGGCGACGGCCAGCAGGACCCGCCCCTTGTGGTGGCGCAGCACCTCCGTCACCGGGCCGTGTCCGGTCCCGGTGTCCTCGGCGTCCTCGGCGAGAACGGGGGCTTCGTCCACGTAGCGCCGGATGAAGTAGCCGACGGGCCCGATGAGCAGGCCGAAGAAGAACGGCACCCGCCAGCCCCAGGACTCCAGCTGCCCTGTGGTGAGGGTGCTGGAGAGCACGGTGCCGAAGGTGGCGGCGAGCAGGGTGCTGACGCCCTGGCTGGCGAACTGCCAGCTGGACATGAAGCCGCGCATCCGGGGCGCGTGCTCGACCAGGAACGCGGTGGCGCTGCCGAATTCGCCACCCGCCGAGAAGCCCTGGATGAGCCTGGCGAGCAGGATGCCGAGCGGTGCGGTCAGGCCGATGGTCGCGTACGTGGGCATGACCGCGATGAGCAGGGTGCCGAGCATCATCAGCTTGATCGACAGCATCAGCGCGGCCTTGCGGCCGACCCGGTCCGCGTACCGGCCGAGGACGACGGCGCCGAGCGGGCGTACCAGGTACGAGATGCCGAAGGTGCCGAAGGCCAGCAGCAGCGAGACGGTGTCGTCCGTGGACGGGAAGAACAGCTTGGCGATGGTGGCGGCGAAGAATCCGTAGATCGCGACGTCGAACCATTCGAGGGCGTTGCCGACCGACGCGGCGATGATGACGCGATGCGGCTTGACCGGGGTGTCGGGACCGGCGGGGCCAGCGGGAGGTGTCGCCTCGGAGGCTGCGGTGGTGCCGGGGTTCGTCGCGTCCAAGGCGGGCTCCAGGGGTGTGCGCGGTGTCGGGTCCGGGTGGTGTCGGGTCCGGGTGGTGTCGGGTCCGGGTGGTGTCAGGCTCGGTCCGTGTCCCCGAGGTCCCAGAACAGGCCTGCCATGATCTGGAGCGCTTCGCGGGCGAGTGGCGCGAGCAGATGCTCGTCGGGCGCGTGCTGGGCGCAGGCGGGATAGGAGTGCGGCACCCATACGGTGCACAGGCCCAGCTCGTCGGCGAACGCGTCGTTCGGGATGGTGCCGCCGAGGTTGGGCAGGATCGCGGGCGGGGCCCCGGTGGTGCGCTCCACCGAGCCCGCGGCCCAGCGCACCCAGGGGTGGTCGGGGTCGGTGCGGGTGGCGGCCATGGTGCGGCCCACCTCGACGTCGACCATGGGGTAGCCGTGCTGGTCGAGGTGGTCCCGCAGGACCTTGCCGAGGTCCGCCACGTCGGTGCCGACCACGAACCGCAGCTGGCAGTGGGCGACGGCGGCCCCGGGGATGGCGCCCACGGGGGCGTCCGGGTTTCCGGCGCCGAGCGAGAGCACCTCGAAGGTGTTCCAGCCGACGAGCCGCTCGGCCGGGGTCAGCCCGGGCTCGCCCCAGCCCTCGTCGATGGCCGGGTCCTCGGCGCCACCGCCGACCGGGATGTCGGCCAGCGCCCGCCGCACGGCGTCCGGGATGGCGGGCGGCAGCAGCGCGGGGACCAGGATGCGGCCGCGGCCGTCCACGATGGTGGCCAGCGCGCCCGCGAGGACGGTGGCGGGGTTGCGCAGCAGCCCGCCCCAGTTGCCGGAGTGGTGGGCGCCCTCGCGCAGGTTCACCCGCAGGGTGATGCCCGCGCCGCCGCGTGAGCCGAGGAACAGCGTCGGGCGCTCCGCATGGACCCGGGGGCCGTCGGAGGCGATCAGCAGATCGGCGGCGAGGTCGTCGCGCAGATCGGCGCAGAGGGCGCGCAGCCCCGGGGAGCCGACTTCCTCGCCGGTTTCGATGAGCACCTTGAGGTTGAAGCCCAGGTGGCCGCCGCGGGCGCGCAGGACGTGTTCCAGGGCCGCCAGGTTGACGGTGTGCTGGCCCTTGTTGTCGGCTGCGCCGCGGCCGTACCAGCGCTCGCCCTCCACCACCAGGCGCCACGGGTGGAGGCCGGTGCGCCACCGGTCCGGCTCGGCGGGGACGACGTCGGCGTGTCCGTAGGTGAGGACGGTCGGCAGGCCCTCGCCCTCGTGGCGTTCGGCCACCAGGAAGGGGCCGTGGCCGGGGGCCGGGTTGTCGACGATGCGGGCGGTGGCGCCCAGTCGTTCGACGGCCGGGACGATTTCCTCTTCGAGATACGTCCGCAAAGGGCGGAGTGACGCCGGATCGCCGCTTTCGGTGGGGAGGGCGACCCGTCGTGACACATCCGCGAGAAACGTACCGGAGTCGAAGTAGTCGCAGGCGTGCTGAATTGCCGCTGAACGCGTCACCGAGGGCCTTCCTGTCGCGGGGTTCACTTGGCGGGGTTCACCTGACGGGGAAATGAATTCCGGCAGGACACCGGTATGCCGACAGAAGGCTAGTGAGGTCGCTTTGGAGGCACAATTGTCGGTCCGAGAAGGCAGCGTTGCCCGCGCGGCAATGCGGCCCCTGACCTCGCCGGTGCGCGGCCGGGCGGGTAGGGTCACCCGGCATGCACCTGTCCGGGACCTCGCTGCGCTGTTTCCTGGAGGTCGCGCACACCGGTTCCATCAGCCAGGCGTCGGCGCGGCTGCATGTGGCGGCCTCTGCCATCAGCCGCCGGATCGCCCGGCTGGAGCACGACATCGGGGTCCCGCTGTTCGAGCGGCAGCCGCGCGGCATGGTGCTCAGCGAAGCCGGTGAACTGCTCGCCGCGTACGCCCGGCGCAGTCGTCTGGAGTCCGAGCAGATCGTCGCCGACCTGCGCGGACTCGGCGGTCCTTACCGCAGCACCATCCGACTGGCCGGGTCCGAGGGCTTCGGCCGGGACGTCCTGCCGGAGGCGGTCGTCACGTTCCGCGAAAGCCATCCCGGGGTGCGGTTCCGGCTCCGGGTCACCTCGCCGTCGGGCGCCACCCAGGAGGTCCGGGACGGGACCGCCGATCTCGCCCTCACGTATTCGCTGGGCCCCGAGGAGGGCATCAGGGTGGAATACGCGCAAACGCATCCGATCCACGCCCTGATGCCCGCCGGTCATCCGCTTGCGAAACGGGACGAGATCGCGCTCGCCGATCTGCTGCCCTACCCGCTGGCGCTCATGGAACAGGGCACGACGGTCCGGCAGCTCTTCGATATCTGCGTCGCCGCGGAAGGCCTGGAATTCGAGCCCACCTTCATCAGCAATTACTCCGGGGCGCTGGACGGATTCGTCCGCAAAAACGGCGGTGTGACGCTCGCCGGATATCTGACCTACCGGGGCAGGCTGGAGGCCGACGGGCTGGCCGCGGTGCCCCTGTCCAACCCCGAGCTGTCACGGCGCAGCGTGCAGATCCAGTCCATGGCCCGCCGCACCCTGCCCGCCGCCGTCTCCGCCTTCCTCGACCATCTGATCGGGCGACTGGAGACGGCGTGACCGACAAGCGCGCCTAGAACGGGTAGTGGGCGTGCTGGGTGGCCAGGGTGATCCAGCGGGTGTCGGAGAACGCCTCGATGCCCCAGCGGCCGCCGAAGCGCCCGTACCCGGACTGCTTGATGCCGCCGAACGGAACCTGCGGCTCGTCCGCCACCGACTGGTCGTTGATGTGCACGATGCCGGTACGGATACGGCGCGCCACCCGCAGCCCGTGCGTGCCGTTCTCGGTGATGATGCCGCAGGTCAGCCCGTGGTCGGTGGCGTTGGCCAAGGCGATGGCCTCATCGTCGTCCGCGAAGGTGGCGACCACGCACACCGGGCCGAACGCCTCGGCGTGGTAGAGGTCCATGTCCTCGGTGACCCCGCTCAGCACGGTGGCCGGGTGGACGGAGCCCTCGGGGGCTGTGCCGCCCGTGAGCACGGCCGCGCCCTTGGCCACCGCGTCCTGGACGAGCGCCGCCACCCGCTGCGCCGCCTCGGGGCGGACCAGCGGGCCGACCACGGTGGTCGGATCGGCGGGGTCGCCGCAGGGCAGCGCGGCGACCTTGGCGGTGAACTTCGCGGTGAACTCCTCGGCGAGGCTCTCGTGGACGAGGATGCGGTCGCCGGACATGCAGATCTGGCCGGAGTTCATGAACACGCCGAAGGCGGCGGCGTCCACCGCGTAGTCGACGTCGGCGTCGTCCAGCACGATGATGGCGTTCTTGCCGCCCAACTCCAGGATGGCGGGCTTGAGATGGCGGGCTGCGTGGGCGCCGATGACGCGGCCGACGCCGGTGGATCCGGTGAAGTTCACCATCCGTACCCGCTCGTCGGCGATCAGGGCCTCGGCCACCTCGGCGGCGTCCTCGGGGGCGTTGGTGACCACGTTGAGCACCCCGTCGGGCAGCCCGGCGTCGCGCAGGACGTCGGCGACGAAGAGCCCGCAGGCGAGCGGCGCGTCCTCGCTCGGCTTCATGACCACGGTGTTGCCCGCCGCGAGCGGGGCCGCCACCGAGCGGACACCGAGGATGACCGGCGCGTTCCACGGGGCGAAGGCGGCGACGACACCCATCGGTTCCCGCACGGCGAGGCCCAGCGCCCCGGCCTCCTGGGCGCTGAGCACATCGCCGCGCGGCGCGGTGATGGCGGCGGCGGCCTCGCGCAGGATGTTGGCGGCCAGCGCCACGTTGAAGTGGGCCCAGGGCGCGGTGCCGCCCGCCTCGTGGCGCATGAACTCCGCGGCCTGCGCGGCGCGGGACTCCAGCAGGTCCGCCGCGGTGAGGAAGATCTTCCGGCGCGCGAACGGGGCCATCGCGGCCCAGTCCGGGAAGGCCGCGTCGGCCGCGGCCACCGCGCGCGCCACGTCCTCGGGTCCGCCGGCCGCCACGGTGGCGTACACCTCGCCGGTGTAGGGGTTGAGGTCGTCGGCGGTGCGGCCCGAGGCGGCCGGAGTGTCCTTGCCGCCGATCAGCAGGTCGCGCGTGATGGTCATTCCGGTGTCCTTCGTGGTCGCGTGCCGAACAGCCTGTGCGCGCAGTGAACTTGGGTTCATCGCGGGTGTGCGCGCCAGTCTCCGCCGCCGTTTCGAGCTATGTCAATCTATGTCAATCGAGCGCGGCCGACCGCCGTTTCCGCCGTCCCGGCCACCGCACTCCCCCGGCCGAGGTGACCGCCACCACCCCGAGCAGGGCGAGCGCGGCGGCCGGGTAGAGCACGGCCCAGGGCGCGCGTTCGGCGTAGGGGTGGTTCTCGGCGAGGAGGCGGCCCCACTCGGGGGACGGCGGCTGGGCGCCGAGGCCCAGGAAGCCGAGGGAGGCGAGTGCCAGCGCCACGGCGGGCAGCCGCAGCAGCGCGTGGCGCGCGACCGGTGGCAGCACGGCGGGCAGCAGATGGCGGCGGAGCAGGTGGCGGCGGCCCGCGCCGAGCGCGCGGGTGGCGGCGAGGTGGGTGGCGGCGCGCTCCTGGCCCAGCAGGGCCGCGGTGTGCGCGGCCAGTGGCGCCCAGGCGACGGCGGCGACCGCGAGCGCGGGCGTGTACGGACCGGCCCCGGCCGTGCCCGCGACCAGCAGCCCGGCGAGCACGGGCGGGACCGCGTTGGCGGTCTCGACGAGCCCGCCGGACAGCCGGGGCACCATGCCGAGCAGCAGCCCCACGGCCAGCGCGCAGGTGCTCACCGCGGCGGCGAGGGCCAGGGTGGTGAGCGCGCCGTGGCCCACCCGGGCCAGCAGATCGCGGCCGAGCGCGTCCGTACCGAACGGGTGCTGCCACGACGGGGCGTCGAGGCGGGCCATGGGGTCCAGCGCCATCGGGTCGCGGAGCGCGCCGATGGCGACGACGGCCAGCAGGACGGCCCCGTACAGCAGCGGGAGCGCGCGGGCGGGGCGCCCGAACGGCCGGTGGAGGGAGGGCAGTTCACCGTCGCGCAGCGCCGGGCCGAGCAGCAGCCGGGCCATGAGCCGGGCCACTCCGCCGACTGCGGTGGCGAACAGGATGAGCACGAGGGTTCCGGTCTGGAGGACCGGCAGGTCCTGGGCGAGGGCTGCCTGGAGGGTGAGCCGCCCGAGCCCGGGGATGTCGAAGACCTGCTCGACAGCGACCGCGCCGCCCGTGAAGCCGACCACGAACAGGCCCAGGTTGGGCAGGACTCCGGGGACGGCCCGGCGCAGCGTCTGCCGGGCGATGCGCCCGGCGGGCATGCCGCGCGCGGCGGCTGCCCGCACCCACGGCTCCGCGAAGGCGCCGGGCAGGACGTCGTCCAGGATGCGGCCGAGCGCGGCGCCGACGGGCACACCCATCGCGAGCGCGGGCAGCGGCAGCCAGGGCCATCCGTACCAGCCGACGGCGGGCAGCCAGCCGAGCCGCACCCCGATGACGGCGGCCAGGACGGAGGCGGTCAGGAACTCGGGCAGCGCGGCGAGGAACGCGCCACCACTTCCCACGCCGCGCGGCAGCGGCAGCCGCCGCGAGCCGAGCCACAGGGTGCGCGCGCACACCGCGCCGGCCGTGGCCAGCGCGACCACCAGGGCCCCCGCCATCAGCAGCAGGGAACAGCCGAGTGCCTGGGCGACCATCGGGGCCACATCCGTACCGGAGAGCCAGGACGTCCCCGCGTCGCCGTGGGTCAGGCCGCCGAGCCACCGGCCGAGGAGGTTGAGCGGCCCGGCGTCCAGGCCGATGTCGCGGCGGATGGCGTCCAGCAGCTCGGGGGTGGGGTCACGTTCGGCGCCGCGCGCCTTGAGCACCGTGAGGGCGGGGTCTGTCCGGGACAGCCAGGGCAGCAGGCCGATGCCGCACAGCAGCAGCAGGGCGAGGGCGGCGCGCCACACCGCGCTGAGCGCGGTGGACCGTCCGTCCGGGGTGGTGGCCGCGGTGCGGCGTATGCCGGTCACCGGTGCGTACCGGGGCCGATGAGGGTGCGCTCGTACGGGTCGAGTTCCACTCCCCGTACCGAGGTGCCGACGCCGTGGATGATCCGCTGGTGGACCAGGGGTACGACGGCGTCGGTGCGCATGATGGCGGTCTGGGCGGCGAGCGAGGCGGTGTGCCGCTCGGCGATGTCGGCCTGGGAGTCGGCCTTGGCGACCGCCCGGTCGACGGCCTTGTCGCACAGCCCGGCCAGGTTGTAGCTGCCCTCGCAGGTGAAGTCGCTGGCGAGGTACGAGACGGGGTCGCCGGTGTCGAGCATGGTGTTGCGCGCGGCGACGATGGCGTCGAACTTGCCCGCGAGGGCGTCGGCCTCCAGCCGGGAGTACTCCCGGACCTGCAGCTTCACCGTGAATCCGGCCTTCTTCAGCTGCTGTTGCACCACCTGGGCGGCCTCGGGCAGTTCGGGCCGGTTGTCGTACGTCCCGAGGGTGATCGAGGTGTCCTTGACGCGCGCGGCCGAGGCGCGGCCCGCGGGCGCGGGGTGGTCGCCGGTGGCCCAGGAGAGGGCGGGGCCGAACACGCCCTGCCCGGGGTCGGCGTGGCCCTCGTACACGCCCCGCGCGAACACGCCCGGCTGGGTGGCCTCGCGGACGGCGGCGCGGACCTTCGGGTCGGCGAAGGGGCCGGAGCGGGTGTTGAGGAAGAGGCCGGTGGTGCGGGCGGTGGGGACTTCCCGGACGGCGGGCTTGTCGAGGGTGGCCGCCTGGGAGACCGGAACGGCCTCGGCGATGTCCGCCTCGCCGGTGCGCAGC
Organism: Streptomyces sp. NPDC059850; assembly: GCF_042731515.1. Classification (NCBI taxonomy): domain Bacteria; kingdom Bacillati; phylum Actinomycetota; class Actinomycetes; order Kitasatosporales; family Streptomycetaceae; genus Streptomyces; species Streptomyces sp. NPDC059850. The sequence goes on from NZ_JBHWJI010000021.1 coordinate 16,056, forward strand.
GCGTTGGTGCGGGCGGTGCCGTCGGCGATGAAGCGGACGTCGAGCCCTGAGGCGTGGGCGAGGCCGCCCCAGTAGTCGTCGAAGCGTTTCAGGGTGGCCCGGGCGGTGCCGGTGGACCGGGCGAGGGTGAAGGGTCCGGTGGCGGTGCCCGCCGGGTCGGGGTTGCCCTTCTTCCCGTACGCCTTCGGGGAGAGGATGGCCAGGCTCGGGCTGGAGAGCGTGAGCGGCAGCGCGGGGTAGTCCGTCGAGGTGGTGAACCGGACCCGCCGCTTCCCCGCCGCCTCGGCCGTGAGCTTGACCCCGGAGAGCGCGGCGGGCACCGGGTCGGCGTGCGCCGCGCGGTTCAGGGCGTTCGCGACGGCCTTGGGGGTGACGTCGGCGCCGTCCTGGAACTGGGCCTCGCGCAGGGTGAACACCCAGTCGCGGGGGCCCTCCTGGGTCCAGGACTCGGCGAGCGCGGGGGACGCGGAGCCGTTGCCGTCCAGGCGGGTCAGGCCCTCGGTGACGCCGAGCCTGCTGAGCAGGGTGGCGTCGGCGCCGTACGGGGAGAAGCGCTCGGCGGGCGGGAAGGCCATCGCGACCCGCAGCCGTCCGCCGCCTCCGACACCGGAGCCGCCCGTCGCGTCGTAGGCCGTGCCGCCCGGGGAGGCGAAGCAGCCGGTGAGCAGCGGGACGAGCAGCAGGGCGGCGGCCATCCGGCGACGGACAGGGGGCATGGGTCAGCTCCAGGTACTGCGCTGGGAGGACAAAGAGATTACACGATAATCATTTCCAGTAGCCCGATGATCCCGCACCCTGGAGGCCGGGGCACGAGATCAGGTCATGAGGTCAAGCCATGGGGCCAGGCCATGAAGTCAGGCCATGGGGTGGTCAAGCCATGGGGACCTCGAAGTGCAGGACCCGGCTGCCCCCGGGCTCCTCCCGCTCGTCGCACACGGCCTTCCCCAGCGACCGCCAGAACGGCTCGGCACCGGGCACGCCCGGATCGGTGTGCAGATAGACGGCGCGGTATCCGCCCTCGGCCGCCGCGAAGTCGAGCAGCGCGCGCACCATCCGGCGGGCCAGCCCCTGGCGGCGGTACTCGGGCCGCACGTACACCCGGCGCAGCTGGGCGGTCTCCCCCGAGGGATACCGCTCCGCCAGCCACGCGGGGTTGGGAGGATGGGCCGGACCCCGGGAGTCGAGGGCCGCGGTCCCGGCCACCGTCCCGTCCTTCTCGTCCACCGCGACCAGCAGCGTGTGCCGAGGCGAGCGCAGATAGGCGGCGTCGGGGTCGATGATGTCGGCGTGCCAGCGCGGCACGTACCCCGTCCCGAAGTCGCGGTAGACGGTATCGAGCATCACGCCACGGGCGGCGTCGAGGTCGTCGGCTGTCGCGGTCCTGATGCTTATTTCATGCACCTGCAGATCGTACGCAATAACCCCGGGGTGCCATCAACCGGCCGGGCCGCAGCGCCATGTCGACGTCAGGTCCCGGCGCCCCGACCAGTGGCCAGGGCGCCGGGACCTGCGGGGACCGCGTCCGTCAGCGGCAGATCCCCCACACACTGCGCCACGCCATGCGCAGGGCCTCCAGGAACCCGGTGCGGCGCCGCACCGGGCCGGGCGCGGCCGTACGGGACGACAGCGCGGCGCCGGGCGGCGCGGGGTCGTGGGGTGTGGCCACGGGGGCGGCCTCGGGCGGCTCGACCGGGGGCGTGGTGGCGTCGGACTGGGCGGGGACGGCGGACGGGCGCGCGGCTTCGGCGCGGACCAGTGCGCCCATGGCGGCATAGACGTCGATAGGCATGCGGGGGCTCCTGCGGTGTCGGACGGCGACTGGCTGATCCGGGGCAGGCCGTACCGCACCCGCGCTCCGCCCGTGCGGCGGCACATACGGGAGATGCGGGGGATGCGGGAGGGTTCGGGGGACGCGATACGGCCCGGTCCCCGCTCAGCAGCGCAGGACGACGTCCCGTGCGGGGAGCCGACGGGGCGTGGCCTCGACGGCGGAGCCGGGTACCACGGGGCCCGTCGTACGGTCCGCGGGGCGGGCGCGGACGACGGCGACGGCGAAGTGCAGGGGCGCCGTGGGCAGGGAGCGGTGGGAGCCGACCGAGGTGGCGCAGGCGCTCCCGGGATGACCGGCCGGGTGGCGGCCCAGCTCGTGGGCGGCGCGGGCGGCCGGACGCGGGTCGGACGGATCGCCCTCCTCCGGCGACGCGGCCGGTGACAGGACACCGGGTCCGCAGTGGTTCACGGAGGGCGGCGGCGGATGGACGGCGCCGAGGGAGAGCAGACCGTGCAGCAGGGTGATCGCCAGCAGCGCGACCATCAGGACGGTGCACGGCCGACCGGGAGTAGCGCGGCGGTTCGTATCGCGGCCGTGCACCATGCGGCCTCCCTCGGTGGTCTCCTTCCAGAGAACCGCGAAGAGCGGAAGGCAGCACTCCGATAGCCCGAAAGAGTCCGGCATTTCACCCGTGTCGGTTACCTCCTCGAACGCACATACCAGCACATTCCGGTGAGGTGTGCCGAGGGAGGCGCGCTCCGGGGAGGCCTCAGTCCGTGGTCGCCGCGCCGGGCTCCGGGAGCGCGTCGAGCAGCGCGTTCGGCGCGGCCTGCCGCCAGGAGTCGACGAGGATGTCCCGCAGCTCGTCGAGGTCTTCCAGGGCGGCGAGCCGCACCCGCACCCAAGCGAAACTCGCCTCGTGGTCGGCGATCCAGAACTTCTCCGGCTCGGCGAGCGCGAGTTCGTCCCGCTCCACCCGGGGACAGCGCACGGCCATCGAGGTCTCGTCCTCGGGGAGCGTGGCGAACATCTTCCCGGCGACCCGGAAGGTGGGCATGGACCAGGCGATCTTCTCGGTCGTCTGCGGCAGCGACAGCGCGACCCGGCGGACATCGTCAGACGTGATCATGGCAATGACGGTAGAGCACCCCACCGACAACGCCACCGGGGCGAGCGGAAGACTAGCTTCCGTACACGTACGGCGTGGTGGCGGTCAGCGTCGCGAAGCCGAGCCGCGCCAGGATCGGGCGGCTCTGGTCGGACGCGTCGACCTGGAGATAGCGGTAGCCGCGCTCGGCGGCGATCCGGGCGCGGAACGCGATCAGCGCCCGGTAGAGGCCCCGGCCGCGCCACTCCGCCACGGTGCCGCCGCCCCACAGCCCGGCGAAGTCCGTTCCCGGGGTCAGTTCCATCCGCGCGGCGCTCACCGGCCGGTCACCGGCCAGGGCGACGACCGGGACGACCGTGTCCGGTGCCTCGCGCAGCCGGGTGAGCAGCCGGTGCCTGAGGTGATCGCTGTCGGTGCCGAACGCCCGCGCGTGGACGTCCACCATGAGGTCCACCCCCGAGGCGTCGGTGACCTGGAGCAGCCGGACGCCCTCGGGGAGATCGTCGGTGGTGGGCAGCCCCCGCACCGGCGCGACCATCACCGTCTCCTCGGGCTCGGCGGCGAAACCGGCCGCCGTGAGCCGCCCGCCGAGGTCGCCGGGGCGGTCATGGGCGTACAGCTTCCACTCGAAGGCGCGGTCCCGGGCGGTGAAGTGCCGGATCTGCGCCGCTATGGCCGCGTCCGCCGTGGACACGTCCAGGTCCGACCAGCGGACACCGTTCCAGTCGTCGGCGGCGCCGGTCTGCCGTACCACCCCGTCCACGCGCTCGAGCAGGGTCCCGGGTCCGTCGGGCCCTGCCCCCTGTCTCAGCTGCCGGTCGAACAGTTCTCGTATCGCCTCAAGGTCCATCCGGTCACCCAACACCGGCGGTCCAGACCCGGCAACTGGATTACTGGCTGAACCACTTGCCCGCCGAATGGCCTGGTGGCTGGCGTCAGGAGAGCAGGCCGCCCAGCCGTTCCACGACGGCCGGGGCTTCCCGGCGCAGCGCGGCCAGGTCCAGGCCCTCGTCACCGAGGATCACCAGCAGGGCCTGTTCGCCGACGGCCAGGACGACGCTGTAGCCGCCGTTGCACCGGGTGACCACCTCGCGCAGGCTGCCAAGACCCACTTCGGCGGCGGAGCGCTTGCCCAGCGCGAGCGAGGCAGCGGACAGGGCGGCCAGGGACTCCGGCTGCACATCGGCGGTGTCGGCGGCCACCAGCAGCCCGTCGGCGGTGGCGATGATGCTCTCGGAGATGCCCAGGACCTGCCCGCGCAGACCGGTCAGTTCCTTGACGAGGTCGCCGGACTGCGCACCGGCGGCGGGTGGGGGGTTGGTCATGGGAGGGTCCTCCTAGGACTCCGGTGGAACTCCTGAAACCCGCGGTGTTCCCACGGGGAATGGGCCCCACGGACGCCCGCGTCCGTGGAAGTTGGTGTCCGTCGCGGGATCAGCCTGCGCTCTGCGGCCGCCGGTCGGCCGGGGTGCGTCTGGGCAGTCCGCCGCCGGTGGGGGCCGCCGGGGCGCGCGGCGGTTCCGCGGTGGGGTCGCGGGGCGCGACGCGGGGCGCCGTGGCCGGGGGCCGCGGCGATTCCAGCTGGATGAGCTGGAGCGCCTGCATACGGGAGAGGTCGAGCATCACCGCGTAGACGCCGCGGCCCAGCGCGAACGCGATGTCCCGGGGCGTACGGCGTCCGTCGGCGCTGAGCAGGATGTCGCGGTAGCGGGTGGAGAGCCGCCCGGTCCCGGCGGCGGCGCGGGCGGACGGCCGGACCCGCTGCTGGCCGAACTCCCGTGCCGAGCCGAGGGACTTGGCCAGCATCCGCACCCGGCGGCTGGTCTCCTCGGTGAGCCGCCGGGGGTCGGTGCCCTCCCGGTGGCTGAGCCGGGGGCCCGGGGTGTCCGGGTCCACCTGCCAGCTGTCAGGGGTGCTGAGCGCCATCGCGAAGGCGGCGTCGTAGAGGGCGCCCACGCAGAGGATTTCGAGTTCGGCGGCGCCGATGTGGCCCTGTTCGACGAGCGTCGCGTCGAGGTGTCCGCCGGGACCGGCCGCGGTGCAGGCGGCGTCCCACTCCGGTTCGCCGATCCGCCGGGACTTCAGCAGCAGCGCCTCCGCGGTGGGCGCTCCGGGGGTCTCGATCGCGCGGATGGCGCCGTGGTGCAGATGAATCGTTCCGCCGATCGAGCCGGAGATGGTCACGGCTCCGCTGAAACGATCCTGCTGGAGCGAAAGCAGCAGGCCGGGGACGTTGCGCGGCGAATTGCGGTGGCTGGCGGTGTCGTCGTTCATGTCAGTACGGCCTTCGCCTGGTCGGCCATGTGCCGCATGGCGAGGGCGAGATTGGTGCGGTCGCGGTCGGCCGACGCGCACAGCAGCAGGGGGTCCTGGCCGCGCGGCACGACCTGGGTGATGTGGTGGAAGCGCGTACTGGTGACGACCACGCTCTCCAATTCGCCCGCCGCACCGGCCTGGTTCAGCCGGTCGCTGATCAGACTGACCGCCTCGGCGAGTTCCTCGCCCTGGCCGACGGCATCGGCGTCCCCCACCGTGGCGTAGTGGAGCCCGGTGACCGCGTCCACCAGACGGGCGCCCACCACTCCCGGAGACGCGAGCGCTCCGGAGAGCGCGGCTTCGGCTGCGTTCACCTGTGACCTTTCGCTGCGTACCATCAGGCACGTTAGTTTAAGCATCATCTTGCACAACTTGGACCACTCAGCTACTAGTTATGGTTCCCGCGCTATCGTCTGGCGACAGCTTTGGTAACAACCGGGACCGGGCCAGCAGCCACGCGAAGGAAGCACATGAACATCGAGAGCGCCCTCAAAGAAGCGATGGCCATCGACGGGGCCCTGGGGGCCGCGCTCGTGGACTACGAGAGCGGAATGTCGCTCGGGTCGATCGGCGGGGGCCAGGAAATCGACCTCGAGATCGCCGCGGCGGGCAACACCGAGGTCGTCCGCGCCAAGGTCCGCACCCTCGCCACGCTCGGCATCACGGACGCCATCGAGGACATCCTGATCACGCTGGGCTCGCAGTACCACCTCATCCGGCTGATCTCCGTCAGCCACGGGTCGCTCTTCCTCTACCTGGCCCTGGACCGGTCCCGGGCCAACCTGGCGCTCGCCCGGCACGGGCTGAAGCGCATCGAGCACGAGCTGAACGTCTGACGTCGCGGCCATGACGGATCTCGACGTACTCAGAGTTTTCTGCGGCCCCAGCGGCCACGGCGGCAACGCACTCGGCGTGGTGCGCGACGGCGGCGCCGTGCCCGGTGAGCGGGCGCGGCAGGAGCTGGCCGCCCGGCTGGGCTTCAGTGAGACCGTCTTCGTCGACGATCCGGAACGCGGCGTCGTCGACATCTACACCCCGAGTGTCCGGCTGCCCTTCGCGGGCCATCCGCTGGTGGGCGCCGCCTGGCTGCTGGACCTCCCCGAGCTGCTTCCGCCGGTCGGCGAGGTCCCGGCCCGCCAGGACGGCGAGTTCACGTGGATCGGCGGCCACCCCGCGTGGGCGTCCGGGCGGCGCACCCAGCAGTACGCCTCCCCCGCCGAGGTCGACGCCCTGCCCGCCCCTCCGGAGGGCGAGGGCTGGTTGTACGCGTGGGCCTGGCAGGACGAACCGGCGGGCCGGGTACGCGCCCGCGCCTTCCCGCGCCGCGGCGACGGGATCGTGGAGGACGAGGCCACCGGTGCCGCCGCGCTGGTCCTCTCCGGCGAACTGGGGCGCGCGCTCAACATCACGCAGGGCGAGGGCTCCCAGATCCTGACCAGCCCCCAGCCGGACGGCTCCATCGAGATCGGCGGCCGGGTCGCCCTCGCCGAGGTCCGCCCGCTGTGACGTAAGGGGCTCCCGGGGCCCGCCGCTCCCCGGGCCCGCGACTCCCCGGGCCCGCCTCAGCGCACCGCGCGCAGCGCGTCGCCGAGCAGGGCCACGCCTTCGGCGATCTCCGTGGCCGTGCGGGCGGCGTAGCCCAGCACCAGGCCGGGCCGGTGCGGGCGGCGCTGGCTGTGCCAGGACAGCGGCTGTGCCTTCACCCCGAGGGCGAGCGCGGCGGCGGCGAGGTCGGTGTCGGCGAACCCGGCGTCGAAGGTGACCATCAGATGCAGTCCCGCCGCGGCGCCGTGCACCACCGCGCCGGGCAGCCGGGCGCCGATCGCGTCGATCATCGCGTCCCGGCGGCGGCGGTGGCGGGTGCGCAGCAGCCGTAGCTGACGTTCCATCGCCCCCGACTCCATCAGCTGGGCCAGCACCAGCTGGGGCAGCGCGGCGTTGCCGAGGTCGGCGTAGCGCTTGGCCTCGACGAGGGCGTCGCGGTACGCGGGCGGCGGGATCAGCCAGCCGGTGCGCAGCGCGGGGGCCAGCAGTTTGGACACGCTTCCGACGTACGCGACCCGTTCCGGCAGCATCGAGCGCAGGGCCGGGACCGGGGGCCGGTCGTAGCGGTGCTCGGCGTCGTAGTCGTCCTCGATGACGAGCCCGCCCGCCTCCGCCCACCGCGTCAGCTCACGGCGCCGCCGACCGCCGAGCACCACGCCGGTGGGGAACTGGTGGGCCGGGGTGACCAGGACGGCGGGGGCGCCCCGGGCGCGCAGCGCGTCGACCCTGATGCCCTCGGCGTCGACCGGGACCGGTGGGGTGTCCAGCCGCGTGTGGCGCAGATGCTGCCGGACCCCGAGCGATCCGGGGTCCTCCACGGCGATCTCGCGGATTCCGTCGTCGCCGAGCACCCGGCCGAGCAGCGCGAGCGCCTGGGTGGTGCCCGAGACGACCACGATCTCGTCGGGCTCGGCCCTGATCCCCCGGTTGCGGGCCAGCCAGTGGGCGATGGCGAGGCGGAGCGCCGGGGTGCCGCGCGGGTCGCCGTATCCGAAGTCGGAGGCGGTGAGGGCGGCGAGGACGGTGCGTTCGGCGCGCAGCCACGCGGTGCGCGGGAACGCGGTGAGGTCGGGGACACCGGGCGACAGATCGATCCGGGCCGGGACCGCGCGCAGCGCGTCGAACACGTCCGCCCCGGGCTCGGTGGTGAACACGCCACCCGCCGTCGCGGGGGCGGGCGGCGGCGTCCGTATGGGCGGACGTACCGAAACGGGAGCGGCGACGACGACGGTGCCGCCGCGCCCGCGCCCGGCGACGTGTCCGTCCTCGGTGAGCCGCCGGTACGCCTCGGTCACCACGCCCCGGGAGACCCGCAGTTCGGCGGCCAGCACCCGGGTGGCCGGAAGCCTGCACCCGATCGGCAGCCGTCCGTCGGCGATGGCGCGCCGGAGCCGCCGGGCGAGCCAGTCGGCGAGCCCGCCGGGTGGCGCGTCGCCGAGGTCCAGCTGCAGGAAGTCGGCGCCGGGCGCTATGGACCTGTTGACAGCACCTTCATTGGACCTGTCCATCGGTCCATTGTGCGGCCACGATCGCCCTATGAGCATGGGTGAAGGGCACGGGATGACAGCGGTCGGTTATGTCCACGGCTATTCGGATCAGGAGGCCCGGCGGCTGGGCGATCAGGCCGATGTCCTGGCGGAGTCGCTGCACACCGGCACGGCGTATCCGCCGGGGAGCCGGGTGCTGGAGGTGGGGTGCGGGGTCGGCGCGCAGACGGTGCGGCTGGCGGCGAACAGCCCGGGGGCGCGGCTGGTGGCGGTCGACGTGTCCGAGACGTCGCTCGCGCAGGCCCGCGCCCGGGTGGCGGCCGAGGTGCCCGGGGCCGACGTGGCGTGGCATCGGGCCGATCTGTTCGATCTGCCGTTCCCCGACGCCGCCTTCGACCATCTCTTCGTGTGCTTCGTGCTGGAGCATCTGCCGGACCCGCGCAAGGCGCTGATCGCGCTGCGGCGGGTGCTGCGGCCGGGAGGCACCGTCACGGTCATCGAGGGGGACCATGGCTCGGCGTTCTTCCACCCGCACAGCGCCTACGCCCACGCGGCGATCGGCGTCCTGAACCGGCTGCAGGCCGACGCGGGCGGAAACGCCCTGATCGGGCGGGAGTTGCAGCCGCTGCTGACCCATGCCGGGTTCCACGACGTCACGGTACGGCCGCGAACCGTCTACGCCGACGGGACCCGGCCCGACCTGGTCGAGGCGTTCACCCGCAACACCTTCATCGCCATGGTGGCGTCCGTCCGGGAGGACGCGCTGGCCGCCGGAGTGTCCACGGCCGCCGACTGGGACCGGGGCATCGCCGATCTGCACCGCACGGCGGCCACGGACGGCACCTTCCACTACACCTTCTTCAAGGCGGTCGCGGTCAATCCGCCATCTCCGCAGCTCAGTTGAGCGCCGCGTAGCTGATCGCGATCCGCGCGCCGAGCCGGGCGTTGTTCTTCACGAGCGCGATGTTCGTGCGCAGGCTCTCGCCCTTCGTCAGCTCCACGATGCGGCCCAGCAGATAGGGCGTGGCGTCCTTGCCACCGATGCCCGCCTCCGTCATCTCCGCGAGGGCCTGGTCGATTATGCCGTCGATCCGTTCGGCGGGGATCTCGTCCGCCTCCGGGACCGGGTTGGCGATGCTCAGCCCGGCCGTCAGCCCCAGGTCCCACTGGGCGCGCATCACGGCGGCGATCTCCTCCGGGGAGTCGGCCCGCAGCGGGGAGGTGAAGCCGCTCACCCGGGAGTAGAACGCGGGGAAGTCATCGGTGCCGAGGGTGAGCACCGGCACGCCCAGGGTTTCCAGGGTCTCCAGGGTGAGACCGATGTCGAGGATGCTCTTCACTCCGGCGCTGATGACCGCCACCGGGGTGGTGGACAGCTCGGTGAGGTCCGCGCTGATGTCGAAGGACTGCTGCGCCCCGCGGTGCACCCCGCCGATGCCACCGGTGACGAAGGTCCGGATCCCGGCGAGCGCGGCGAGCCGCATCGTGCTCGCCACGGTGGTCGCGCCATGGCCGCCGCGCGCCATGACATGGGCGAGGTCGCGCACGCTGACCTTGCCCACGGACCTGTCGGTGGCGAGCAGTTCCAGGTCGGCGCGGTCCAGTCCGATGCGCGGGGTGCCGTGGAGGACGGCGATGGTGGCCGGGACCGCGCCCTCGGCGCGGATGATGGCCTCGACCTCGGTGGCCATCTCGACGTTCTGCGGGTACGGCATGCCGTGGCTGATGATCGTGGACTCCAGCGCGACCACGGGCCGTCCGTCGCGCAGCGCCTCCCGGACTTCCTGGGTGAGGGTCAGCCGGGGGTGGGGGGTGGTCATGTCGTCCTCCGCGGTGGGGCGTGTCGCGCGTCGTCGGCGAGACGCGGGGTGAGCGCGTCCTCGACGAGGCGCGGGGTCAGATCGGGCCGTACGGTGGCGGTGGTCGCCACCGTCAGCGCGGCGGCGGCGTGGCCGTAGCGGGCGGCGGCCACCGGGTCCTCGCCGGTGAGCAGGGCGTGAACGAACGCGCCGAGCATCGCGTCACCGGCGCCGGTCACGTCCTGGACCTCCGCCGGGGGCGCGTCCAGCTGGGTGACGCCCTCCTCGGCGCCACTGAGCAGCGAACCGCGCTCGCCGAGCCGCACCCATACGTACTGGACGCCGCGCTCGTGCAGCGCGGCCGCCGCCTCGGTCAACTCCCCGTCGCCGCTGGTGTCATGGCCGGTGAGGGCGCCCAGCTCCGCCACGTTCGGGGTGACGGCGAAGACCGGGCGCCCGGCGGCGAGCAGCGGGGCGAGCAGCGCCGCCTTGGGCACGCTCACCGGGTCGATGACCGTCTGGACCCCGGCGGCGCTCGCGATGTCCAGCGCGTAGGCCAGCGCCGCAGCGGAAAGATTTCCGTCGAGGACCAGCATGCTCGCGTTGCCGATGAGTTCGCGCGCGGGCTGCAGATGCTCGGGGCCGAGCCCGTCGGTGGCGGCCATGTCGGCGATGGCCACGGCCAGTTCGCCGTCGGCGTCGAGCACCGCCGTATAGGTGCCGGTGGGGTGCGTACCACGGTGGACGTGGTCGATCCGTACCCCGGTGGCCTGGGTCTCGGTCAGCAGCCGCTCCCCCGCCGGGTCCTGCCCGACGGCGGCGATGAGATGGGTCGGGGTGCCCAGCCGGGCCAAGTTCTCCGCCACGTTGCGGGCCACGCCGCCGGGGCTGGTGTGGGCGTGGCCCGGATTGCTGGTGCGGTACGCGAGCGGCGCCAGGCCGCGCACCTTGACGTCGACGTTGGCGCCGCCGACGACCACCACCGCGTGCTCCTGGCGGAGGATGTAGCCGCGCCCGAGGATGGCGCCCTTCTTGCCCAGGTTGGAGAGGTGGACATTGACCGCCGCCCGGGTGGTGCCGAGGGCGTCGGCGATGGCCTGGGCCCCGCACAGGGGGTCCCGGCGCAGCAGCGCGAGAACTTCCCGCTCCCGTCGCGTCAGCATCATGTTCAGGACAATAAAGGAAACTTAGCGCGATAAACAGAGGATGGCCGAGGACCAACCGGGTGGGGCAGGAAATGACGGGAGAACAGGTGATGACATCCTGTGGGTCCACGGCTTGCCGGACCCGCTCGGCGGCAGCCCGGGGGATGTGTCCGGTAATGAGGAAGAAGGCCGATGAGACTCTGCTTTCTGGTGGAGGAGCGGTATCGCCGCGACGGCATGCCGCAAGAGGTGATCCATCGGCTCACCGCCTGGGGCCACCAGGTGGACGTCCTGCGGCCCGGCAGCTCCCTGATGCGCATATCCGACGCCGTACAGGCCGGAAGCCATGACGCCTGGGTGCTCAAGACCGTGTCCGGCGGGCCCGGTCTGACGCTGCTGGAGGCCGCGGCCTCGGTCGGGCTCACCACCGTCAACGACGCGCGGTCCATCCGCGGGGTGCGGGACAAGGCCCTCGCGGCGGCGATCGGCCGCAGCCGTGGCCTGCCGGTGCCGGACACCTGGGCGGCGGCCCGGCCCGAAGCGCTGGCGGAGATCCCGGACGCGGAGTACCCGCTGGTGGTCAAGCCCGCCGACGGCAGCTCGGGGCGGGCGGTGCGGCTGGTGCCGTCGCCGGACCGGCTGACGGCGCTCGGCCCCGAACTGGCCCAGGAGGGCATGCTGATCGCCCAGCCCTATGTGCCGAACTCGGGCATCGACCTCAAGGTGTACTGCGTCGGGGGCGAGTTGTACGCGACCGAGCGCGGCTCGCCGCTCGGCCCGGATCCGGAGGTACGGGGCCGCCGGGTCGCGCTGTCCCCCGAAGTGGCCGCGATCGCCGCCGAGGTCGGCACGGTGTACGGGCTCGATCTGTACGGGGTCGACATCCTGCTCGGGCCGGACGGCCCGGTGGTCGTCGATGTGAACGACTTCCCCAGCTTCAAGGAGGTGCCGGACGCGGCCTCCCGGGTGGGGCGCGCCGTCCTGGAGCTGGCCCGGCGCGGCGGAACCGGCCCCTGCGCGGTGCTCGGCGCCCTTCCCGGGCCGGTGCGGATGCCGGTGCAGCTGCCCGCGACGGTCGGGGGCACCGGATGAGGGTCGGTCTCCTCACCGCCGACCCGGACCATCAGCTCCTGGCCGACGCGGCGGCCCTGCTGACGCCGCGCCATGAGCTGTTCGCGGTGAGCCCGGAGGCCGTGTCCGTGCCCGGTGCGCTCGCCGACGTCTATCTGCTGAAGGCGCGTACGCCGAGGGCGCTGGCGCTGGCCCGGTCCCTGGAGGAGCGCGGCGCGCCGGTGGTGAACTCCGCCGCGGCCACGGAACTGTGCCAGGACCGGACGGCGATGGCGTCGCTCGCGCGGCAGGCGGGCCTGCCGTTCGCGGAGACCCGTACGGTGTCCGCGCTCGCACGGCTCGACGCGGCGCGGCTCGCGTACCCCGTGGTGGTCAAGAGCCGCCACAGCCGCCGCCACGATCTGGTGGCCCGGGTCGACGGCCCCGAACGGCTGGCGGAGCTGGCCGCCGCATGGCCCGACGAGCCGGTGGTGGTCCAGGACTTCACACCCAACGACGGCTGGGACCACAAGCTGTGGGCCGTCGGGGACACGGTGTTCGCCGCGCTGCGGACCTCCGAGCTGACCGTCGGCAAGGAGGGCCGTCTCACCCTGCCGCTCCCCCTGGACGAACTGCCGCCCGGGTGGCTGGAGCTGGTGCGGCGGGTCGGCTCGGTGTTCGCGCTGGAGGTGTACGGGGTGGATGTGCTGCGCGGGCCGGACGGCCCGGTGATCGTGGACATCAACGCGTTCCCGGGGATACGGGGGCAGGCGGGCGCACCGGAGGCGCTGGCGGCCCTGACGGTGCGCGCGGCCGCCAGCGGGCCCGTACGAGTGCCGCTCCAGAAGCTCTAGGGGGCTCCAGAGGCGCTAGGGGCCCCAGGGACCCTAGGGGCAACCCGTCCGGAAAATAGGGGTTGTAGACGTTCGGGCCGAGGCGGCAGGGTTGAATCCGTGTGCGTGCGCGCGAGCGCACGTCGTTTTGGACCAGCGGCACGAAAGGACGTCAGGTGACCGCAAACCCCACCGGCACCAGTCTGTGGATCAGGCAGTTCCATCCCGCGCCGGACGCGACGACGCGACTCGTCTGCCTGCCGCACGCCGGCGGATCGGCCTCCTACTACTTCCCCGTGTCGAAGGCGCTCGCGCCGGGCGTGGACGTACTCGCCATCCAGTACCCGGGCCGCCAGGACCGCCGTAACGAGGAGTGTGTCGGCACCATCGGCGAGTTGGCCGACGCGCTGGTGCCCGAGCTGCTGCCGTACACGGACAAGCCGCTCGCGCTCTTCGGGCACAGCATGGGCGCGACGCTCGGCTTCGAGGTGGCGCTGCGCCTGGAGCAGAAGGGCGTGAACCCCGTGGCGCTGTTCGCCTCGGGGCGGCGCGCGCCGTCCGCGCACCGCGACGAGTCGGTGCATCTGCGCGACGACGACGGCCTGATCGCCGAGATGCAGGCGCTCAGCGGCACCGATTCGCAGGTCCTCGGGGACGAGGAGCTGCTGCGGATGGTGCTTCCGGCGATCCGCAGCGACTACAAGGCCGCGGAGACCTACCGGTACACGCCGGGCCCCCCGCTCGCCGCTCCCATCCACGTCCACGTGGGCGACAACGACCCCAAGGCGACGGTCGACGAGGCCCGCAAGTGGAGCGAGCACACCAGCGGCGGGTTCGAGATGCACACGTACTCCGGTGGCCACTTCTACCTCAACAACGAGGCACCTCGGGTCATCGCGTCCATCTCGCAGACGCTGTCCGCGCTGCGGCCCTGACCCGGTACGGCCCTGACGCGTATCCGCCCGCCGGTCACCCCGGCGGGCGGTTGCCGAGGACGTTGCGGGTGTAGTCCTCGGCGGCGGCTTTCAGACCCACGTCGCCCTGGCACCGTTCGGCCAGCAGCCAGCGGTGCTCCAGCACCTCGTAGTAGATCTGCGCGATGTCGGCGGAGCCGCGCAGCTCCAGGGGTACGGCGCGCACCGTCGGCCGGAACTTGTCGCGCACCCAGCGGTGGGCCAGCACCTCCGGGCGGGCGCCGAGCGGATCGCCGGGGGCGTAGTCGTCCTGGGTGGCCATCCACCCCTCCAGGTCGTTCAGCAGGCTGCGGGCCTGGTTCTCCTCCGCGTCGAGGCCGGTCAGCCGCAGCAGCTGGCGCTGGTGGTGGCCCGCGTCCACGACCTTGGGCAGGAAGGTGACGGTGTCCCCGTCGGGTGAGCGCTCGATCTGCATCTCGGCCACGTCGAAGCCCAGCTCGTTCAGCCGCCGCACCCGCCGGTCGATGTAGCGGCGCTTGGCCACCGGATAGACGGACTGCCGGGTCAGCTCGTGCCACAGTGCGGTGTACCGCTCCTCGATGGCCTGGCCGAACAGCACCGGGTCGACCGAGGGGTGCAGCGAGCCGCTGGCCTCCAGGTCCATCAGCTCCCCGGCGATGTTCACCCGGGCCACCTCCACGTCGTACTCCCGCTGCCCGGTGGTGAGCTTCGGCTGGATCTGCCCGGTCTCGGCGTCCACCAGATACGCGGCGTACGCGCCCGCGTCGCGCCGGAAGAGGGTGTTCGACAGCGAGCAGTCGCCCCAGGCGAAACCGGCCAGATGCAGCCGCACCAGCAGCACGGCCAGCGCGTCGAGCAGCCGCTTGATGGTGCTGGGCCGCATGGTCGTCTCGAACATCGACCGGTACGGCAGCGACCCCACCAGATGGCGGGTGACCAGCACCGGCTCCAGTGGTTCCCCGTCGCTGTCGGTCCGCCCGGTGACCACCGCGAGCGCGTCCACGGCCGGGATGGCGAGCCGGTCCAGGTCGCGCAGCAGCCCGTACTCGCGCACCGCCGCCCACTCCCCGACCTCCTTGACGGCGACCACTTCGGCGCCCGCCTGCGCGAACCGCACGACGTGGCGGGAGATACCGCGCGGCAGGGCGACCAGATGTTCCTCCGGCCACTTCTCCAGCGGCGTGTTCCACGGCAGATCGAGCAGGGACGCGGGCTGCTCGGGCGAGGTCGCGGTGATCTGGAGCTCCATGGGACAACAGTGTGCGGTACAGGTGTGCGACCTCCTCAGGGCGAGGGAGCGTCGTGTCCGATTTCCGCCAGCGCAGCGGGTCGGGATGGCGCACAGTAGGGGTGTGATGAGCGAAGACACGATGTACGAAGCGGTGTGCAGCCGTGACGCGCGCTTCGACGGCGAGTTCTTCTTCGCCGTCGCCACCACCGGGATCTACTGCCGTCCGAGCTGCCCGGCGACCACGCCCCACCGCAAGAACGTGCGCTTCTTCCCGACCGCGGCCGCGGCGCAGGGCGGGG
Organism: Streptomyces sp. NPDC059850; assembly: GCF_042731515.1. Classification (NCBI taxonomy): domain Bacteria; kingdom Bacillati; phylum Actinomycetota; class Actinomycetes; order Kitasatosporales; family Streptomycetaceae; genus Streptomyces; species Streptomyces sp. NPDC059850. The sequence goes on from NZ_JBHWJI010000021.1 coordinate 31,575, forward strand.
GTTTCCGGGCCTGCCGCCGCTGCCGTCCCGACGCGGTGCCCGGCTCCGCCGAGTGGAACGCCCGGGCGGACGCCGTCGGGCGGGCCATGCGGATGATCGGGGACGGGGTGGTCGACCGGGAGGGCGTGGCCGGGCTGGCCGCGCGGCTGGGCTACAGCGCCCGTCAGGTGCAGCGGCAGCTGGGCGCTGAGCTGGGGGCCGGGCCGGTCGCGCTGGCCCGCGCGCAGCGCGCCCACACCGCGCGGATCCTGCTGCAGACGACCGGCCTGCAGGCCGCCGAGATCGCCTTCGCGGCGGGGTTCGCCAGTGTGCGGCAGTTCAACGACACCATCCGGGAGATCTACGCCGCCACCCCGACCGAGCTGCGCGCCGCCGGACCGGGCAGGGCCGCCCGGTTCGGGGCAGTGGGACGGCGGGGGCCGGGGGCCGCCTCGGCCGGGGTGCCGCTGCGGCTCGCGTACCGCGGTCCGTACGCCACCGCCGAGGTGTTCGGCTATCTCGCCCGCCGCGCCCTCACCGGCGTGGAGGAGGTCGTGGGTGAGCCCGGCGACCGCACCTACCGCCGCACCCTGCGGCTGCCGCACGGCTGCGGTGTCGTGGAGGTCGACGAGCGCCCCGGCGACGGGTGGCTGGAGTGCCGGTTGCACCTGACCGAGCTGCGCGATCTGACCACCGCGAGCCAGCGGATCCGCCGCCTGTTCGACCTGGACGCCGATCCGTACGCGGTCGCCGAGCGGCTGGGTGCCGACCCCGCGCTGGCGCCCCTGGTGACGGCGCGGCCCGGGCTGCGCTCACCGGGCGCCGCCGACGCGCATGAGCTGGCCGTCCGCGCCGTGCTCGGCCAGCAGGTGTCGGTCGCCGCGGGGCAGCGGCTGGGCAGCGCCCTGGTCGCCGCGTACGGCACGCCCCTCACCGAGCCCAGCGGCGGGCTCACCCATCTCTTCCCGGGCGCCGACGACCTCGCCGACAGCCCGCTCACCGACCTCGGCATGCCGGAGAGCAGGCGCGCGACCCTGCGCACGCTGGCCACCGCGCTCGCCACCGGGGCGGTACGGCTCGACACCGGCGCCGACCGCGACCGGACCGAGAAGGAGCTGCTGGCGCTGCGCGGCATCGGCCCGTGGACGGCCGGTTACATCCGGATGCGGGCGCTGGACGACCCGGACGTCCTGCTGGAGGGCGACGTGGCGGTACGGGCCGGGGCGCGCCGCGCGGGGGCGTTCCTGGAGGACTCCGAGCGCTGGCGGCCGTGGCGTTCGTACGCCATGCACCACCTCTGGAACGCCCCGAGGACCACCTCGTGACCACGCGGGCTTTCGCACACACGCGAGCTTGGTGAACACACGCAAGGAAAGGACAGGGCCATGGCCCTCAGCACGATGTACACGACGCTCGACAGTCCCCTGGGCGAACTGCTGCTGGTGGGCGCCCCGTCCGCCACCGCCCGTGGCGGCACCGCGCTGGCCTCCCTCTCGGTCCCCCAGCAGACCCGCGGGGCCACCGTGCGGGACGGCTGGCGGCGCGACGACGCGGCGTTCGCCGGGATCGTGGACCAGCTGCGGTCGTACTTCGCGGGCACGCTCACCCGCTTCGACCTGGAATTCGTCCCCGGCGGCACGGAGTTCCAGCAGCGCGTGTGGCAGGCCCTGGAGGCGATTCCGTACGGTACGACGGTCAGTTACGGCCACATCGCCGAGCAGGCCGGTGCCTCGCGCGCCGCCGTCCGCGCCGTGGGCACCGCCATCGGGCGCAACCCGCTGCTGGTCGTACGGCCCTGCCACCGCGTCATCGGCGCGAACGGCTCGCTGGCGGGGTACGCGGGCGGTCTGGAGCGCAAGGAGCGGCTGCTGCACCTGGAGGGCGCCACGGCCGGGAACCGATGGACGCGCTGATCCCCCGGCCCCGGCTGCGCGTGGCGCCCGGCGCGGTCCATGTCCCCGGCTGGCTCACCCTCGACGAGCAGCGCGAACTCGTGGTGGCGTGCCGCGCCTGGGCCACCGGCCCGGTGCCGATCCGGCACACCAGGCTGCCGAACGGCGGGGTGATGTCCGTGCGGACCGTGTGCGTCGGCTGGCACTGGCAGCCCTACCGCTACACCCGCACCGCGGACGATGTGAACGGCGCGCCCGTGGCCCCGTTCCCGGACTGGCTGGTGGCGCTGGGCCGCCGTGCGCTGGGCGACGCGTACGAGGACGAGGCGGCCGGGGGCGGCTACACCCCCGACACCGCGCTGATCAACTTCTATGACGGCCAGGCCAGGATGGGCATGCACCAGGACAAGGACGAGCGGTCCAGCGCGCCCGTCGTCTCGCTCACCATCGGCGACAGCTGCGTCTTCCGGTTCGGCAACACCGAGACCCGTACGAGGCCGTACACCGATGTCGAACTCGCCTCCGGCGATCTGTTCGTCTTCGGCGGCCCGTCCCGCTACGCGTACCACGGGGTGCCGAGGGTCCACCCGGGCACGGGCGACCCGTCGACGGGGCTCGCGACGGGACGGCTGAACATCACCCTGCGGGAGACCGGCCTGCCCGAGGGCAGTGCCTGATCAGGGAGAGTCCGCGTACTGGGCTTCCCCGTAGCCGAAAGACCAGTCGATCGAGGTGTTCTCGGTCAGGGTGATGAACACGTTGCGCGGCTCGGTCCCCGCGTACTCCTGGGCGAGTTCGGCGATCCGCCGGTACAGGGCCTGCTTCTGGGCGGGGCTGCGCCCGGAGCGCATGGTGAGCGCGATGTACACGATGCCCTCGTCACGGGGCACGCCGAGGTAGTCGTCGTAGCGCAGTGTGCTGCTGATGCCGTCGTGGCTGGTCAGGACCTGGAACCGGTCGTCGGGCGGGAAGCCGATCGTCTCGGTCAGGGCGTCGTGCACGGCGCGGCCGAGCGCGTCGAGCCGCTCGCGGTCGGCCCTCAGCGCGTCGATACGGACGAATGGCATGGCAGCGGCTCTCCTTCGGTGGGGTCCGGCGAGGTGTTTGTACATACTAGTAGGTACAGACGGGCGGTACCGAGAACCGGCGGCGCCACACGGGCCGGTGAAGGCCTAGTTCGAGGCCAGGCGGCGGGCCCTGCGCAGGCCCGCGGTGACGTCCGCGAGGGTGGCGCAGTCCGTCACCGCCGCCCCGGCGGGCAGGACCAGGTCCGTCGGGGGCCTGCGGGCGGCGACCGCGTCGGCGAGGTCGGACAGACCGGCGCGCAGCCGGGCGATCAGCTCCGCGTCGGGATACGGCGCGCCCTGGTCGAGCCGGACACCGCACGCGGTGGCGGCATCGACGATCTCCTCCAGCGCCGAGACCACCGGCGCCCAGGCGGCCAAGTCCCGGCCGAACGGCGGGTGTTCGGCGCTCGCCACCGTCACCGCGCGGCGTGCGTCGGCCAGTGCGCGGTAGGCCTCGCGGCGCAGCCGCAGCCGTTCCGCGTAGGGCGCTTCGGCGGTCAGCACCCGGTCCAGGTGGTCGCGGGTGGCGCGGACGGCGAGGGAGAGCCGGACGGACACCTGGGCGCGCGGGCCGCCGAGTCCTGGCAGGGCACCCGCGGCGAGCACGACCACGCAGGCGAGCAGGGTGTCCGTGAGCCGGGTGTAGCCGGGGTCGGTGTCGCCGCCGAGGTAGACGAGGGACAGCAGCAGCGGGGTGAGGACCGCAGTCTGGAGCGCGAAGTGGCGTACGGAGACGGGGATGAGCGCGGCGCACACCGCCGCCACCGCGACCGGCCACAGCCCGGCCACCCCGGTCGTGTGGCCGAGCAGCGTGGCGAGGACACCGAAGACGGCCACGCCCAGCGCCGTGCCGAAGGCGCGGGAGAGGGCGCGCGAGACCAGCGGGCCCATGTCGGGCTTGACCAGGAAGGTGGCGGTGGCGGGGAGCCAGTACCAGTGGTCGCCCGGCAGGGAGCGTGCGAGCAGGGTGGACACGCCGACGCAGAGGGCGACCCGGGCCGCGTACTCCCGTCCGGCGGCGCCGAGCATCCGGCGCAGCCGCTGCCGGGGGCCGGGGCCGACGGCGCCGACCGGGGGCGCGGGTTCGCCGTCGAAGACGCGGGCGGCGAGCACGATCGCGCGGTGGACGGCGACGCTGCCCGCGGTGCTGGGGACGGGGGCGGGGAGGCGGCCCGGGGGCAGTCCGGTGCGTACCGAGCGGGCGAGCTGGGCGGGGGTGCGGGCGACCCGGTCGGGCAGGGGTTCGTTCTCCCACAGCAGGGTCAGCGCGGCTTCGGTCAGCGCTCCGGCCACCGCGAGCCGGTCCCGCAGCCGCCGTTCCTCTTCGTCGGGGCGCTGCCACGGGAGGCGGTGGCCGTAGAGGGCTTCGTACGCGGCGTCGTACGCGGAGGTCAGGCGGCGCCGCGCGGACTGGGCGCCCTCGGTGCCGACGACCGTCATCAGGTCGCCGAGCGCGTCGTACACGGCGGCCACCGCGCCACGTTCGTCGGGCCCGGGAGCGGCCGCCGGGCGGAACCGGAGCGCCTTGGGCAGCAGTGAGGCCATCACGATGACCCAGGTGGCGCCGACGAGCAGCATGCCCGCGCGCACCGGCGGGGGCTCGGGCAGCGGCATCCCGGCGCCCACCACGGCGAGCACCATCAGCTGCACTCCGGCCGCCGAGCACACCGGCCCGATGGCGCTGAGGGCGCCGGAGACGAGTCCGACGGTGGCCAGCGCGAGGGCGATCCACGGGCCGAGCCCGAGCGTGCTGAACGAGGCCCCGGTGAAGAGGCCGAGGGCTCCCGCGAGGGCCGGGAGCCCGATGCGTACGGTGCGGGTGCGGCGGGTGGCCGGGCGGTCGTTGATGTGCGCGAACATGGCGCCGAGGCCCGCGGTCACCCCGGCGGGCGTGTTGCCGGTGGCCACTCCCGCCGCCACCACGGGGCCCACGCCGAGCGCTCCGCGCAGCACCGCCGGCCAGGGCACGGGGCCCCGCAGGGCCCGCACCCCGCGCAGGGGGTGCGTCAGCCAGTCGGGCAGGGCGGGAAGCGCGCGCAAGGATTCTCCGTATTCCGGTTCGGTGTGATCGGTACGGTCCTCGACGGTACGTGAGCCGAGCGGACGTTTCGTAACCTGTACGTTTCCGCCAGGTAAGCCGCTTTGACCGGGTTTATCGAAGCGCTTACCCGCTCGTGCACATGCCAGGCTCATATGTGACCCTCATTGGCCATCTTTCAACGCAGCGTGTTGTGCTGTGCACACAAGGCCAACTAGCCTCCGAGTCGCCGCTCTCCAGAACGATCGTCCCGAGCGACCGATACCCCAAGCGTGGAGAACTCCGTGCACGTGACGTCAGATCAGGTCCGCCCGGCGATCGCCCTGGCCGCGTCATGAGCACCCCTCGCAGCGTGGTCATCGTGGGCGCCTCGGTGGCCGGGCTCACCACCGCCGTCACGCTGCGCTCACTGGGCTACGGCGGACGGCTCACCCTGATCGGCGACGAGCCGCACACCCCCTACAACCGGCCGCCGCTGTCCAAGCAGATCCTCGCGGGCACCTGGGAACACGACCGGATCAAGCTCCGCACGGACGAGGAACTGGACGCGCTCGACGCGGAGCTGCTGTTCGGCAGGTCCGCCACCGGGCTCGACACCCTCGCGGAGCGGGTGCTGCTGGACGGCGGCGACAGCGTCCCGTACGACACCCTGGTCATCGCCACCGGGGTCACCTCGCGCGGCCTGCCCGACGCCCACCACCTGGCCGGGGTCCATCTGCTGCGCACCCTCGACGACGCGCTCGCCCTGCGCGCCGATCTCCAGCGCAGGCCCGTGGTGGCGGTGGTCGGGGCGGGGTTCCTGGGCGCCGAGGCCGCCGCGGCCGCCCGCCGGATGGGGCTGGACGTCACCATGATCGATCCGCGTCCGGTGCCGATGCGCCGCCAGTTCGGCGACCGGATCGCGGGGCTGGTCGGGCAGCTGCACCGGGACAACGGCGTGTCCATGCGCTGCGGCACCGGGGTGACCCGGTTCCTGTCGGCCGGTGGCCATGTCACCGGGCTCGAACTGACCGACGGGACGGCGCTCCGCGCCGATCTCGTCGTGGTCGCCATCGGCGCCGTCCCGGCGGTCGGCTGGCTGAACGGGTCCGGGCTGGCCCTGAACAACGGCGTGGAGTGCGACGCCGCCTGCCGGGCGGCGCCGGGCGTCTACGCGGCCGGTGACGTCGCCTCCTGGTACAACGAACACTTCGGCGCCCGCATGCGTCTTGAGCACCGGCTGAACGCGACCGAGCAGGCCCAGGCCGTCGCCCGTAACCTGCTCGGCGACGACGTGCCGTTCGCTCCCGTACCGCATTTCTGGACCGACCAGTACGACGCCCACATCGAGGCGTACGGCATCTTTCCGGCCGAAGCCGAACTCGCCGTGCTCCACGGCGCACTGGACGACCGCCACTTCGTGGTCGCCTACGGTCACCGGGGGCGGGTAGTCGGGGTGCTGGGCTGGAACAGCCCGTGTGAAGTGCTCGAACTCCGTCAGCTGGTGGCCGACAAGGCGCCCTGGTCGTCGATCGAGCGCAGCGCGCCCCCGGTGGGAGCGCTCGTGGGGGCCTTCGGCCCGGGCGGGTGACGCGCTTCGGGAGGGTGACGCGGCCCGAGCGGGTGCCCGGCTCGGGCGGGCGCCCCGGCCGACACCTCCCGGTCAGCCACCGGTGACCGCGACGTCACGTTTCGGCCATACGTCACGGCAAGTGTGGGGCGGGTGCTGGTCCGTCGTGTTCTCGTCCAAGGTGTCACCATCGCTCCGCACCACTGCCGGCTTCTCGGGTTCGCGGGCTCGGTCGCCCTCGCCGCGGGTGGCGCGACGGCCGGAGCGCTGCCCGTGGGGGATGTCCTCACGCCGGATTCCGGAAGAGCCGCGCTCGGCCTGGTCAGTACCTACTTCGGACTGGTGCTGCTGGTGGCGGCCTGGTGGTGGCTCGGGCGCGAGGTGCGCGGTCCGCGGCCGCCCGGCGTCCGCAGTCTGCTGCTGACGCTCGCCACCTGGGCGGCCCCGCTGCTGCCCACTCCCCCGCTGTTCAGCCGGGACGTGTACAGCTATCTCGCCCAGGGCGCGATGGTGCACGCGGACATCGACGTCTACACCCATGGCCCGGTACGGCTCGGCGGGCCGATCGCGGCCGAAGTGGCGCCGGTGTGGCAGCACACACCCACCCCGTACGGCCCGGTCTCGCTGGCCTTCGAGAGCGCGATCGCGCATGCCTCGCGCGCCGAACTGGTCCTGGGCGTCTTCGGGTTGCGGCTGATGGCACTGGTCGGGGTGGCGCTGATGGTGCTCGCCCTGCCCGTACTGGCCCGCCGCTGCGGCACCGACCCGGGCGCCGCGCTGTGGCTGGGCGGACTCAATCCGCTGTTGCTGCTGCATCTGGTGGGCGGGGCGCACAACGACGCGGTGATGCTGGGGCTGCTCGGCGCCGGGCTGGTGGCCGCGACCGGCCGGTGGCCCGCCTGCGGCGCCGTCCTGGTCACGCTCGCGGCCCTGGTCAAGGCGCCCGCGGCGCTCGGCCTGCTGGCGGTGGCCTCGCTGTGGGCGCGCCGGATGACGGTCCGGAGGCGACAAGTCGGCGTCTTCCTCGCCACGGCGGCGCTGGCGCTCGTCACCACGGGCGTGGCCACGGCGGTCACCGGCACCGGCTACGGCTGGATCGGGGCCCTTTCCACCCCTGCCTCCGCCGACAACTGGGCGCTGACCAGCGCACTCGGCCGGGCCACCGGCGCCCTGCTGCACGCGGGCGGCAGCGGCCTGGCGCCGCTGGCCACCCCGGTGTGGCACGCGCTGGGGCTGCTCGCGACCGCGGTGGCGGTGGTAGTCGTCTGGCTGCGGCCACCACGCCGCGGCCCCCTGTACGCACTGGGGCTGAGCCTGACGGCGGTGGCCGTGCTCGGCCCGGCGATCCGGCCCTGGTACCTGCTGTGGGGGCTGTTCCTGATCGCCGCGGCCGCGCCCAGCGGCTGGGTGCGGCGGGCGGTGGCCGGGGTGAGCGGGGTGCTCGCGCTGGCCGTACTGCCCAGCGGCTTCGCACCGGATTCCCGGCAGCTCACGTTCGCGGTGTGCGGTGGCGCGCTGGCCCTGTGCGTGCTGTGGTGTGCGCGCTGGGCGCCGGGGTTCCCCGCCGGGCCCGGGCTGGCCTCCGCGAAGGGCGCGCACTGGCCGGAGCGTTCGGCATGACGGGGCCCACCACGACCCGCGGACGGCTGCTGCTGGCGACCGGGCTCACCACGGCCGCGGCGCTCTTCCTGGCCTTCGTACCCCTGCACCGGGACTGGTTCGACCTGGGCGTCTACTACGGGGCGGTCGGCCAGTGGCTGCGTGACGGCCACATCTACGACTTCACCACGCCCGGCGCGGACGGGGCCGACTACGGCTTCACCTATCCGCCGTTCGCGGCCCTGTGCATGCTGCCGATGACGCTGCTGAGCTGGCCGGCGGCGGTCAGCGTCAGCATGCTGCTCAACGTGGCCGCCTCGGCGGTCATCCTGACCTGGCTGATCGGACCGGTCGTGCGCCGTCAGGGCTGGAACATGTGGTTCGCGTTCACCGTGGCGGGCGCGCTGTTCTCGCTGCTGGAGCCGGTCCGGGACACCTTCAGCTTCGGGCAGGTCAATCTGCTGCTGCTGGTCCTGGTGCTGCTGGACGCCCGGCTGCTGGCCACGGGGAACGGCCGCTTCGCCGGGTTCGGGACCGGTCTCGCCGCCGCCATCAAGCTCACCCCGGCGATCTTCATCGTCTATCTCGTGGTCACCCGGCGGTGGCGGGCCACCGCCGTCGCCACGGCCACCGCCATCGGCGCCACGCTGCTCGCCGCGGGGGCGGCGCCCGGCGCCTCCCGGGTCTACTGGACCGAGGCGCTGTGGGACACCGACCGCATCGGGGTGCTGTCGTACGTCTCGAACCAGTCCTGGGAGGGCGTGCTGGCGCGGCTCGTGGCCCCGGTGGAGCCCAGTGGCGCCATCTGGGCGGCCGGGGTGGTGGCGCTGCTGGCGGTGTGGGCGTACCGGGTGCGGCAGGCGGCCGCCGTGGGCGACGAACCGGCGGGCTACGCCCTCACCGGGATCGCCGCCTGCCTGGTCAGCCCGATCACCTGGGTGCACCATCTGGTGTGGCTGATCCCGGCGCTCATCGTGCTCGCCGAGTCGGGGATGCGGCCGAATACGCCACCGCAGCGGCGGCGGACGCTGCTGCGGGTGGCGGCGGTGGTCTATGTGATCCTCTGCAGCAGCCTGGTGTGGCTGTGGCGGTTCGACGCGACCGGCGTGACCGGCTTCCTCGGCAGCAACGCGTACGTGTGGATCTGTCTCGGGCTGCTGCTGGCGCTGCCGCTGCGGGAGGCGGCGCCCGGTACGGCCCCGGCGCCCGCCCCGGCACCGCGGTCGGCCTCGACCGGGCGCCCGGCGACGGGATAGGGGGGACGAACGATGCAGCCGACAGTGCCCGTCCAGCAGCCGCCACCCATCCGGCGCGCCGCGCCGCTCCCCCTGTACCGGCGGCTTCCGCTGCGCCAGGTGCTGTGCCTGCTGCCGCTGGTCGCGGTCGCCGTCTGGGTGGCCCAGCACCGGTCGCTGATCGGTTCCGGTGCCCGTCAGATGTTCACCGCCGACCCGTGGTGGCTGCTGACGGCGGTCGCGACGACGGGTCTCGGCTGGGTCGCGGTGTCGTTCGCCCGGCAGGGCACGGTGCTGGAACGGCTTCCGGCCCGGCGGCTGCTCGCCACCCAGTTCGCGGCGGGCGCCGCCAACCATCTGCTGCCCTCGGGCATCGGGGCGAGCGCGGTCAACATCCGCTTCATGACGGGCTGCGGCCTTCCGCCCGCCCGCTCCTCGGCCGCGCTCGCCCTGTACTTCCTGGCGGAGGCCGTCACCCGGATCCTGCTGCTGCTCATGCTGCTCGCCGCCTTCCCGGAGGCGCTGCGCATCGGTCCGGTGCTGCCCGAGCGGACCGCCGGGCTGGTGGTGTGGGCGGCGGTGGCGGGGGCGGTCGTCCTGGTGGCTGGGCTGCTGATGATCGGCCGGGTGCGCCGGGTGATCCGTGACTTCCTGCGCACCGCGCTGGCCGACGCCCGCTCCCTGCATCTGCGGCCGTCCCGGGTGCTGGCCCTGTGGGGCGGTTCGCTGGCGTTCCCGCTGCTGCAGGCGGCCGGTCTGGTGGCGGTGGCGCTCGCGCTGGAGCTGGACGTATGGCCGCCGCATGTGATGCTCGCTTATCTGGCCGCCTCGGCGGTGGCCGCCCTGGTGCCGTCCCCCGGTGGCATCGGCTCGGTCGACGCGGCGCTGGTGATCGCGCTGGTCGCGGCGGGCGCCCCGGTCGAGGCCGCCACCTCCACGGTGCTCGCCTACCGCTTCATCACCCTGTGGCTTCCGCTGGTCCCGGGCGCGCTGGTGCTGGGCGCCCTGGTCCGTTCCAAGGTCCTCTGACCGACCGGCGCTGGACGCCGTGCGCGGTGAGCACGTCGTCGCGGCCGAGGGCGATACGGGTGCCCAGGGCGGAGCCGGTACGGCCGAGGGTGCGGGCGAGCCATGCGGCGTCCTCGTGCGGGGCGCGGCGCAGCCGCATCCGCCGGGCCTGGAAGACCACCATCCGCAGCTCCAGGAGCGCGCCGGTGGCCGGCCGCAGCGTGGCGAAGTACAGCAGCCGCAGATCGTCCCGGTACCGCTCGTAGCCGCCGATGCCCTCGTAGTCGTCGATGAGGTCGCCGCAGCCGTAGAGGACCAGCTTGTCGCGGTAGATTTCCAGCGGGCGGGGGTGGTGGGAGGAGTGGCCGTGGACGAGGTCCACGCCGCCGTCGATCAGGGCGTGGGCGAAGCGGATCTGGTCCTCGGGGATGTCGTACCCCCAGTTGGTGCCCCAGTGGATCGAGACCACGGCGAGGTCACCGGGCCGCTTGAGCTGCCGTACCCGGCGGGCGAGCGCGGCGGCGTCATCGGCCGTGTGCTCGGACACCAGGTCGACGCCGGACCTCTCGCCGCGCGCCGCCCAGCCGGGCGGGATGCCGCTGGAGGCGGTCCCGCAGGCGAAGACCAGGACACGGTGGTGGCTACCTGCCGGGACGGCCGCGGGGCGGCGTGCCGACCTCATGTCCCGGCCCGCGCCCGCCACCTGGATCCCGGCGGCGGCCAGGGAGTCGAGGGTGTCGTCGAGGCCGGGCCGTCCTCGGTCCAGCACATGGTTGTTGGCGAGGACACAGACATCGGGCCGGGCCACGGCCAGGCCGGGGAGGTTGGCGGGGCTCATCCGGTAGTGGATCTCCTTGCCGGGTGCGAACGCGCCGCCACGGGTGACGCTCGTCTCCAGGTTCACCACCCGGACGTCGGGCGCGGCCTGGTCCAGCACCGGCAGCGCCTCTCCCCACGGCCAGGAGAAGCCGACCGGCCTCGGGATGGGGCCGTTCGCCGCCTCCGCCAGCCCGACATAGGCCCGGGAGTCACGGATGTACGGCTCCCGCAGCGCCGGATCGCCGGGGTGGGGCAGGATCTGGTCGACACCACGGCCGAGCATCACATCGCCGCAGAGGGACAGCGTCACCGCGTCGCCGCGCATACTTCCACGGTAATGCGCCGCCTGTCCTGAACGTCGCGGCGTCCTGGATGTCGCGGCCACAGTTCAACTAGGCTTTTCCGCCGTTTCTTCCAGGCGCCGTTGTACACGTCAGCCGGGCGGACGACACTGCCCCGGTTGCCCGCGCCACTTCGGACGCCACAGGAGACCGGATTCCCATGACATCGATGGACCGTCGAAGATTCATGCAACTGGCCGGTGCCACCACCGCCCTGCCCCTGCTGTCCGCGAGCATCGCGCGCGCCGCGGAGATACCGGCGAACCGCCGCACCGGCAGCCTGCGGGACGTGGAGCACATCGTCGTCCTGATGCAGGAGAACCGCTCCTTCGACCACTACTTCGGGACCCTGCGCGGGGTGCGGGGATTCGGCGATCCGCGGCCGGTGAGCCTGCCCAGCGGTAAGCCGGTGTGGCACCAGTCCGACGGCACGAAGGACATCCTGCCGTTCCGGCCCGACGCCGACGACCTGGGCCTGCAGTTCCTCCAGGACCTCCCGCACGGCTGGGGCGACACCCACGCCGCGCTCAACGACGGCGCGTACGACAAGTGGGTGCCCGCCAAGTCGGCGACGACGATGGCGTACCTCACCCGCGAGGACATCCCGTTCCACTACGCGCTGGCCGACGCGTTCACCATCTGCGACGCGTACCACTGCTCGTTCATGGGCTCCACCGACCCCAACCGCTACTACATGTGGACCGGTTACACCGGCAATGACGGGGCGGGCGGCGGCCCGGTGCTCGACAACGCGGAGGCCGGGTACGGCTGGACGACGTATCCCGAGCGGCTGGAGAAGGCCGGGGTCTCCTGGAAGATCTACCAGGATATCGGCGACGGGCTGGACGCCAAGGGCGGCTGGGGCTGGATCGACGACGCCTTCCGGGGCAACTACGGCGACAACTCGCTGCTGTACTTCAACCAGTACCGGAACGCCGCGCCCGGCAACCCGCTCTACGACAAGGCCCGCACCGGCACCGACGCCCGGAAGGGCGACGGCTACTTCGACCAGCTGAAGGCCGATGTGAAGGCCGGGACCCTGCCCCAGGTGTCCTGGATCGCGGCGCCCGAGGCGTTCACCGAGCACCCCAACTGGCCCGCGAACTTCGGCGCCTGGTACGTGGCCCAGGTGCTGGACGCGCTGACCTCGAACCCCGAGGTGTGGAGCCGCACGGCGCTGCTCATCACCTACGACGAGAACGACGGCTTCTTCGACCACATCGTGCCGCCGTACGCCCCCTCTCCCGGGCGCGGCGCCTCGACCGTGTCCACCTCCGGTGAGCTGTTCCCCGGCTCGTCCGCGCAGGTCGCCGGGGCGTACGGGCTGGGGCAGCGGGTCCCGATGCTCGTGGTGTCGCCGTGGAGCAAGGGCGGCTATGTGTGCTCGCAGACCCTGGACCACACCTCGATCCTGCGGTTCATCGAGCGGCGGTTCGGCGTCCGGGAGCCCCAGATCTCGCCATGGCGGCGCGCGGTGTGCGGCGATCTGACCTCGGCGTTCGACTTCGGCCGCACCGACCCGGGCATGCCGTCCATGCCGGACACCAGCGGCTACCTGCCGAAGGACCACAACCGGCACCCCGACTACGTGCCCACGGTCCCCGCCGAGCCCGTCCTGCCCCGGCAGGAGTCCGGGCGGCGCCCCACCCGGCCGCTGCCGTACGACCTGGCCGCCGACGCCACCTCGGCGGACGGCACCCTGCGGATCGACTTCGCCAGCCACGGCCGGGCGGGCGCCCACTTCCATGTCACCTCCCGCAGCCATCCGGGCGGCCCGTGGGGGTACACCGTGGAGGCGGGCAAGCGGCTGTCCGGTGAGTGGAGCGCGGCGCCGGGCAAGGACGGCTACGACATGGAGGTGCACGGTCCTGACGGCTTCCTGCGCCGGTTCGCGGGTGCGCTCGATGACGCGGGCCCGCAGGTGAGCGCGCGGCACGACGGCCGGACCGGGCAGCTCAGGGTGGCCCTCAGCAACCCGGGCCGCACCACGGTGCGGCTCACCGTCCGGGACGGCCATCGAGATGGCCAGGCGGACACCTACCGGCTGCGCCCGGGCGCGCGGGTGACGCACACCGCGGATCTGCGCCGCAGCCACCAGTGGTACGACCTGACGGTGGTGTCCGACCACGACCGCACCTTCGCATACCGCCTCGCGGGCCACGTCGAGACGGGACGCGCGGGGCTGAGCGACCCCGCCCTCACCACCGGCTGAACCATCCCCCGCTCCGGGCTGACGGCGGTGAGCCCGGAGCGCCGGGTCAGGGCAAGGTCCAGATCTGCGTCGTCACGACGTAGAACACCACGGCCCAGAACACGGTCACCGCGGCGACGATGCCGAGGCCGATGAGATTGGTCCTCGCCTTGGGCTGGTCAGGCGACGGTCGCAGCCACCGTTTGAGCAGCCGGTTCACGTAGTAGGGCATCGTGAGGAAGCTCATGATGAAGCTCGACAGCAGGTTCCCCACCAGCAGCCCGAGCCAGAGCGGCAAGTGGAACGGGGACAGGGCGAGGGTCAGCAGCACCACGGTCGGATACAGGCCCACCCACACGGCGATGGCGGTTTTGGTCTCGGAGGGCGGCGGCGCTTCCTTGCCGTTCTCCTCGAAGGCGAACCAGCTGCCGAACGAGTTGTCGATCGTGCGCAGTTCGAAGTCCTTGAACTTCTCGCCTTCCGCGAGGACTTCGCGCCGCCTGGCCGAGGTCAGCCAGGCATCGAGGTGCTCGGCGTTGTCGAACCGGTACAGCGTGATCCATTCGTCCTGAAGCCCCTCGATGGGGCGGAAGAGTTCGGTGCCGCGAAATCCCTCGAACTTGCTTTCCTCCTGGTTCAGATGGCGCTGCCATTCGAGAAAGCCGTCGACGTGGTCGGGGTGGACGCGGTGGGTGACCACCACGGTCACCAGCGGATCGGCGGGCTGGGTGCCGCCGCTGATGACCTGCTGGGTTCCGGGACCGTCGAAGTACTCGCGACCGGAATTGAGGAAGCGCTGCCTGGTCGCGCCGTTCATCCAGGCTTGCAGATGGGCGATCGAGTCGAAGCGGTAGACGACGACCCAGTCGGACTGCCGGGGCGTCGGCGGGGAGATCTCGGCACCGAGGTATCCGGCGTAGTCGGCGGCCGCGGCATTGACCTCGTGCTGCCACGCCTCGTACTCCCGCTCCCGGCCGGGCACGACTTTCTGACCGATGATGACCGTCGCCGCGGCGTCTTCGAGGTTCTGGGTGTTCATCGCTCACTCCCTCGGCACCGACGGGTTCTCGCCCAGCCGACGGTAGATGCGTTCCGGGGTCAGTGGCAGGGCGCGATAGCGCACGCCCGTGGCATCGTGGAGCGCGTTCGCCAGCGCGGGGGCCACCGGGTTGATACAGCATTCCGCCATCCCCTTCGACCGCAGGGGCCCGAAGGAATCCGCCGAGTCCACCAGGAGCACATCGGTGCGGGGAATGTCGGCGTAGGCGGGAATGCGATAGTTGCGGAGATTCGGGTTGACCATGGCGCCGTTCTCGTCAAGGTGGTGATTCTCGGTCAGCGCGAAGCCGATCCCCTGGGCGACCCCGCCCTCGACCTGACCCCGGACTTGGGCGGGATTGATGACGACGGCGGCGTCGGCCGCCTGGACGCTGCGGAGGATACGGATCTCGCCCGTCACCCGATGGACCGCGATACGGAACCCTTGCGCGTTGGAGGTGACACTGCGCGGTGAGCCGTAGGCTTTGCGGGCCGCGGTGAACCGGATTCCGCGCGCCCGGGCCAGCGCGACGAGTTCGTCCAGCGATATGCGCTGGTCGCCGCAGACGACACCGTCGTCATCCATCGAGCACGCCGTGAGATCGGCGCCCGTGTGCGCGGCGGCGAATTCCAGGACGCGGTCACGGACGGCTTCGGCCGCTCGCAGCACCGCGTTGCCCGCCACGAAGAGTCCCGCACTCGCGAAGGCGCCGGTGTCGAATCCGGTGCGGTCGGTATCGGATTGCACCAGACGGATCCGCGACGGCGTGGTACCGAGCTGGTTGGCGGCGAGCTGGACATGCGCGGTCGACGTGCCCTCGCCGAATTCGACGGTTCCGACGGCCACCTCGTACACGAGGTCGTCGCCCAAAGTGACCCAGGCCTCGGAGATGTGCTCGGTCGGCGGCGCGGTCTCGTGCAGGGACGCCGCGACGCCGCTCCCGAGGAGCCATCCGGGGCCGGGCGGCGGATCATCGGCGGTACGCGCCAGGCCCTCGCCCACCAGATCGAGGCATTTCACGAGTCCGTCCTCGGTGAACCGCACATCGTCGGGACCCTCGTGCAGGGCGAGGAGCGGATCGCCCGGCCGCACGACATTGCGCCGTCGCAGTTCAAGGGGATCGATGTGCAGCGCGCGGGCCAGTTCGTCCATCGCCGATTCCACGGCGAACGCGGGCTGCGTCATCCCGTATCCGCGCAGCGCCCCGCTCGGCACGGTGTTCGTATAGACGGAGAACGCGTCGTACTTCTTATGCGGGCAGCGGTAGATCATGACGGAGGCGCCGCCCGCGTACAGCGTTTCGCCGCCGTGATTGCCATAAGCGCCCGTATTCGACACATTGCGGACCTGGAGCGCCGTGAGGGTTCCGTCCGCCTTCGCGCCGAGCTTGACCGTCAGCGTCATCGGATGCCGGGGCGACGCCGTGGTGAACTCCTCCTCGCGGGTGTATTCGAGGCTGACGGGCCGTCCGGTGTCCAGCGTGGCGAGCGCGACCAGATCCTCCGAGATCACTTCCTGCTTACCGCCGAAGCCGCCGCCCACGCGTTCACAGAACACGCGGAGCTGGTCGGGGCGCAGCCCGTACAGATAGGCGATTTTGGACTTCGCGATCGATGGCGACTGCGAACTGGTACGGACGTTGAGGCGGCCGTGTTCCATCCAGGCGATCGCACCATGGGTCTCCAGGTGGGCGTGCTGCACTCGTGGCGAGGAGTAGGTGCCTTCGTGGATCACATCGGCTTCGGCGAACCCCGTATCGACGTTCCCGAGGTGCGCGTGAATCTCGAACAGGATATTGCGCACGGGGTCACGGATGAACGGATCGTGAGTGCCATGGAGTTGGGGCGACCCCATGGCCATCGCCTCTTCCGGGTCAAAGACCGCCGGGAGCGCCTCGTATGCGACGGCGACCTTCCGGCAGCCCTCTTCCGCCGCCCCGACCGTGTCGGCCAGCACCGCGACGACGCGCTGGCCGACGAAGCGCACGGTGTCGTCGAGGACGAAGGTGTCGTCCGGGTCGACGAGATGGTCGGTGTGGATCGCCGTGGTGAACCGCTTGCGCGGCACGTCTTCCCAGCTGTAGACGCGGTGCACACCGGGAACCGCGAGGGCCGCGGTCTTGTCGATCGAGACGATCCGGGCGTGCGCGTGCGGGGAGTGCAGCACCTTGAGGTGCAGCATGCCCTCGATATGGGTGTCCATCGTGAATTCGGCGCTTCCGGTCACCACGGCGTCGGCGGCCGGTGCGCTGACGCTCGTACCGACGGCTCTCCCCGGTGCGGCCCGCTCCACTCCGGCGACGCCCTTCACCGCGTCCTCGATTCCCCGATAGCCGGTACAGCGGCAGAGGTTGCCCTTCAACGCCCGGGGCAGGTCCTGTTTCTGTTCCTCGGTGAGCGCCGCCGAGGTCATAATCATCCCCGCGGTGCAGAAACCGCACTGGAATCCCGGTGCGTCGCGGAACTGCCGCTGCATCGGGTGCAGATCGCCGGGCGAGCCGAGCCCCTCGATCGTCGTCACCTCACAGCCGTCCGCGCGGAAGGCGGGAGTGATGCAGCTATGGACCGGATGGCCGTCCAGCCATACCGTGCACGCGCCGCAATCCCCCGCGTCGCAGCCCTTTTTGACCCCGTAGTGCCCGAGGGAGCGGAGAAAGGTGCGCAGGCACTGGCCGGGGTCCGGCTCGTCGTCGAAGGCCTTGCCGTTCACGATGAATGTCACACCGGGCCTCCCGCCATGAGTTCGCGGCGTATCTCTTCGGCGAAGTGCCGGGTCAGATGGTGACGGTGATCGGGGGTTCCATTGGGGTCGGCGAACCAGACACCGGCGGGAATGGCGTCGATGCTCTGTCCCAGAGTTCGCGCATCGGGCATGTCCTCGAAGGCGATGCGCACCGGCCGGGTCGTCCCGGCTGTCACCGTGAGCAACAGGTCGCTGGTTCCCGGCGTTCGCGTGCCGATGAGGAATACCGTCGAACGGCCGAGACGAGTCAGCGTGAAGCGGCGGTGCGCGGCGCGTTTCCGCAGGGCGCGTGCCGGAATGTGGACGCGCCGGAGGATTTCGCCGGGTGCGAGGATGTTCCGGTGGTCTCCGGTGACGAAGTCGAGCGCGTCGACGGTTCGTACGGATCCGTCGCAGGCCCACAGCTCGTACCGCGCTTCCAGGGCGACCGTCAGCGTGATCATTGGACCGGCGGGCAGGGACATGCAGATATTGCCGCCGACGGTCGCCGCGTTCCAGACTTTGAACGACGACAGGAACGCCTCGCAGCTCTTCGCGAAAAGACCGCCCGCGATCCAGGGATCGGGCGGCGTAAACGCATACAGGTCGCGGATGGTGCACGTGGCACCGATGTCGAGGCCCGCGTCGCTCGGGACGAGCGGGTCCCAGCGCAGCCCGGTCAGGTCGATCAGACGGCGCAGGCCCGGCTGCTCCACGGAAAACAGCCACGTTCCGCCCGCGAGCCAGGCGTCACCTTGTCGCCAGTCGGCGCCTGGCCGGGAGGACGGTCGCCGTATCACTTCGGAGACGGTGGTGAGGTCCATGGGAAGTGATCTCCCTTCTCATCGAGAAAGGACCCCCGGACGCGATTATTACCGTCAAGTATATCGCTGGGAGGTCTCCGCGCCTCCGGCTCCCGAGGCGCGGGCCCGGAAGCCCGCCGGGGTCTCGCCCGCCCGGCGGCGGAAGAACTTGGTGAAGACGGTGGCGTCCGGGAAGCCGAGCCGCTCCCCGATGGCGGTGGCGGACAGGGCGGTGTGCACCAGCAGCCGCTTCGCCTCCAGCAGCACCCGGTCGTCGATGAACCGCTTGGCGCCGCACCCGGCGGCCGCGCGGGTGGCCCGGGTCAGGGTGCGGACGCTGTAGCCGAGCTGCGCGGCGTAGTCCTCCACCCGGTGCGCATGGGTGAAGTCGCGCTCCACCGCGCGCCGGAACCGCCGGAACGCCTCGCTGCCCGCGTCGCCGCCGCCGTCCGCGCCCGGCAGATGGGCCAGCCGCAGCACGAGCACGGCCACCAGATGGCGCACCGCCTCGATATGCGCCTCCAGGGGCCCGGCCATCGCCCGGTACTCGCTCTCCAGCAGGTCCAGGACGCCGCGTACGGCGTGGGCGGCGGGGCCCTCGGGGACCAGCGGAAGCTGCCGGGTGTGCCGGTCGAGCCGGGCGGCCGTGGCGGTGGCGGCGTCCAGATAGCCGGGCGGGAAGAGCACGACGGCGCCCTCGGCGGCGGTGAGACCGGTGCGGAACTGGTGGATCTGCCCGGGCCGCACCCACATCCAGCTGCCCTCGGTCAGCTCGTGTTCGGTGAAGTCCACCGAACAGCGCAGCACTCCGGAGCGCACGGTGATCAGCTGGTGGAAGGTGAGCCGCATCGGCGCGGAGACATCGAGGTCATGGCTGCGGGCGCGGGCCAGCAGGCCGGGAAAGTCCAGCACCGCCGCTCCCGGCGGTGCGCCCACGGAGGGCCGGAACGGGACCTCGGTGACCTCGGTGTGTCCGTTTCTGTCCATAGCGCGTCCTCGCTGTACGGCTGGGGTGGCCTGCTCCGAATCTAGCGTGGAGTGCGGACGCGATGGCTCAGCGACGGCCGCTGACCGAAAGAGTCATCCGCCGATTTACCGCCACCGGACGAATCGAGGGAGCGTGCCACCGTGCGACTGATCGTGGGCATGACAGGGGCGACGGGCGCCGTGTTCGGCATCCGGCTGCTGGAGGCGCTGGCCGAACTGCCCGACGTGGAAACCCATCTGGTGCTCAGCCGCTGGGCCCGGACCACGATCGAGCTGGAAACCGGCCGGTCCGCCCGCGACGTGGCCGCGCTCGCCGACGAGACGCACGCCCCCGAGAACCAGGGCGCCACGATCTCCTCCGGCTCCTTCCGGACCGACGGCATGATCATCGCACCCTGCTCGATGAAGACACTCGCCGGGATCCGCGCGGGCTACGCCGAAGGGCTGGTCGCCCGGGCCGCCGATGTGGTCCTGAAGGAGCGGCGCAGGCTCGTCCTGCTGCCGCGCGAGACCCCGCTCAGCGACATCCATCTGGAGAACATGCTCGCGCTGTCCCGGATGGGGGTGCGGATGGTGCCGCCCATGCCCGCCTTCTACAACCACCCGCGGTCGGTGGACGACATCGTCGACCACATCACCGCCCGGCTGCTCGACCAGTTCGACCTGCCCGCGCCCGCCGCGAAGCGCTGGGCAGGCATGCGCGCCGGACGCGCCCACCACTCGTAAAGGAGTTCCCATGGCCTACGACGACCTCCGCGGCTTCCTGGCCGCCCTCGAAAAGGAGGGCCAGCTGCTGCGCGTCCCCGACGAGGTGATGCCGGAGCCGGACATCGCCGCCGCCGCCAACGCCGCCCCGCGCCTGGGCGACCACGCCCCCGCGCTGTACTTCGACAACGTCACCGGCTTCACCGACGCGCGCATCGCGCTCAATGTCCACGGCTCCTGGGCCAACCACGCGCTCGCCCTCGGCCTGCCCAAGGAAACCGGCACCAAGGAGCAGGTCGAGGAGTTCATCCGCCGCTGGGACACCTTCCCGGTCGCCCCGGAGTGGCGCGCGAACCCGCTGTGGGCCGAGAACACCCTGGAGGGCGAGGACGCCGACATCTTCCGGGTGCTGCCGCTGATCCGCCTCAACGACGGGGACGGCGGCTTCTACATCGACAAGGCCGCGGTCGTCTCCAAGGACCCCGCCGACCCCGAGCACAGCGGCAAGCAGAACGTGGGCATCTACCGCATCGAGGTCAAGGGCAGGCGGCGGCTCGCGATCCAGCCGGTGCCGATGCACGACATCGCGCAGCACCTCAACACCGCCGAGGAGCGGGGCGAAGACCTGCCGGTGGCCATCACACTCGGCAACGAACCGGTCATCTCCATCGTCGCCTCCACCCCCATGGAGTACGACCAGAACGAGTACGAGCTGGCCGGTGCCCTGCGCGGCACGCCCGCCCCGCTCGCGACAGCCCCGCTCACCGGGCTGCCCGTGCCGTGGGGCAGCGAGGTGGTCATCGAAGGGGTCATCGAGGGCCGCAAGCGGGAGATCGAGGGCCCGTTCGGCGAGTTCACCGGACACTACTCCGGCGGCCGTGGCATGCCGGTCATCCGCATCGACCGGATCTCGTACCGGACGAACCCGGTCTTCGAACACCTCTACCTCGGCATCCCGTGGACCGAGGTGGACTACCTGATCGCCGCCAACACCTGTGTGCCGCTGTACAAGCAGCTCACCCGGGACTTCCCGGAGGTCCGGGCGGTCAACGCTATGTACACCCACGGGCTCGTCGTCATCGTCTCCACCAAGAAGCGGTACGGCGGTTTCGCCAAGGCCGTCGGCATGCGGGTGCTGACCACCCCGCACGGACTCGGCTACGCCGCCACCGTGATCGTGGTGGACGAGGACGTCGACCCGTTCAACCTGCCGCAGGTGATGTGGGCGCTGTCCACCAAGATGAACCCGGACGGCGATCTGGTCCAGGTGCCGGGCCTCCCGGTCCTCGAACTGGCCCCGCAGGCCCGCACGCCCGGCATCACGGACAAGCTCGTCATCGACGCCACCACCCCCGTCGCCCCCGACAACCGCGGCAACTACGGCACCCAGGTGCGGGATCTGCCGGAGGCCGCCGAGTGGCTGACCCGGCTGCGGAAGCTCGCCGCCGCCCGCTGAACGCCCCAGAAAGCCCCCCGACCACACGGAAGGACCGAGATGTCCGACACCACTCCCCTGTGCCCGACTCCCCTGTGCCCGCGCTGCGCCCACGAGACGATCGAGCACATCTTCAGCTCGCCCGTACCCGGCGTCTGGGAGGTGCTCCAGTGCGGGCGGTGCCTCTACATGTGGCGCACCAGCGAACCCGCCCGGCGCACCCGGCGCGACGCCTACCCCGAGGCGTTCATGATGACGCCCGAGGACATCGGCGCCGCGCCGCAGGTACCGGCCGTGCCGCCACTGGTGGCGGACTACCAGGTGACCGGGAGCGCGTGAACCCCGTAGATCACCGCGTCGTACTTGAAGGGCACCTGCTCCAGGTCCGTCGCCAGGCGCAGCGTGGGGATGCGGCGCAGCAGGGCCGGGTAGACCACCTGGAGTTCCATGCGGGCCAGCGGCTGGCCGAGGCAGTGGTGGGTGCCCGACCCGAAGGCCTGGTGGCTTCGGGCGTCGCGGGCGATGTCCAGCCGGTCCGGGTCGGGGAAGACGGACGGGTCCCGGTTGGCGAGTTCGCCGAGCAGGATCACGCCCTCACCGGCCCGGATGGTCTTGCCCGCGATCTCGATGTCCTCCAGTGCCGTCCGGCGGCGTCCGAGGTGGACGACGCTGAGGTAGCGCAGCAGTTCCTCCACCGCGGCGGCGATCACCTTGGGGTCGTCGGTGTCACGGACCCGGGCGAGCTGATCGGGGTGTTCGAGCAGCAGCAGCGTTCCCATGGTGATCATGTTCGCGGTGGTCTCGTGTCCGCCGAGGAGCAGCAGCACGCCCATCGTGACCGCTTGGCGGCGGGTCAGCTCTCCGGCCTTGATCTGCTTGCCGAGGCTGGAGAGCAGATCGTCGCCGGGCTCGGCGAGCTTGGCGTCCACGAGCTGGTCCAGGTAGCCGCCCAGATTGCCGTGGGCGGCCTGCCGTTCCTGGGGCGTGGCCACGGCGGAGACGAGGACCTTGCTGTTGGTCTGGAAGAACTCGTGGTCGTCGTAGGGGACGCCGAGCAGTTCGGAGATGACCAGGGACGGGACCGGCAGGGCGAGGGCCTGGACCAGGTCGGCCGGTTTCGGCCCGGCCAGCATGCGGGTGATGAAGTCGTCCACCATCTCCTGCACGACCGGGCGCATCGCCTCGACCCGTTTGATGGTGAACGCGCCGCTGACCATGCGGCGCAGCCGGGCGTGCTCAGGATCGTCCATGCCGACGAAGCTCAGGTCGGTGGCGCCGTGGTCGCCGCCCGAGTGGTCGACGGGGCTCGGGAAGCCGGGGTGGGCGAAGTCCGCGCTCAGTCGGGGGTCGGCGAGCAGCGCCTTCTGCTCGGCGTGGCTGGTCACCACCCAGGGGGTGCTGTCGCCCCAGGACCGGACGCGGGTCAGCGGGCCCCACTGGGCGAGGCCGCGCAGCTCCGGGGACGGGTCGAAGGGGCAGGCGGCGGCCCGTGGCTGGGGAAACTGGGGGATCTCGGCCGACGCGTCGTCGGCCACGGGTGCGGTGGTCATGGTCTTCCTCCGGTGGGCGTTCAGGGGTGGCCGGATGGGGTGTTCAGGGCCGGGGCGTTCGCAGGGACCCGGTTACGCGCCGACGGCGAGCGCCACGGGCGGCTCGGCCAGCAGGGCCTGGCGGTGCAGTCGGGTCTGCTTGGGCATGTTCCAGCCGAGGACGCCGGTGACCCGGCCCCGGCGGTGGTACTGGGCGACGAACCGGCGGTCCTCCACCGCGCCCTCCACGACGGTCACCTCGGCGTCGGGCGACGGCCGCCCATGCACATGGATCTTGGCGTCGAACTGGTCGGTCCAGAAGTACGGGACGGGCGTGTACGGCTTCTCCTCGCCGAGGATGTTCCCGGCGACGGCGGCCGCCTGCTCCACGGCGTTGGTCCGGTTCTCCAGCCGCAACAGCGCTCCGAGGCCCGTGTGGTGCCAGCGCGCCACGTCGCCCACGGCGTAGATCCCGTTCGCGGCCCGGCAGTACGCGTCGCACACCACCCCGTTGTCCAGGGTCAGGCCGCTGCCGGTGAGCCAGCCGGTCTCGGGGACGGCGCCGACCGCGATCACGGCCACGTCGGCGGGCAGCACCTCGCCACCGGCCAGGCGTACGCCGCTGCCCCTGCCCCGGTGCTCCGTCAGGCCGTCGACGGGGGTGCCGAGCCGCAGTGCCACGCCGTGTTCGGTGTGGACCTCGGCGAGCAGTTCCGCGACGCGGGGGCCGAACTGGGCGGCCATCGGGGCGGGTTGGGGACCGGCCAGGGTGACGTCCACGCCCATGGTGCGCGCGGTGGCGGCGATCTCGGCGCCGAGTACTCCGTCGCCGACGACCACGGCCCGGGTAGCGGTCAGCAGGTCCGCCCGCAGCGCCGCCGCGTCGTCCAGCGACCGCAGCACATGGACTCCGGCCAGGCCGTCCTGTCCGGGCAGTGTCCGGGGCCGTACTCCGCTGGCGATGACCACGGCGTCCGCCGTCAGGACGCGCCCGGACGCGGTACGGACGGTGCGCGCCGGGGCGTCCAGGGCGACGGCCGGGTCGCCGAGGAGGAACTCGGCGTCCAGCGCGTCCAGGGCTTCCGGGGCCCGCAGCCGGGCCCGCTCGGGCGCCCAGTCCCCGGCGAGCACCTGCTTGGACAGCGGCGGCCGGTCGTAGGGCGCGTGCGGTTCGGCTCCCAGCACCGTGATCGTTCCCCGGTAGCCCTTGCGCCGGAGGGCTCGTTCATGAGGTGCCGCTCAGGTCTATCGCGAGCGTCGGGCAGACGCCCGCGGCCTCGCGGACGGCGGCGTGGTGCTCCTCGGCGGGCTCGGCGTCGAGCAGGACCACGATGCCGTCCTCGTCGCGCTGGTCGAACACCTCGGGCGCGATCAGCACGCACTGACCCGCCGCGCAGCACTTCGTTTCATCAACGGTGATCTTCATGTCTGGTTCTCCTTGGAGGTGGGACGAGGGGGCGTACGGGGTGTGACGGGGGCGAGCAGCAGCCCGGTGATGGCGTCGGTCAGCGCGGCGGCCGTGTCCTCCCAGGACCGCTGTCGCGTACTGGCCCCATCGGCGAGGGCGCGCTCGCGTTCGGCGCAGGTGTGGGTGATCAACTGGCGGGCCATGTCGCCGCGTTCGGCCCGGGTGTCGGCGGACAGGGAGCCGAGGCAGTCGCCCAGCCCCTGGAGGATTTCCCACAGCGGCTGCCGGGTGAGGGCCTCTTCGGTGACGATCGCGCGCAGCACGGGGTCGGTCATCACCTGCACGGCGAACCGGGCGTGCCAGGAGGGGACGCCCAGGGTGGCCAGGTGCTCGGGGGCGGGCCGCACCAGGCAGGCGACCCAGTCCCGGACCTCGCGGCTGCCACGGGTCTCGTCCAGCATCCGCTGCCGGATGGTGTCGATGGCCGCGGAGTGCTTGCGCATGATGGCGCGCACCAGGTCCGCGCGGGTGCCGAAGTGGTAGCCGACCGCGGCGACGTTGCCCTGCCCGGCCGCCTCGCTGATCTGCCGGTTGGACACCGCGACCAGCCCGTGTTCGGCGTAGAGCCGTTCCGCTGCGGCCATGATGGCCTCGCGGGTCTCGTGGGCAGCGGCCATGGTGGCCTCCTCCTCACTCGATCGTGCTGAGCTGTGGAAGCCACGTTAAAACACGTGAATTAAATAAATCAACTGATTGAAGAAACTGATCTCCCGGGTGGAGTCAGCGCCCGGGCGCGGGCGGGCGGCAGCGCAGGGCGGTCAGCGGGCCGGACAGCCGCGTGGGCCCCGCCGCGTACGGAAGAAGTACGGTCTGCCCTGCCGCCGTCTCAAGCGGGGGCCCGGACGCGCAGGTCAGCGTCCCGGCGCCGGTGAGGCAGACCAGCACCGAGAAGCCCGCGTCCAGCATCGTCGCCGGGCCGCCCCGGCACAGCTCGGCGCGGAAGTACGGGTCGGCGTCCGGCGGGAGCACGCTCCCGGTACCTGCCCCTGCGCCCGGTCCGCGCAGCCGGTCCAGCGCGGCGGCGGAGAGGCCCCGGCGGTCGACTCCGCCGAGCGCCAGGTCGAAGCCGAGGCCGAGATGGCCCTCGGCGGCGCCGAGGATCGCGAACCCCTCCCACTCCAGCAGCACGGAGAAGTCGGTCGGCTCCTGGAGCTCCACCAGCAGCACCCCCGCGCCGATCGCGTGGGGCATCCCCGCCGGGCACAGCAGCGCGTCACCGGGGGCGACCGGAACCCGGTGGACGGCGTCCAGCATCGCGCCCGTGTCCCCGGCCGCGACCCATCCGGCCAGCTCACGGGCGGTGACGTCACGGGCGAAGCCCATCCGTACCTCGGCGCCGGGGGCGGCGTCCAGGACGTACCACGCCTCCGTCTTGCCGTGCGCGCCGCCGAGGTGGGCACGGGCGAACGCCCGGTCGGGGTGGGTGTGCAGGGGCAGCCGCTGACCGGCGTCCAGCAGCTTGACCAGCAACCCGGTGTCGGTCCCGTACGCCGCCGTGTGCTCCGGCCCCAGCCAGGCCGCCGGATCGGCGGCCACGGCGTCGGCCAACCGGACGCCATCGGGCAACGTGGTCAGCCCGGCCGGGGCCCGCGCGAAACGCGGGGTGGTCGAGGCGACCCAGTCCTCGGGACGAAAGCCGTCGCCGCTCGGCGCGGTGCGCCGGAAGCGGGCGATGGCGCCGGAGTCGCGGTAGAAGGAGCGCGGCTGATTGGGCGTCAGCGGGATGGGTGCGGCGGTCATGCGGGGCTCCTCCCGGTCGGATACGGCGTACGGATGGGATGTGGCCGGGCCGGAAAGCGACAGCCACCCCAGCGGCGCCCAGCCGCGCCGGGGAGCCGCCCAACGGCAGCTTCCCCGGGGCGCGGGCGGCCCCGAACCCACGCTGCGGGCTCCGCGCGAGGCGCCCGCACGGAGCCCGGAGACGGGCGGGACCAACCCGGCAACGCGGCGAGTGGAACCGCCTCCCGACGCAGCGTGCGATCGGGTCGTCCTCGCGGCCCAAGTCCGGTACGGGCCAGACGAGTTCGGCAACGCGGCGGCCGGAGACACGGCCCAGCGGAAGCCCCGCCAGCGCGCGACCGGGACGCCGTCGCGGAGACGCCTTCCGCACCGAGCCCAGGAACGGGCCGGACGAGCCCGGCAACGCGGCGAACGGAGCCGCCTCCCAGCACAGCCAGGGCAGCGCGCGACCGGGACGCCCTCGCGGAACACACCTCCCGCACCGCGTCGGGCAACGTGGCGGGCGGGGACCACGCGGGGCGCCCCCGCACCGCGTCCGGCACCGCGGCGGGCCGGGAAGCCAGCGGGCGGGGCGGCTTCTGGCGGTCGGCGGGCCCGGGCGCTGGCCGGGAGGCGGCCACGACCGTGCGGGACGGGGCGTCAGACGGTTGGGTGCCAGGTGTGGAACCAGCCCTCGGGCAGGCGGGCCAGTGCCTGGTCCAGGGAACGGCCCGGCAGGAACGGACGGCCGTGTTCGCGGATGACCGCGTTCAGCTCGTCCAGCCGCCCGCGGGCCTGCTCGATGCCCCGGGCGCGCTCGGCCGGGTCGTGGGTGGAGACTGCGTCGCGCCAGATGGACCGGCCCGCCAGGTAACCGCACGCCCCGGCCTGGGCGGAGATCCGCACCTGGGTGCGGAAGTCCTCGTAGCCGACGCCCGCCGAAAGGATCACCCACGGGACGCGCACCGAGGAGTCCAGCTCCTTGCAGGCCGTGGCGGCCGCCGCGCGGCCCTGCTCGGTGTCGACGTAGCCGGGGAACTCGACCTTGAGCATGTCGACCCCGAGCCGGTCGGCGTCCACGGCCGACTGGATGATGCCCGCGACCCGGCGCTCCTTCCACTCCGCCGACGACGGGTCCTCGCCGGGCAGCGGGTACCAGATGGGCTCGACGACCAGCGGCAGGCTCAGCTCCGCGCACTCGGCCACCAGGTCGCGTACCACCTGGCGCTGGTGTTCGGCGGTGGCCGGGTCGCCGTCCGGGCGGTACCACCACAGCAGCTTGGCCACATCGGTCCCGGCCAGCTTGATCTGCCGGGTGGACCAGCCGTCGCGGTGCCGGGTGCGGCGCGGGCCGTCGGGGATGCGGTAGTCCTCGTCCTCGACGCTGGCCATCAGGCCGACGTCACGCGGCAGGGCGCCGCTGGCGGTGAGGTGGCCGACGCCGTAGTGGGCGTCGAGGAGTACGGCGGTCACGCTGGGCGCGACCGCGCGGATGACGGCGTCCTTCGCCCGGACCACGTCCGCGAAGCCCACCGTGGAGGGGTCCGGGGCGAGCAGTTCGGCGAAGTCCGAGAGATGGTCGAGGGCGCAGATCAGGAAGAAGCCGTCCTCGCTGGTCACACGGGTCAGTCCGCGCAGCTTGCCCGGGTCGGTGGTCAGGTCAGGCGTGGTCATCGGGGTCCTTTCGGGTACGGGTCGGGGCACAGCCGGAGTGGAGCGAGCGGGCGAGCAGCAGCCCGCCCACGAACGTGTCACCGAGGCCGATGGTGGCGGCGGGGCGGCTGAGGTGAGGGGCGGGGACGCAGTCCGCGCGCAGCCCCTCCCCCAGTGGCCCGTCGGCCGGGCGGTCCTCGGTGTAGTCGGCCGCCGGTGGCGGCGCCAGGTCGGCGGCGGGGGCGCCGCGCGCGGCCCGCGCGGCGGCGAGCAGGCTGCCCGTCATCAGCGCGGTCCGCTGTTCGGTGGGGTCGCCTCGGTGGACGGCGAGCACCCAGCCGTCCGCGTGGACGCACACCCGGTCCAGGTCGTACGCGGTGGCGAAGTGGGCCGCCGCGGTGGCGGGTGAGGTGCGGGCCGAGGGACCGGCGAGCGTGGCGAGTTCGGACAGGCTCATGCCGACGGAGTCGGCCAGCGGGGCGTACTCCTCGCATCCCGCGCGCAGGGCGCGGACGCTGGTGAACTCGGCGAGTTCGAGGTGGAGCAGTGGCAGTCCGCCGTCCCGCCAGGTGCGTACGACCTCGGTGAGCCAGGCCCGGTCGGCGGGTCCGGTGCCGTCCTCGGGCAGCCCGTTCATGCCGGACAGCAGCCCGGCCTCGGCGGTGCGGGCCAGTTCGCCGGAGCGGGCGGCGAACCACTCGTCGCGCTCGATCCCGTCGTCCGCGAAGCGCAGGATGATCCGGGAGGAGCGGGGCAGCCCGCCGGGCAGTCCGGCGGCGGGGGTGCCCTCGGCGAACTCCAGGACGCTGTGCGGCTGTTTCACCCTGCCCGGCAGGGGCGCCTCCGCGCCGGTCAGCCGCCCGGCCGGGGCGGTGCCCTCGGCCGTGCACAGCGTCACGTCGGGGTGGAGCACCGCGAGCTGCTCGGCGCTGCGGTCGGCCAGCGGGACGACGCTGGGCGCGCCGAGCACGGCGAGCGCCCAGGAGGCCTGCGGTCCGGTGCCGCCGAGCTGCACCCGGTCGGGCGCGCCGAGCAGGGCGCCCACCCAGTCGGTGCCGCCGGGCCACGGCAGGGCGATCTCGCCGCCCCGGCCGTCGCGGATGCGGCCGATGACCTCGGCGGCGACCTCACCGGCGGGTCCGGGCGCGGTGGTCTGGGCGGCGAGGGCGGCGATCCGGTCCGGATCCATCCGGCGGACGTGGTCGACGCAGGCGCTGAACCCGGCCAGCACGGGTGCGGCCTGCCGGGCCCGGGCGCGGACCCGGTCGGCCAGCGCGCGGTACCGCTCGGCCCACAGCTCGTCGCGGGCGACGACGCGCGGGATGGAGAGGCCGGTGCGGGCGGTCACTCCTTCACCGCCCCGGAGGTGATGCCCGCGACGATGCGGCGCTGGAAGGCCATGACGATCAGCACCAGCGGCAGGGTGACCACGACGGACGCGGCGGCCATGTCGCCCCAGGGGACGAAGTACTGGGACTGGAAGCCCGCGATGCCGACCGGCACGGTCTGATGCTCGGGCGAGGAGGTGAAGGCCAGAGCGAGCATGAACTCGTTCCAGTTGGTGATGAAGCCGAGCATTCCGGCGGCCGCGATCCCGGGCAGCGCGAGCGGCAGGATCACGCTGCGCAGGGTGCGCAGCAGTCCGGCGCCGTCGATGGCCGCGGCCTCGTCCAGCTGGGTGGGCAGGGACCGGAAGTGCGCGTACAGGACGAAGATCATCAGCGGCAGGGCGAGCCCCACGTACGAACCGGAGAGACCCGTGTACGTGTCGAGCAGCCCGAGCGCGTTGAGCACCAGGTAGAGCGGGACGACGATCGAGATCTGCGGGAACATCGACAGGCCGAGGACGACGGCGAGCACCACGCCCTTGCCGGGCACCGGCAGCCGGGCGAGCGCGTAGGTGGCCAGGGCCGCCAGCAGCAGCCCGATGGCGGTCGCGGTCACCGTGACGATGACGCTGTTGACCAGGTACTTGCCGAACTCGTAGTCGGTGAAGACGGCCCGGTAGTGCTCCAGGGTGCCCGGGACGGGCAGCCAGTGCGGGGTGACCGAGGACAGGTCGCGGTCCCGCTGGAACGAGGTGCTGAGCTGCCACAGGAACGGCGCCAGGGACCATACGACGACGGCGGTGACGGCCAGCCGGAACAGCGTCCGGCGGGTGAAGGCCCGGCGGCGGGCCCGGAGGGCTGCGGGCGCGGCGGGGACGGGCGCGGGGATGGCGGTCATGGCTCAGCCCTCCAGGGCGCGGTAGCGCCGGCTCAGGTAGTAGGCGAAGCCCGCGGCGATGAGCACTTCGGTGAGGAAGGCGGCGGTGGCGATCATCGAGCCGTAGCCCAGTTCGAGGCCGGAGAAGAGGGTTTTGTAGCCGAAGGTGGACAGCGTCTCGGTGGAGTCGGCCGGTCCGCCGCCGGTGAGGACGTACGGCAGGTCGAAGACCCGGAAGGCGTCGAGGATCCGGATGAGGGCGGCGATCAGCAGGGCGGGCGCGATCACCGGCAGGGTGACGGAGCGGAAGGTGCACCAGGGCGAGGCGCCGTCGATCTTCGCGGACTCGCCCAGTTCCTTCGGCACGGTCTGCAGCGCGGCGAGCACCAGCAGCGCCATGAACGGGGTGGTCTTCCACACGTCGGCGAGCCCGATGGTGGCCAGGGCGGTGTGCGGATCGCCGAGGAAGTTGACGTAGCCGTCGGTCAGATGGAGGCGGGTCAGCAGGTAGTTGGCGACACCGGACTGGCCGTCGAAGATCCAGCCGAACATCCGCGAGGTGACGACGGTGGGGATGGCCCACGGGATGAGGACGGCGGCGCGGGCCCAGCCACGGCCCCGGAAGGACTGGTGCAGTACGAGGGCGAAGCCGATGCCGAGCGCGGTCTCGACCAGGGTGGTGCCGAAGGCGAAGGCCACCGTGCGCCACCAGGCGTTCCAGAACAGATCGTCCCCGAGCAGCCGGGACAGGTTGGCGGTGCCGGTGAAACGCGATCCGCTGGAGAACCCGGCGTCGTGCAGGGACAGCCACAGGGTGCGCAGCACCGGGTAGAGGGAGACGGCGAGGACGGCGGCGAGCGCGGGCGCCAGCAGGACGATGCCCACCAGGCGCGGGCCCGGGGACGAGGACTCACGTGGCGAGAAGCGGCGGCGCGGGCCTTTGGGGTCCTCTGGGCCGGGCGAGAGCTGCGGCTGCTCCAGGGAGGGCGCGCGGTGCTTGCCGCGCAGCGGGGTGTGTCCGGGCGTTCGGTGGAAGAAGGCGAGGTGGCCCATCAGACGATCGCCTCCAGGTCGCGCCGGGCGGAGCGGAGGGTGCCGGGCACATCGCCGTAGACCAGGGCGCGGGAGACCGCGGACTGGAGGGCGAGGCTGACCCGGGAGTAGTGCGGGGTGACCGGACGGGGCACGCCGTTGCCGAACGCCTCCTTCAGCTTGACCATCGCGGGCTGGCCCGTGGCGAGCTTCTTCTCGTCGTAGACCGAGACGCGGGAGGGAGCGTTGCCGAAGTCGAGCGCGAAGGCGAGCTGTGCCTCGGTGCCGGCGAGCCAGTGCAGGAAGTCCATGGCACCTTCCTTGTTGCGGGATCCCGCCGCGACGCCGAGCTGGTAGCCGCCGAGGCAGGAGGAGGACGTGCCACCGGGGAAACGGGGCAGCGGGGCGACGTCGACCTTGCCGACGACCTTGGACTGGTCCGGGTTCTGGGAGACGCCGTAGACATAGCTCCAGTGCCGCATCATCCCGACCCGGCCCGCCGTGAACGGGCGGCGGCTGGGCTCCTCGTCCCACGAGAACACCTCGGAGGGGCTGACCTTGTAGCGGTGGACGAGGTCGCGCATGAACTGGACGGCCTCGACGCACGCGGGGCTGTCCACCCGGACCGCGCCCGAGTGGTCGATGACGTGTCCCCCGTTGGAGGCGATGAACTCGACCAGGTCGCACAGCAGGATCTCGGCCTGCTTGGCCTGCCACAGATAGCCCATGGGCACCCGGCCGCGCTGCATCTCGGCCGCGATGTCGGCCAGTTCGTGCCATTCGGTCGGGGGTTTGCGGCCGAGCGCGCGCATCAGGTCGGTGCGGTAGTAGAGACCGCCCGCGTCCACGTACCAGGGCAGCGCGACGAGTCGGCCCTGATACGTGCACGCGTCGACCACACCGGGGAAGAAGGAGCGGCGCAGGGCCGCGGAGACGTCCCGGTCCAGGGGGTGTACCCAGCCCGCGTCGGCCAGCTCGGCGATCCACACCACGTCCTGCGCGAAGACGTCGACCGTGCCGTCCTTGCGGGCCAGCAGCTGGGTGAGCTGCTGATGGCATTCGGTGCTGGAGCTGGGCGGCGGCAGGTTGCGGACGGTCACCCGGTAGCGGCTCTGGGCGGTGTTGTAGCGGTCGGCGAACGACTGCATTCCGGCCGCGCCTCCGGTGAACGCCGCGCAGGCGAAGGTGAGTTCGGTCCTGCGGCCACCGCCTCCGCTGACGCTCCGGCCGGACTCGTCGCCCCCGCAGGCGGTGAGCGCGGGGGTGGCGGCCAAGCACCCGAGGGCGGTGGCGACGACCCGGCGGCGGGTCCAGGGCGGTTCGGGGCGTATGGATGGGCGGTGCGGCTCCACGGCGACTCCATTGGCGCGCAGAAAACGGTGCAAAGCTGCGCTTGTTTATGCGACTCTTTGCTGCAAGCTACGGCTGCCCGTACCACCGGTCAAGGGTTGTGCTGCGACTTCTTGCGGTAAGGTGCGAGAATCTGCGGTGTTGCGCAGGATCACAAAGGGGGACCACACGATGACGTCAGCAGAGGGCACCCGGGCGGCGAATCTGCCCGCGCGCCGCCGGGCCGACCTCACCGCCTTCATCCAGCAGCGCGGCCAGGCCACCATCGGGGAGCTGGCGAAGGAGTTCGCCGTATCGGTGGACACCGTACGGCGCGATCTGGACCATCTCGCGGCGCGCGGCCTGGTGGCGCGCACCCACGGCGGGGCGGTGCCGGGCGGCGAACTGGCCACGGCGGACAGCCCGGTGGCGGACCGGATGAACGAGCGCCGGGAGGCCAAGGACGCCATCGGGGCCGCCGCCGCCCGGCTGGTGCGGGACAACGAGACCCTGCTCGTCAACGGCGGCACCACGGTGCTCTCGGCGGTGGCCGCGCTCGGCGGCCACCGGGGGCTGACGATCGTCACCAACAATCTGCGGGTCCCGGGAATGGTCCCGGCGCAGGCCCTGCGCGATCTGTTCGTCCTCGGCGGCGCGTGCCGGACCACCGCGCTGGTCACCATCGGCCCGATCCGCTTCCCCGACACCGCCGGGGTGAGCGCGGACACCGCCCTCATCGCGGTGGGCGGGGTCAGCGCGTCCGGGCTTTCGGTGTCCAATATCCCGGAGGCCCAGATGATCCAGGAGATGATGGACTCCGCGTCCCGGGTCGTGGTGCTGGCGGACACCGCCAAGTTCGAGCGCCGGGCGCTGGCCCGCATCTGCCCGCTCAACCGCGTCGACGTGCTGGTCAGCGAGCAGCCGCCGAGCGGTGAGCTGGCCCTCGCCCTGGAGCGGGCCGAGGTCACCCTCGCCGGGCCGTACCTCCCCGAGGACGACGGCTGACCCCGCCGGGCGCGTGGCTCCGGCGGGGTGCGCGCAGGTATGGCGTGTCTTACGTGAGCCGGTCCTTGGCCTTGTAGTACGCCCCGGCGAAGGGCAGAAACCACGCCGTCCCGTTGTAGAAGGGCACCGGGATCTTCGGGAAGCCGATGCCGCGCAGCGGGTTGGCCTCCGGGTGGCCGTCCATCACCTCGGCCATGGCGCGGCCCATGTAGGTGGCCATCTGGACGCCGTGGCCGCAGTAGCCCATCGAGTAGTACACGCCCCCGGCCTGGCCCGCGTGCGGGATGCGGTCGTAGGAGAAACCGACGCTCCCGCCCCACACATAGTCGATGCGCACGTTGCTCAACTGCGGGAATATCTCCGCCATCTCCCGCTTCAGCACCGCCCCGCTGCGGCGGTCCGAGGCCGGGTCGGAGGGGGCGAAGCGGGCGCGGCCGCCGAAGGCGAGGCGGTGGTCGGGGGTGAGCCGGATGTAGTGGCCGATGTTCTTGGAGTCGACCACCAGACGGGCCTTCGGGATGATCTCCCGGGCCAGCTCCTCGCCCAGCGGTTCGGTGACGATGACGAAGCTGCCGACGGACACCAGCCGCTTGCGGAACCACGGCAGCGACCGGTCGGTGTACGCGTCGGTGGCGGCCATCACCTGCTTGGCGCGGACGGTGCCGTGCACCGTCTCCACCAGGAAGGACCCGTCCGGGGCGCGGGTCACGGCGGTGGCGGCGTTGCGCTCGTGGAGGCGCGCCCCGGCCCGTTCGGCGGCGTCCGCGAGGCCGTGTACGTACTTGCCGACGTGCAGTCCGGCGCTGAGCGGGTCCAGCAGCGCGCCGTGGTAGTAGTCCGAGCCGAGTTCGGCGCGCAGCTCGCGCGGGCTCAGCAGCACCGTGTCATGGCCGAAGTTCTCGGCCAGATCGCGCTGCTGGGCCTTCTTCGCTTCGAAGTGCTCGGGCTTGTACGCCACCCCGAGACGGCCGCACCGGCTGAAGTCGCAGTCGATGCCCTCCTTCTCCGTCAGCTCCTCGACGACGTCGACCGCCTCGCGGAAGGCGTCGTACAGCTCGCGGGCGCGCGGCTGGCCGTAGCGCTTGCGCGCCTCGCCGGTGGAGATGGTGATGCCCTGGGTGCACATGCTGCCGTTGCGCCCCGAGGCACCGGAGCCGATCTTGTCCTTCTCCACGAGCAGGACCTCGGCGCCCTTGCGGGCGGTGTGCAGGGCGGTGGACAGACCGGTGAGACCGCCGCCGATCACCACCACGTCCACCGCGTCCGGCAGTTCCTTGCCCGAGCGGTCCGGAAACCGCGGGGCGGTGTCGAGCCAGTACGGGATCTGCTTCATGTGGTGCTCCTAGCAGCCGAGCAGGGCGGGGAGGCCGGACAGGTCGGACAGCTCGTCGTAGGGCTGGTAGGCGGTGCTGCCCCGGCGGCCGAACCGGTTGATCCACACCCGCCGGGCCAGACCCAGGTCCCGGGTGGGGATGAGGTCGTACTCCCAGCCCTGGGCGGTGTGGATGACCTGCGACGGGTCGACGCCGATGGTCTTGTACGCGTACTCGAAGGTCTGCCGGGACGGCTTGTACGCCCCGGCCTGCTGGGCCGTGATCACATGGTCGAACTCCACGCCGATGCGCTTGACGTTCTGGGCGATCAGATCGTCGTTGGTGTTGGAGATGATGGCGATCTCATAGCGGGACTTCAGGGCCCGCAGCGCCTCCGGCACCTCGGGGAAGGGCCCGAACCCGGCCACGGCCTCCACCAGGGCGTCGCCGTCGGAGGTGCGGAACTCCAGTCCGTGCAGCCGCATCGCCTTCTCCAGGCTGGAGTGCAGCACCTCGTCGTACGGGCGGTAGGCCTCCAGGACCGCCTGGAAGCGCATCACCCGGAAGTTGTCGAGGAACTTGTCCACGTCGAGCCCGTCCAGATCGAGCCGGTCCCGCAGCGTCTTCAGCGTCGCCGGGACGAGTTCGAAATCGACGAGGGTGCCATAGGCGTCGAAGGTCACTACCTGGCGCATGTTCTTTACCTCACTGGTTGTCATGGGGGTCAGACCACCCGCTCGCCGGGGGTCACGATGTCGTCGAGGGCGGCCAGATCGGCCGCGTCCGGTATCCATTCGGCGGCCGCCGCGTTGGCGGTGGCCTGGTCCGGGGTCATCGCTCCGCAGATCACGGAGCCCACCCCGGGGAGTGCGGCGAGTCCGCCGACCGCCACCCGCAGCAGCGGCTGGCCACGCTCGGCGCCGTAGGCCGTCAGCGCCTCGACCCGGTCGAGGGCCGCGTCGGTCAGCCACCCCTCCCGCCAGGAGAGCCTGCTGCCCGGCGGCGGTGGTTCGCCACGCCGGTACTTGCCGCTGAGCAGGCCGTTGGCCAGCGGATAGTACGGCAGCAGCGCGGTGCCCAGCCGGGTGGCGGCGGGGGTGAGCGTGGTTTCGGCGGTGCGGTCCAGCAGGTGGTAGCGCACCTGGGTGGAGACGAACCCGGCCACCAGCCGCTCGCCCGCCATATTGGAGCAGCCGTAGTGGCGCACCACGCCCTCGGCCACCAGCTCCTCCAGCGCGGCGGCGGTCTCGGCGACCGGGGTGATGCCGTCCGGCTCGTGGTACTGGTACAGGTCGATGTAGTCGGTGCCGAGCCGCCGCAGCGACCTCTCCACGGCGTGCCGGATGTACGGACGTGAGCCGCGCGGGCCGAAGCGTTCGTACTCCGGTCCCATGGCCATGCCGAACTTGGTGGCCAGCACCACGCGCTCGCGACGGCCCTTGAGGGCCGCGCCGAGCAGCCGTTCGCTGTCGCCCGCCTGGCCACCGCCCCCGCCGTATCCGCCGTAGGTGTCGGCGGTGTCGAAGAGGGTGATGCCCGCCTCCAGCGCGGCGTCGACCACTGCCCGGGTGGCGTCCTCGTCCAGCCGTGAGCCGAAGTTGTTGCCGCCGAGGCCCACCACCGAGACGCGTGGCCCGCTGTCGCCGAGCTGCCGGTAGCGCATCAGCCCTCCCCCTCGCCGGAAACCACGCCGAAGCCGACGCACACGTTCTTCAGCTGGGTGTAGCTGTCCAGGGCGGCGAGGCCCTTCTCGCGTCCCCAGCCGCTGTGCTTGTAGCCGCCGAAGGGCAGCTCCACCCCGGTGCCCACGCCCACCGCGTTGACGTTGACCTGCCCGGCCCGGATGCCGTCGGCGAGGCGCAGCGCCGTGGGCAGGTCACGGGTCCATACGTACGAGGACAGGCCGTACGGGGTGTCGTTGGCGAGGGCGAGCGCGTCCGCCGCGTCGTCGAATTCGATGACGGTGATGACCGGGCCGAAGATCTCCTCCTGGGCGGTGCGGGTGTCGTTGGTGAGCCCGGTGAGCACGGTGGGCTCGATGAAGTACCCGTCGGCGAGCGCCGGATCGGCCGGGCGGCCGCCACCGGTACGGACCACTGCGCCCTCCTCGCGGGCCAGCCGCAGATAGCCCTCGACCCGGTCGCGCTGCCGGGCCGAGACCAGCGGGCCCAGGTCCGGATCGGCCGGGCCAGGACCCAGCCGCAGCGCTTCGGCGTGGGCCACGAGCCGGGCGGTGAACTCCTCGGCGAATCCGTCGCCGCGCTGCAGCAGCAGCCGGGTACCGGCCGAACAGGTCTGCCCGGCGTTGCCGAACACCGAGCCCGCCACCGCGCCCAGCGCCAGGTCCACATCCGCGTCGGCGAACACCACGCTCGGGGACTTGCCGCCCAGCTCGACCACCGAGGGCACCACATTGGCGGCCGCGCCGCGGGCCACCGAGATCCCGGTGGCCACCGAGCCGGTGAAGGTGATCTGGTCGATTCCGGGGTGTCCGGCGAGGGCCGCGCCCGTCTCGCCGTCCCCCGGCACCACGTTGAGTACCCCGGGCGGCAGCCCGCACTCCAGGGCGATGCGGCCGATCTCCAGCGGCGTCAGGGGCGCCTCCGGGGACGGCTTGAGGACGACCGTGCAGCCCGCCGCGAGGGCGGGGGCGCTGCCCCGGGCGGTGTTCTGGAGCGGGTAGTTGAACGGGATGATCTGCCCGGAGACCCCGATCGGCTCCCGCACGGTGTAGTCGAGCAGTCCCGGGCCGAGCGGCACGGTCGTACCGCCCAGCTTGTCGGCGACGCCGGCGTAGAACTCGAAGTAGCGGGCGGCGGCCTCCACATCGGCCCGCGCCTGGCTCAGCGGTTTGCCCACGTCGAGCGATTCCAGCCGGGCCAGTGCGGTGGCCCGGAGGCGGATCTCGGAGGCGATACGGAACAGCAGCCTGCCCCGGTCGGCGGGGCGCAGCCGTGCCCAGTCGGCGGCTTCCAGGGCGCTGCGGGCGGCCGCCACCGCCCGGTCCACATCGGCCGGACCCGCCTTCGCCACCTGGGCGATCGGGGTGCCGTGGGCCGGATCGAGGACGGTGAAGGTGGCGCCGTCCGTGGCGAGGACGGGCTTGCCGTCGATGAGCAGTTCGGTGACGGGCTCATCGGTGGCGAAACTCGTCCCGGGCTCCGCCGTCATGGCCGGATCTCCCCCTCGACACCGCCGAAGATGACCACCTCGTCGCCGGGGCGCACGGTACGGAGCCGGCGCACCCACAGCACGATGCCGTCCCTGGGGGCGCGCACCTCCTCCAGCACGGCTCCGTAGTGGTCGATGACGGTGCCGATCAGATCGCCCTCCTTGCACTGCTCGCCGGGCGCCGCGTGGCCGAGGAAGAAGCCGCCGTCGGCCGAGCGGGCGAAGGTGCCGCTCACCGCCGTGTAACTGGTGCGCCGTTCGGACTCGCCCTCGATCATGCCCAGTTGGCGCATGATGTTGCGGACCGAGCCGAGGTGGAGGTCCACGGTCTCCTCGCGGTACGTGCCGCCGCCCGCCTCGATGGTGATGGCGGGCTTGCCCGCCTGGAGGGTGGACAGCCGGGCCGTACCGCCCCAGGAGCCGCCCTTCCAGATCAGCTCGTGTCCGGCGGCGAGACCGATGGGGGTGGCCAGTTCCTCGTAGCCGCCCTGGACGATGGTCAGCGGGGCGATCTCCCCGAAGGTGCCGCCGGTGTGCAGGTCCACCAG
Source organism: Streptomyces sp. NPDC059850 (assembly GCF_042731515.1). NCBI lineage: Bacteria > Bacillati > Actinomycetota > Actinomycetes > Kitasatosporales > Streptomycetaceae > Streptomyces > Streptomyces sp. NPDC059850. The sequence continues at coordinate 69,955 of NZ_JBHWJI010000021.1, forward strand.
GGCGTCGATGGCGGGGATGACCTGGTCGACGAAGGTGGCGGCGAGCCGCAGCGAGTACGAGCCGTCCGCGTCGCCGGGGAAGATGCGGTTGAGGTTGGCGTGGTCGAGGCCGCTGGTGCGGGCTCCGGCTTCGAAGGCCGGGGTGTTCACGCAGGGGATGCCGACGAGGGTGCCGCGCAGGGTGGTGGGGTCGGTGGTGGCGACGGCGCGGCGGACGGCCTCCATGCCCTCGTACTCGTCGCCGTGCACACCGCCGTCCACGCACAGCACCGGGCCGGGGGCGGTGCCGTTGACGACGAGCAGCGGGATGCCGAGCTGGACGCCGTAGGAGTGGGCGCCGACCGGGATCAGCCCCTGGGCGCGCTCGCCGGGGGCGCAGGTCACGGGGCCGATGGTGTAGGAGGCGACGTCGGTGACTGTCATGGGTGGAAACCTCGTGTGTGTGAGTGCGGGTCAGGCGGTGGGGAGGTGGGTGGCGGCCTCGCCGAGGGTGGCGCCGATGATGTCGACGATCCGGTCCAGCAGCGCGCGGTCGCTGATGAGCGGCGGCGCGATCTGCACCAGCGGCGCGGCGCGGTCGTAGACGCGGGCGAGCAGTCCGGCCTCGCGCAGCCGCCGCGGGATGAGGTCGCGTACGAGCGCGGCGCGCAGGGGTTCGCTGAAGGCGCCGTGTTCGCCGTCCCCGGCGAGTTCGACGGCGTAGAAGTAGCCCTCGCCGCGGACGTCGGCGACGATCGGCAGCGCGCTCAGCTCGGCCAGCCGCTTGGCGAGGTGGTCCTGGCCGTCGCGGACGCCCGCCAGGATGCCGTCGCGTTCGATGATGTCGATGCTGCGCAGGGCGATGGCCGCGCACAGCGGGTGGCCGCCGAAGGTGTAGCCGTGGTTGAGGACTTCGCCGGGGCGGTTGAGGACGTCGGCGACCCGGGTGCTGATCATGGTGGCGCCCATCGGGGCGTAGCCCGCGGTCAGCCCCTTGGCGAGGGTGATGAGGTCGGGGCGGGCGCCGTAGCGGTCGCCGCCGAACCATTCGCCGAGCCGTCCGAATGCGGTGATGACCTCGTCGGCGGCGAGCAGGAAGCCGTACCGGTCGGCGAGGCGTCTGAGCCCCTGCCAGTACCCGGCGGGCGGCGGGATGCAGCCGCCACGGTTCTGCACGGGCTCGGCGATGAGCATGGCGATGGTCTCCGGCCCCTCGTCCAGGATCGCGGCTTCCGCGTCGGCGAGGAGGTGTTCGGTGAACGCGGCGTCGTCGAGCGGTTCGGGCAGCCTGCCTCGGTTGGTGTCGGCGATGAACCGGGTGGTGACGGCCGCGGGCCCGTACGGCTGGGTGAGGCCGGGGTCGTCGGTGAAGGACAGCGCGCCGAGGGTGAGCCCGTGGTAGGCGCCGTGCCGGGCGATGGCCTTGGTGCGGCCCGGTTCGCCGCGCAGCGCGTGGTATTTGCGGGCCACCTTCCAGGCGGCCTCGACGGCCTCGGAGCCGCCACCGCTGAAGAAGGTGTGGGTGATGCCATCGGGTGCAAGCGCGGCGATCCGGTCGGCGAGTGCGAGCGCGGTGGGGTGCGCGGAGCTGGACCACAGCGGGCTGTAGCACAGCTCGCCGAGCTGGTGGCGGGCCGCGTCGGCGAACTCGGCGGCGTATCCGTAGCCGAGCTGGGCGCAGTACAGGCCGGACAGTCCGTCGATGTAGCGGCGGCCGTCGGCGTCGTGGACGTACGGGCCCTCGCCACGGGTGACGACGAACAGATCGCGGCCCGGGGCGCCGATGGATCCGTTGGCGGTCATGTTGAGCAGCAGATGCCGCTCGGCGGTGCGGTGACCGGTGGTGGGAAGGGCTTCGATGCTGGTCATACGGCGTCGCCTCCGGGGGCGAGTCCGGCGGCGTTCTCCACCGACAGCAGGGAGTGCTGACGTCCCGAGCCGATCCAGCGCACCAGACCCACCAGGACGAGCGCGAGCACCGCGAAGGCGATGAGCACGGCACTGACCGCGGTCACGCTCGGGTCGACGTCGTAGGAGAGGGCGTTGAACACCTGCACGGGCAGGGTCACGGTGTTCGCGGAGGACAGGAACTGGGAGATGAAGAACTCGTCGAAGCTGGTGATGAAGGAGAAGATGGCGGCGGCGACGATGCCGGGCGCGGCCATCGGGAAGGTGATGCGGCGGGCCACGGTGAGACGGCCCGCGCCCATGCTGGCGGCGGCGTCCTCCAGCCGTTCGTCGATGCCGCGCAGAGTGGCCACCAGGATCATCACCGCGATGGGCGACGCGAGGACGGTGTGGCCGAGGGCGATGGCGATGGGGCTGCCGAGCATCGCGGCGGGTTCGAAGAGCAGGAACAGCCCGAGCGCGGTGACGACCTGCGGGATCAGCAGCGGGCCGAGGACGAGGGCGTACACCGCGGAGCGCAGCGGCAGTTCGCTGCGGGTGAGCGCGGTGGCCGCGGTGATGCCGAGGATCACCGAGAACACGGTGGTGATGGCGGCCACCAGCACGCTGAGCGACAGCGCGGCGGGCCACTTGCTTCCGTCGGCGAACAGCGACCGGTACCAGCCGAGGGTCCAGGTGCTGGGCGGGAACGAGCCGAAGGCGTCGCCGCCGAAGGAGGTCACGACGATGACGATGATCGGCATGGCCAGGAAGAGCAGGATGAGGGTGGCGGCGGCGGTGAGCGCGATCCGCCCCGTCCAGGTGCCGCGCAGTCCGGTCATGACGTACTCCTCTTCTTCGCGCCCGCGCCGATGGACCGGGCGGTCTTGAGCAGCAGCAGTCCGGCGAAGGTGATGAGCAGCAGGACGACGCCCTGGGCGGCCGCCCCGTTCCACTGGTCCTGCTTCATCACCTGGTCGTTGATGAGGGAGGCCACCATGGTCTGCTTGGTGCCGCCCATCAGGGCGGGGGTGATGTAGTAGCCGAGGCACAGGATGAAGCTGAGCAGTCCGGCGCTGGCCAGGCCGGGGGCGACGAGCGGCAGATAGATACGGACGAAGATGCGCACGCGTCCGGCGCCCATGCTGGCCGCGGCGGCGAGCAGCCGCCGGTCGACGCCGCGCATCACCCCGTACAGCAGCAGGACGGTGTACGGGAGCATCACGGCGGTGGTGCCGATGACCACGCCGGTCTCGTTGTAGAGCATCCGGAACGGGGCGCCGGGGATCTTGAGGCCGGTGAGGGACTCGTTGGCCAGGCCCTGGTCGCCGAGCAGGATGATCCAGCCGTAGGTGCGCACCAGGGCGCTGATGAAGTGCGGTACGACGACGATCAGCATGACGAGCCCGGCCCAGATCGGCCGCAGCCGGGAGAGCGCGTTGGCGAGGACGAAGCCGACGGCGAGGCTCAGCAAGGACGTTTCCGCGGAGATCCGCAGGGTGGTGAAGAGGACGGAGAGATTGGCGCCGCTCAGCGCCTCCGCGTACCAGTGCAGGGTGAGCGATCCGTCGGTGCTCTTCAGGCTGAGCAGCAGGGTGCCGAGGATGGGGAAGACGAAGAGGACGAGCAGGTAGAGGACGATCGGCGAGGCGTTGAGCAGGCCGATCCGGGCCCTGCGGGTGCCCACCAGCCGGTGGCGCAGCCCGCGCGGGCGGCTCGGCTTGGGGGCGCTGTGGGGACGTACGGGCGTGGCGGGGCGCACCAGGGATCCGGCCATGGCTCAGCCGTCCCGCTCTGCCGGGAAGACGTTGATGTCCTCGGCGTCGGCGGTCAGTCCGACCCGCTCGCCGGTGACGGGGGCGCGCCCGGCGGGCACTTCGAGACGGAGCGGCGGGGTGTCCTCGGCGATCCGTACATCGCTGCGGACGAGGGTGCCCACATAGGTGACGGTTTCCACGGTGCCGGTACAGAACCCCTGCTCGGGGGCGCAGACGCGGAGCCGTCCGGGCTGGACGGCGGCCTGCACCGGCTGGCCGGGGCGGAGGGGATGGGGGCGTGCGGTGAGCAGTCCGCCGTGGTCGAGGCGGACCAGGGTGACGTCGTCGTCGCCCTTCATCACCCGGCCGGGGAGGAAGTTGGCGGCGCCGAGGAAGTCGGCGACGAATGGGGTCCGGGGCCGCTCGAAGAGTTCGCGCGGGGTGTCGAACTGGTCGATGCCGCCGTCCCGCATCACCGCGATGCGGTCGGAGAGGACCAGCGCCTCCTCCTGATCGTGCGTCACATAGATGACGGTGAGGCCGAGTTCGCGCTGAATGGCCTTGATCTCGATCTGGAGCTGGTCGCGGAGTTTCTTGTCGAGCGCGCCGAGCGGTTCGTCCATGAGGATCACCGGCGGGCGGTAGATCAGCGCCCGGCACAGGGCGACGCGCTGCTGCTGTCCGCCGGACAGCTCGCGCGGGCGGCGTCCGGCGAAACCGGCCATGCCCGCCATCTCCAGGGCCTCGTGCACCCGCCGCCGGATCTCGGACTTGGCCACGCCGCGCAGTTGCAGCGGGAAGGCGAGGTTCTCGAAGACGGTCATGTGCGGGAAGAGCAGATACTGCTGGAAGACGAAGCCGAAGCCGCGCTTCTGCGGGGCGAGCCGGGTGACGTCGCGGCCGCCGACGGTGACGGTGCCGGAGTCGGGTTCGACGAATCCGGCGACCATCATCAGGGTGGTGGTCTTGCCGGAGCCGGAGGGGCCGAGGAAGGTGACGAACTCCCCCGCCGCTATCTCCATCGAGGCGGAGTCCACGGCCACGGCGCTGCCGTAGGTCTTGTGGAGCCCCACGATGGACAGGGCCTTGCCGGTGGGCGATGTCTGCGGGGACGCGGTGGTCATGGCGGGTTCGGGGTCGGCGATGTGGAGGTCAGGCACGGGACCACTCCAGCCAGCGCTTGGCGATGGTGTCTTCGTTCTTGATCCACCAGGCGACGTCCAGGTCGAAGCCGGATTCCAGGTGGGCGGGCGAGCTGGGCAGATTGGCCTTGATGTCGTCGGAGAGATCGTCGTAGGCGGACGGCACGACCGGGCCCATCGGATAGATCTTGGCGAACGCGGCCTGGACGTCGGGCCGCAGGGAGAAGTCGATGAGCTGGTAGGCGGCGTCGGTCTTGTCGGTGCCCTTCGGGATGCCCCAGCCGTTGGACTGCCTGCGGGCGCCGTTCCACTGGTACGCCATCGGGCTGCCGCCCTTGATCAGCGCGTCCAGCCGTCCCTGCCAGACGCTGGTCATCACCACTTCCTTGCGGCCGAGCAGCACTCCGGGGAGCGCGCCGGTGTCCCAGTACTTCTTCACCGAGCCCTTGATCCGGTCCATGGACTTGAACGCGCGGTCCACGTCGAGCGGGTAGAGCTTGTCCATGGACACGCCGTCGGCGAGCAGGGCGAATTCCAGCTCGGGCAGGTCGGCGTCCTGGGTCTGCAGGGAGCGGCTGCCGGGGAACTTCTTGGTGTCCCAGAAGTCCGCCCAGGACTCGGGCTTACGGTCGCCGAAGGTGTCGGTGCGGTAGGCCATGACGCTGGCCCAGTAGTTCTTGCCGACCGCGTAGTCGGTGACGAGCTTGCTCGCGATCCGGGCCTTCTTGAAGTTCTTCAGCCGGTCGTGGTCGAGCTTCTGCAGGGCGCCCTTCGCACCGAGCTTCATGAAGTCGGCCATCGAGTCGTCGATGACGTCGAACTGCGGCCTGCCCTGCTTGATCTGGGCGAGCATCTGGGCGTACTGGATGTTGACGACCCGGATGGAGATGCCGGTCTCCTTGGTGAAGGCGTCGTACAGCGCCTTCTGGTTGGCGTCCCCGTAGGTGCCACCGCTGTTGCGGACGGTCAGGGTCTTCTTGCCGCCGCCGCTGTCGGCGCGGCTGGTGCCGGTGCCGCAGGCGGCCAGCGACGGCAGGGCGGCGACGGCGGCGAGGCCACCGGCCCCGCGCAGCAGTGCTCTGCGGCCGATCAGGGGATCTCTCATCACTGCACCTCCGGGTTGTGCGGGTCGGGCGGGTCGAGCGGGGTGGCGGTCGAGGCGGTATGCGGGGTCGCGAGGGCGGCGAGTTCGGCGCCGGTGGCGACGGTGAGGCCGTGCATCCCGTAGAAGAGGCGGCCGGTGGCGGGCGCGGTGACCTTGTGTTCCCGGCCGTCGGCGGGGTCGACGAGGCGGCCGAGGATCTGGCCTTCGGCCACGTCCCCGCCCCGGCCGGTCTCCGGGTACCACAGCCCGGTGGCCGGGGAGGTCACGGACGCGGCCCACACCCACTCCCGGGTGGCGGGACGCGGTGCGGGGTCGTCGGTGTTCCCGGTGTCCGGCAGAGGGTCGAGGGTGCCGAGGTGGCGCAGCAGCCGGAAGAGGCCGTCGAGCAGGGTGCGTACGGTGTCGGGGTCGCGGTCCCCGAGCTGGCCGGTCTCGATGAGGATGGCGGGCACGCCCCGGCGGGCGGCGGCGGCGTGGCTGTTGCCGCCGGTGGCGTCGGTGCCGAGGATGACGTCCGGGTAGCCGACGGCGTGGGCCATGCCCCGGGTGGTGGCGTCCAGTGCGGCGTCGCCGGTGAGGCGGTAGCCGACGAAGTCGGTCAGGGTCTCGTCGATGCCACCGCTGTGCAGGTCGGCGTAGGCGTCCGCGCCGGGCAGCAGCTGAGTGAAGAGCCAGTCGGCCAGCCGCTCGGTGGGCCCGCCGTCCGGGTCGCCGGGGAAGATCCGGTTGATGTTGACGCCGTCCAGCGGGGATACGCCGAGGCGGCCCTGGTAGACGGCCGGAGGGTTGGCGACCGGGCAGAGGACGACCTGTCCGCACACCTCCTCGGGGGTCAGCAGGGCGGCCAGCCGCGTGGCGGCGTCGACACCGGCGAACTCGCCGCCGTGCACTCCGCCGGTGAGCACGACGCGGGGGCCGGGGCGGACACCGTTGACCAGCGTGACCGGGAGGTCGACGGTGACCGGGCCGAGATCCACGGGGACGGTGCCCCGGGTCTTGCGGCCGGTGTCGGCGGTCAGCGGACCGACGGTCAGTGTCATCTCGTACCTTCCGTGAGGGGGGTGCCCGAGGGCTCAGGCCGTGGCGCGGTCGCGCGTGGACAGGAAGTCGATGGGCTGGAGCGTGTCGCCGTCCAGGGCGAGGTCGGCCGCGATGTCGCCCATGGCGGGCGAGAGCTTGAAGCCGTGCCCGGAGAATCCGGCCAGCAGCACGATGTCCTCGCAGCCGGGCAGCGGGCCGACCAGCGGGCGGCTGCTCTCGGTGTAGCCCTCCATGAAGACCGAGAGCCGCACCGGGTCGGGGTGCAGGTCGGGCATGAAGCGGCGGGTCAGCTCGGTGAAGACGGCCAGTTCCTCCGGTGCCACGGTGCGGTCCAGCCGCTCCGGGTCGGCCACCGCACGGTGCAGGGCGCGGGAGAGGCCGAGCTTGACCGAGATGCCGTCGGGTGAGGGCAGTCCGTAGCAGTGGGTGGGCGCGGTGCGGATGAAGGCGGGCGCCTCGGCGCCGTGCCAGTCGTGGGCGGTGGGCAGGAACCAGGCGTTGACCAGCCGCCGGATGTCCACCTCCCACTCCAGGTCGGGCAGCAATTCGTTGACCCAGGGGCCGACGGTGACCACGGCGGCGTCGTACGTCTCGGTGCCCTGGTCCGTCACGACGGCCACGCCACCGCCCGCGGGGGCCACCTCCCGCACCGGTGTGTAGCGGTGCAGCCGGGCGCCCAGCCGCTCGGCGCGGGCGGCCGCGGTGTGCACGCTCAGCTCGGGCCGCAGGAAACCGGCGTTGCGGTCCAGTACGGCGGCGTCGCCGTCCTCGACACGGAACTGGGGGAAACGTTTCGCCAGCGCGTCCGCGTCCAGCACCTCGTGGTCGAGGCCGTGTTCGGCGATGGACTCCAGGACGGTGCTCATCTGGTGGTGTTCGGTGGGGCCCATGAGCAGACATCCGGTGAGCCGCCGCAGCTCGCGGCCGGTCTCCCGCTGGAGTTCGTTCCACAGCGCGTCGGCGTGGCGCAGCAGCGGTACGTAGCGGGAGTCCTCGAAGTGGGCGCTGCGGAAGATCCGGGTCTCGCCGCCCGCCGCGCTCCGGTCGTGGCCGGGTGCGTACCGGTCGTAGCCGGTCACCTCCGCACCCCGGGAGGCCAGCCGCCACATGGCCTGGCTGCCCATGGTCCCGGTGCCGATCACCGCTACGCGCTTCCTCATTGCCACGGATGCCTCCTGGGGTGGAGTGGCGAGGTTTCCCAGACGGCCTGTTCCACAATGTGGCATGCCGTGCTAGATTGCAGCATCAATGTCGCAGCGCTCCAGGGACCGGTCAAGAGACCGTGCAACGAAAACTCCAGAAGTTAATGGCGGAAACCAGATGGAAATGAAGAGCGTGATCCGCAGCCTTCGCATCCTCGAAGCGGTCGCCCAGCACCAGCCGGTGACCGTCGGCGAGCTGACGAAGATCTTCGGACTGCCCAAGTCGACCGTGCAGCGCACCCTCGTGACGCTCAACGAGGCGGGCTGGCTGCGCGCCAGCCGGGGCGACACCACGCGCTGGGAGGTCGGCGCCCGGGTGCTCGCGGTCCGCCCGGCGGCACACCAGGGGTCGAGCCTGTTCGCGGCGGCGCGGGAGCCGATGTGCCGACTGCGCGACGCGGTCGACGAGACCATCCATCTGTCCGTCCCGGACGGACTGCGCTGCATGGTCATGGTCGACCGGGTCGACTGCACCCAGGCGGTGCGCACCTATCACCAGGTCGGCGACACCTCGCCGATGCACGCCACGGCCACCGGCCACGCGGTCCTCGCCCTCCTCCCCGCCGACGAGGTCGACGAGGTCATCACGGACGGGCTGGACCGCTACGGCGATGCCACCATCACCGATCCGCGGGAGCTGCGCGCGGAGCTGGAGCGGGTCCGGCGGGACGGCTATGCCGTCAATCGCAACCAGTACCGGCCCGGCGTCTGCGCCATCGCCGCGCCGATCGTCACGGGGGACGGGGCCCCGGTGGCCACCGTCGCCATCTCCATGCCCGACTCCCGCTACGACCCGCACGAGGTGGACCGGTGGGGGCGGCTGGTGGCCGATACCGCGGCGGAGATCAGCGCCCGTCGTTTCGAGTGATGTCACTGATGTCTGTGATGTCAGTAGATATCCGGGCCATGCTCGACGAGCGAATACCTCTTTGTCAATAAGTCGTTTTCGCGAGAGAGACATCGGACCTGTCGAGCGGAATTACCGCAAGCACGCCCTCGAATCCGCCTCCCTCCGTTGACCCCATCCGATGTTTCTCCTAGGTTGCGGTCGACCCTGAACACTGGAGGCGGTAGATGAGATCCACGCTCAGGCGCATTTCCGTGACCGCCGTGGCGGCGCTGGCCGTCCTGACCTCGGCGCTGCCGGGCACCTCGGCGGCCGAGGAACGGCAGGGGCGTACGTACTACGTCGCCACCTCGGGCTCCGACCGGGACAGCGGCGACCGAAACCACCCCCTGCGCACCATCGGCCGCTGCACCGAGCTGGTCCGGCCCGGGGACACCTGCCTGATCCATCGCGGAACCTACCGCGAGCGGGTCGCCCCGCCCTCGGGCCGCGCGGGCGCCCCGATCACCCTCGCGGCGTACGGGGACGGGCCGGTCACCGTCGACGGGACGCGGACCGTGACCGGCTGGAAGGACGCGGGCGGCGGTCTGGTGGCCACCGATGTGAGCCTGCCGCTCGCCCGCGACGAGAACGCGCTCTTCCTCGACGGCGGCCGCGCCATGGAGGGCCGCTGGCCCAACTCCGGCCCCGATCCGCTCAATCCGTCCTGGGCGGTCGCCGAGCGCAGCTCCACCGACCAGCACATCGACGACCCCGACCTGCCGACCGGTGACCTCACCGGCGCCACCGTCCATCTGTGGGCCGGATCCAACCCGTGGAGCCAGCAGACCGGCACCGTGACCGCCACCGCGAAGGGTGCCCTCGATTTCAAGGGCGGCAATTACCGCTGCACCCCGCTGTGCATGGGCGACCAGACCTACCGCAACTATTACCTGGTGGGCGCGAAAGCCACTCTCGACCAGCCCGGCGAGTGGTATTACGACACCGGCGAGAAGCGGCTCTACCTGGTCCCGCCCAAGGGCGGCATGGCGGGCCACACGGTGACCGCGAAATACGAGAAGTGGGGGCTGGACCTCTCGGACAGCTCCCATGTCACCGTCCGCGGACTCGGCGTGTGGGGCACCTCGCTGCGCACCGGGGAGAAGAGCACCGGTGTGCTGGTGGAGGGGCTGCGGGCCCGCTACCTCTCCGAGTTCTCCACGCTGCCCATGCCACGCGACGACGAGCTGGCCATCCCGCCGGGCGAGGGCCACATCGTCGCCTCCCGGGTGCTCGACTCCGGCGTCCAGATCCTCGGCACCGGCAACACCCTGCGCGACAGCGACATCGGTTTCTCCGCGGGGACCGGTGTGCTGCTGCGCGGCAGTGGCAACACCATCACCAACAACTACATCCACGACGTGGGCTGGATGGGCAGCTATACCCCCGGCATCGAGATCAACGGCAGCGGGCAGACCGTCACCCACAACACCGTGCGACGCACCGGCCGGGCGAGCATCGACACCGCCTGGCAGCTGAACGGGGTGCCCTTCAAGGACAACCGCATCGCCTACAACGACCTGTCCGAGGCGATGCGCACGTCCCGCGACGGCAGCCCCTTCTACGTGTGCTGCAACCTGGACGCGACGGGGACGAGCGTCGACCACAACACCGTCCACGACGCGGACGGCCAGGTCGGCTACTACATCGACAACTCCTCCAGCCAGTTCCTGCTGCACCACAACGTGGCGTACAACACCGGCACCCGCGGCACGTTCTTCAACGGCCACAGCGGGGTCAGCCTCGGCAACCGCGACCACAACTCGACGTACGGGGCGGGCGTTTCCACCGCCGTGCGGCTGAGCGGCGCGACGGACGCCACCGGTACGTACGTCAGCAACGACGTGGCGCTCGCCCCGATGGAGATCTCCGGTCCGGGCGATCCGGCCCCCGTGGTGCGCAACAACCTGCTGCCACCGGCCGACCCCCGGTACACCGACGTCCGCAACGGCGAGCTGTGGCCCCGGGCCGGATCCCCCGCCATCGACGCGGGCGAGAAGGTCGACGGGGTGACCACCGGGGTACGCGGCGCCGGGCCCGACCAGGGCGCGTACGAGTACGGGGCGCCGATCTGGTCGGCCGGGTGCGATCTGGCCGGGTGCGAGTCGCGGGTGCGCAACGACGGGTGGAAGGCCACCTTCTCCGGGGGCGGCTCCGGGGGCGGTGACGCCTCGGCCGCCGTCGACGGTGTGCAGACCACCCAGTGGAAGGCGGGCACCGCCCAGACCGCCGGGCAGGCGCTGACCCTCGACCTGGGCGCGGCGAAGTCCTTCTCCCGGCTGGCGGTCGACGCCGGCCTGGACGCCACGGGCCACCCCTACGGCTTCACGGTGTCCGTCAGCCGCGACGGCAAGGACTGGGGCGCCCCCGTCGCCCGCGTCGCGGGCCGCTCCTTCACCCAGGACGCGGTGTTCGAGCAGCGCACGGCACGGTATGTACGGATCGAGCTGACCGCGGCCGGTGACGTGCCGTGGGCGGTGAACGAGATCCGGCTGTACGCGGACGGGCCGGACGCGGCCAGCACGCTGCAGGCCGAGCGGGCGGAGGTGCTGCGCGGCGGCAAGCGCGGCGACGCGGCGACGGGCGTGCTGGGCTCCGGCGGCCTGGTCGGCTTCCGTCAGGTCGCGTTCGGGGCGGACACGGCGGAGCGGCTGACGGTGCGGATGGCGTCGGCGGGCTGCGGCAAGCCCTGTGCGCTGCAACTGCGGCTCGACGGTCCCGAGGGCCGGGTGGTGGCGACGCTGCCGGTGCGGGACACGGGTGGCGCGGACCAGTGGCAGGAGAAGTCGGTGCGGCTCGCGCGCGGGGTGACGGGCGACCATGACGTGTACCTCGTCGCGACGGGCGCGCGGAAGGTGGCCTCGGTCGACTGGCTCACGCTGCGCGGCTGACCCATCCGATGAGCGCGGCTGGAGCGCCTCGGTCCGTCAAGGGCGGCCGAGGCGCTCCAGCCGTTCGTCCACTCCGGGGCACAGCTCCCGGGCCGTGTCCAGGAAGGCCGCGAGGACCGGGGAGCGGTCCTGGGCGCGGAAGGACATCACCAGATCGGGCAGTTCCACGCGCGGACTCACCTCGCACACCCAGGTGCCAGGACGCGGCGCCGCCCGCAGACACGCCGGGCCGAGCCCCACCCCGACGCCGCACGAGGCCAGCCCGATGATGGTGTGCACATCGCGGGCGTCGGTGACCCCGCCGCCCGGCGCGGCCGCCCCGGTTCCGTCGCCCAGCAGCGTGTCGAGCCACCCGGCGACCACCGGTTCCTCGTCCTCGGGCGCCACGATCAGATGCTGCCCCCTGAGCTGTTCGACGGTCACCCTCGGCTGCCCGGCGAAGGGGTGAGCGGCCCCGACGACCGCGACCAGCTGGTCCCGGCCGACCGTGAGCGACACCAGATCCTCGGCCCCGGCACCCCGGGGCGCGCCACGCCCGATGCTGATGTCCAGCTCACCGCCGAGCAGGGCCGTCGCGGACTGGCAGGTCGACATCTCGTGCAGCCCCAACCGCACCTCGGGGCGCTCCCGGATGAACCGGCCGAGCAGGGACGGCAGCAGCTCCAGCAGCGCCGAGCCGATGAAGCCGAGCCGCAGCCTGCCGGTCTCGCCCCGGGCGGCCCGGCCCGCGTCGGACACGGCGCCCGACATCTCGGCCAGCGCCCGGCGCGCCCTGGCCAGGAACGCCTCCCCGGCGGCGGTCGGAAACACGCCACGCGCCGTACGATCGAAGAGCCGGGCGCCCAACTCCCGTTCCAGTGCGGCGATTTGCTGGGACAGCGGGGGCTGGGCGATGCCGAGGGAAGCGGCCGCCCGACCGAAGTGCCGGTGATCGGCCAGGGCCAGGGCGTACCGCAGGTGTCGTGCTTCCACACGGGCGATGATATCGAGGAGCTATCGGCGGGCCGGTCGTGAGATATGGCGGTGGATGGCGCCCGGGCGCCGGGGTGGACTGTCGCCATGAGCGATCGGCCACTCCCGGCCAGAGAGGGTGTTCAGCGATGATTTCCGACCATCACGGAGACTCCGTCCGCACGAACCGTGCCACCGTCAATGGGACGAGCCTGCACTATCGGACGGGCGGGTCCGGTCCTGCGGTGGTGCTGCTGCACGGTGTGCCCAAGACCGGCTACCACTGGCGCCACCTCGTCCCGAAGCTGACGCCGGGGCACACCGTCGTCGTCCCCGACCTGCGGGGCCTCGGCGACTCCGCCCGTCCCCCGGGCGGCTACGACTCCGCGACGATGGCGGACGACATCGCCGCGCTCATGGCGCACCTCGGACACGAGTCCTACAGCGTGATCGGCGAGGACTGGGGAGCGGTGATCGGCTACCAGCTCGCCGCCCGCCACCGCGACCACGTGGGCGCCCTCGTGTTCGCCGAGGCGTTGTTCCCCGGGTTCGGCTTCGAGGATCACACCGCGCTCACCGAGGAGAACGTCTCCAGCGGGATGCACCTGTGGCATCTGGGCTTCTATTTCCAGCCGGACGTACCCGAGATGCTGATCGCCGGGCATGAGCGCGAACTGATCACGTACATGATCAAGAATGAGCGCAGCCTCCCCGACACCGCCACTCCTGACGCGGTGGACGAATATGTGCGCTGCTACTCCATGCCCGGCGGCATCCGCGCCATGCTCGCCATCTACCGCGCCATGCTCGTGGACGCCGAACAGAACCGGCGGGCGGCGCGGAAGCCGCTGGACATCCCGGTGCTGGCGCTCGGCGGCTCGGCGTTCATCGGCGACCGGAACGAGGCCCAGATGCGGCTCATGGCCCGCGATGTCACGGGCCATGTCTTCGACGCCGGACACGACCTCGCCGAGGAGGTGCCGGACGAAATGGCCGCCGTGGTGCTGCCCTTCCTGGCGGGGCGGGGCTGACGCTGGCACAGTGACCGCATGGACTTCGCCACCGCCTTCCGCCGCGAGACCCTGGCGTTCGAAGCCGCCGCCCGCCGGGCCGTGGACGGGGGCACGTCGCCACTGGTGCCGTCGTGCCCCGGCTGGTCGATGGCCGATCTGGTGCTGCATCTGGGTGGTGTGCACCGCTTCGTCGCCCGGATCGTGGAGGACGGGCTGACGGAGCCGCCGGACGTCACGGACGTGACGCTCTTCGGCCTCCCCGAGGACCGCGCGAACTGGCCCACGCCGGAGGGCGGACCACACGCCGGACCGGTGCCGCCGGACCTCGTCGCGTGGTTCGCCGAAGGGGCCCGGGCGCTGGAGGCGCACGTCCGTGACGGCGATCCGGGGCAGCGGGTGTGGACCTGGTCGCGGGAGCGGACCGCCGGGTTCTGGTGGCGGATGCAGACCATCGAGGCGGCGCTGCACCGCTGGGACGCCGAGAGCGCGCTCGGGGTGCCCGGGCCCGTCGAGACCGCCCTCGCGGTGGACGCCGTCGCCCAGACGTTCGAGGTCATGGCCCCGGCGCGGCGCGCCTGGAAGGAGGCGCCACCGGGCGCGGGCGAGCGGTTCCGGCTGCGGCAGACGGACGGGCCGGGCGGGTGGACGGTGTCGTTCGAGGGCGATGAGGTACGCCTCGACGGGGACGCCGCCGGGCCGTGCGACCTCGAACTGACCGGAACCGCCTCGGACTTGATGCTCTTCCTGTGGCGGCGGATCCCCGCCGACCGGCTGGACGGGGTGCGGGGCGACCCGGCGATGGCCGACCGCTACTTCACCCTCGTCCCGCCGGTGTGACCACGCGGGCGTCCGCCACCCCCGGTTAGTCCCGGTCGTACTCCTGGGAGATGACCTCGACGCGTCGGGTGCTCTGGTCGACGCGTACGGTGTCGAGCCCCATGGCGTCGAGCTGGCTGATCGCGTCCGCCTCCGCCACCGGGTCCAGCACCCGCAGGGCGATGGCCAGGTCGTCGCCGTCCGCGGGCAGGTCCTTGAGCAGCGACTTCATCAGCCGGTCGGAGCTGCCCTCGGGCGCCTCCGCGCCGACGGCCATGTGCACCATCAGCTGCTCCACACCGGTCTCGTTCCACCGGGCGTGCCCGATCCACACCGCGTGCACACCGGGGAAGTCCAGCAGCCGGTCGCGCAGGGCGTCGCGCAGGGCCACCGCGCGCGGGTGGGTGGACCACCTGAGGGTGAGCGTGCGGTCCTCGGCGAGCCGCTGGCCGCGCTGCTGGAGGATCTGGTGCAGCAGGTCCATGGGAACCCCGGCGTAGCCCCCGGGGGAGAACACCGACAGGGTCGCCACCTTGGTCTGCTGCTCGATGTCCAGCAGCCGCGCCGCATCGCAGTGCACCGCCCCGGCGGCCTGCGGAAGCCGCTCCCGGCAGCACTCTTCGCTGGTGTATCCGGGCAGGCTAGGGCCGCTTCCCTCCATGCCGACGAACATCACCGAGCCGTTCGCGTCCACGGGCAGATACACCCCGAAGTCCACGATGGCGTTGAGCAGTTGTTCCCCTTCGGTCCTGGCGGCCTGTCGGTCGAGTATGTCGGCGAGTGCCTGGTTCCCTGTTGATGTCACGCACCGAGCATAAAAGGTGTGCGGATGCCACGATGATCTGGACCGCGTCGTGGACGAGGCGTGGACTCGATGGGTCACCCCGTGGCCACCCCCGGGGCGCGCTGGCGGATCGGGGTGCACACCCCCACCGCCACGATGAGCAGGAACAGGGCGGCGGACCCCAGCAGCGGGCCGCGCACCCCGAACCGCGCCACCAGCGCGGTGAGCCCGGCGGCGCCCAGCGGGGCGAGCGAGTTGTGCAGCGTCCAGAAGGCCGAGGTGACCCGGCCGAGCAGATGGTCCGGGGTGACCGCCTGGCGCAGGGACATCGAGGAGATGCCCGCGAGCGTCATGCCGAATTGGTAGCACAGCACCGTCACCGTCGTCCCCAGCACGGTGGTGGACCGGGACAGCAGGCCCAGCGCCAGCGCGCACAGCGTGTTCGAGCCCAGCCAGCACACACCGAACCCCAAGGACCGCCGCAACACCGGGATGAGCACGGCGGCCAGAACGGTCCCGGCGCCCGCCACGCCCATCACGACGCCGACCGTGCGGTCGCTCCCGTCCAGCCCCTCCCGTATCTGGTAGATGAAGACGTCGGTCATGCCCAGGCTGAGCAGCGAGACGCCGGTGAGCAGCACGGTGAGCCAGCGCAGCACCGGCGCCTGCCACAGGAAGACGAACCCGGCCAGGAACTCCTGCTTCGCCCTGCGCCACCCGGCGGCCCCGGTGGCCCCGGCGGCCCCGGCGGGTGGCGTGGCGTCCTCGGCGGCCGTCTTCCGGAAGCGGATCAGCGAGAGCGCGAGGGCCGAGGCGGCGAAGCTCGCCGCGTTCACCGCGATCGCCGCCGTGGGCCCGAGCAGCCCGGACAGTCCGCCCGCGAGCATCGGCCCGGCGATGAAGGCGATGGCGTTCGTCGTGGTCAGCCGCCCGTTGGCCTCGATGATGCGCTCGGTGTCCACCAGATTGGGTACGGCGGCGACATACGTGACCTTGAAGACCATGTCGAAGACCGCGGCCAGCGCCATCACCACGTAGAGCAGCCAGACCTGGGGACCGGCCAGGGCCCAGCTGGCGGGGATGAGGGCGAAGAGCACTACCCGGACCCCATCGCACACGATCATCAGCTGCCGCCGGGGCAGCCGGTCGACCAGGATGCCCGCGAACAGCCCGGTGCCGATCGACGCGACGCCCGCGACGGCCGTCAGCAGTCCCATCTGGACGACCGACCCGGTGGCCTTGAGCACCAGCAGCGGCAGCGCCACCAGGGCGAAGGCGTTGCCCAGTTCGGAGAAGGTCTGCCCGCACCAGAAGACGGTGAAATCACGGTTGGCCCATAACGGCTGCCGCCCCACGGCCGTCCCGGCCCTGACCGCCCTCACCGCCCCTGCCGCTTCCGCCGGGCGGTGCGGGGCGCGGCGAGGGCGTCCCCGCTCTCCCGCACCGATACGCCGAGGGCCTGGGCGAACTGCGGTGCCAGTTCCAGGAGTTGAGTGCCGGTGATGGTGGCGCCGCGCAGCGCGTCGATCCCTTCGGTGATGTCCAGCCGGGCGGCGTCGCGCAGATCGACGCGGGTCATACGCGCGTTGCCGCACCGCACCCCCTCCAGCGTCGACCCCGGGAACGCGACGTCCGTCAGCTTCGCCCCACCGAGGTCGGTGTCCCGCAGGAGGCAGTCCGCGAAGGTGACCTCCCGCAGGTCGGCGGTGCGCAGGTTGACCGATTCGAACTTGCATCGGTGGAAGGTCACGCGGTGCAGCGACGTGCCGAACATCTCCAGTCCGGCGAGTACGCAGCCGATCAGCTCAGCGTCCAGCCAGTCGCCGTCCGCAAGGTCGGAGCCGACCCAGCGCACGCCGTCCAGCCAGACGTCGTTGAAGCGGGCCCCGCGATAGC
The DNA here is from genome assembly GCF_042731515.1 of Streptomyces sp. NPDC059850. Taxonomy (NCBI): domain Bacteria; kingdom Bacillati; phylum Actinomycetota; class Actinomycetes; order Kitasatosporales; family Streptomycetaceae; genus Streptomyces; species Streptomyces sp. NPDC059850. The sequence goes on from NZ_JBHWJI010000021.1 coordinate 87,305, forward strand.
GGCCTCCGGTGAACGACACGGCGGAGAAGGCGGATTCGAGGAAGCGGGCCTGTCCGGCGTCGGCCCCCTCGAACTCGCCGCCGTCGAAGTGGACGGTGTCGTAGTCCCCGTCCACGGTCAAGGAGCCGTCGAACGGGCGCAGATGGCCCGCGTACGGCAGGTCGGCGAGCTGACGCGGGGATGACATGGCGAAACCTCATTTCCGGGGCACCACCGGCCCGGGTGCGCGGTGTGCGAGATCGGTGGTGGATCGATAGTGCCATTCAACTTCCGCGGTCCCGACCGTTGACATGTGGTGTAAGCCACTCCTACCTTCGGGCAAGCCGGTTCGGGTCTCCGGCGATCCTTCGATATTTCGAACGCACGGATCTCCCGAGAGGTACGCGTCAGTGGTGTCGAACCGGTTCGACCAGCAGCCCCCGCCCGTCAATATCGGCGAGATCGCCCGTCTCGCCGGGGTGTCGCGCAGCACGGTCTCGTACGCGCTCAGCGGCAAGCGGCCGATCTCCGACCGCACCCGGCAGCGCATCCAGCAGGTCATCGAGGACCGGGGCTTCCAGCCGAACGCCAGCGCCCGCGCGCTGGCCCATGGCCGCACCCGCACCCTCGGGCTGGTGTTTCCGACCGTCAGCCGCCGCTACACCGATATGCAGCTGGACTTCATCAACAGCGTGGTCGACGCCGCCGCCGCGCACGACCACGACATCCTGCTCTCGCGCAGCGACGGCGACGGCGACGACTCCTTCCGCCGTCTGGTCGGCGAACGGCGGGTCGACGGCGCGCTGCTGATGGAGATCCGGGCGCCGGACTCGCGAGTGGAGCCGCTGGTCCGCTCCGGCTTCCCGTTCGTTTCCATGGGGCATACCGAGGACACGGACACGGCCGAGCTGTCCTGGGTCGATCTGGACTTCGCGGAGCTGACCGCCGCCTGTGTGCGCCATCTCGGGCGGCTCGGCCATCGCCATCTCGCCCTGGTGGGCAGGCCCCGGGAGCTGTTCGACGCCGGATACGTGCCCGCGCTCCAGGGGCGGACCGGGTTTCTGCGGGCCACCTCGGAACTCGGGCTCACCGGCGAGGTCCACCACTGCGGCGACGACGCGGACTCGGGCCAGGCGGTGGTGGCGCGGCTGCTGGACCGGGACCCGCGCACCACCGCGGTCGTGACGCTCAACGAGGCGGCGCTGGTGGGCCTGTACCGGGGGCTCGGCCTCGCGGGGCGTTCCGTACCCGGCGACTTCTCGGTGACCGGAGTGGCGGCGGCCCGCTGGGCGGAGGCCGTCACACCGATGATGACCGGCGCCGACGTGCCCTCCGACCTGATGGGACGGCTCGCTGTGGAACTGCTGCTGGAGCGGCTGGAGGCCCCGGCCTCGGCGCCCCGGCAGCATCTGCTCACCCCTTCGCTCACCCCGCGCGCCAGCACGGGTCCGGCACCGCACCGCAACTGACCGACTCACCCCTCGGAGACGCACATGGCCAACTCGGAGCCGCACATGGCCAACCGGGCCGACAAGCCCCCGGCTGCCGCCGGGAGCCCCCTCCTCCGCCGCTCCTTCCTGCGGATATCGGGCTCCGGGCTGCTCGCCGCGGGGCTGGCCGGTCCCCTCACCGCCTGCGGCGGCGGGGACGGCGGATCGTCGGGCAAGAACCTCGTCTGGTGGGACTACCTCGTCGAGGACGCCCGTCAGCCGGGCATCAAGGCCCTGATCGCCGACATCGAGAAGAGTGTCCCCGGGCTGAAGATCACCCGCCGGACCTTTCCGTACGCCGAGCTGGAGCCCGCCATCATCAAGGGCGCCGCCTCCGGCGATCTGCCGGACCTGGCCATCGTGGACAACACGTCGATGAACTCCCTCGCCCCGCAAGGGCTGCTCACCGACCTCACCGACCGGGTGAAGCAGTGGGGGCAGGCCGACGCGTACTACAAGGGCCCGTGGAGCAGCGGGGTCATCGACGGCAAGACCTACTCGGTCCCCAACAACGCCAACTGCCTGGCCCTTTACTACAACACCGAGCTGCTGGAGAAGGCGGGCATCGAGCCGCCGAAGACCTGGGACGAGCTGTCCGCGGCGGCCCGCAAGCTCACCAAGGGCAGCACCTTCGGGCTGGCGATGAGCGCCATCAAGACTGAGGAGGGGGTCTTCCAGCTCCTGCCCTTCCTGTGGTCGGCGGGCGCCGATCTGGACACCTTCGCCACCGGCGGTGCCACCGCGCTCGGCTATCTGGGGGAGCTGGTACGGGCGGGCGCGCTCTCCAAGCAGTGCGTGGGCTGGACCCAGCAGGACGTCAACACCCAATTCACCTCCGGCCGCGCGGCCATGCAGATCAACGGGCCGTGGCAACTGCCCGGCCTCAAGCAGCAGTCCACGGTGAAGTGGGGTGTGGTGCCCCTTCCGGTGGACAAGGAGCCCGCGAGCTGCCTCGGCGGGGAGAACTGGGTGATCCTGGGGACCAGCGGCCAGGCGGACCAGGCGTGGCGGGCCATCGAGCACAGCCAGCGGAAGAAGCCACTGGCCGCCTATCTGGGGTCGGTGGGGCTGCTGCCCGCGCGCAGCGACATGGCGGACAGCGGCGACTGGGCCACCGACCCCACCCTGAAGGTGTTCGTGCGGGAATTCGCCAACGCCCGGCCACGCTCGTACGGCGAGCACTATCCGCAGATGTCGAAGGCCATGGCCGTGGCGCTGCAGGCCACCCTGACCGGCAGCTCCTCCCCCGGGGCCGCCGCGAAGAAGGCGGCGGACGCCATCGCGCCCAAGCTGTCGAAGTAGCGGGGCCGCGATGACCACGCAGAGCCTGCGGACCCGCCGCACCCGGGCCGGTTACGGGATGTCGGCGCCCGCGCTGCTCTTCCTCGGCGCGACCATGCTCTTCCCGCTCGTCTACAACCTCTGGACCTCGGTCCATCAGGTCGAGATCGGCGATCTGGTCACCGGCGACTGGGCGTTCAACGGCGCCGACAACTACGACGCGGTGGTGTCCGAGGGCGCCTTCTGGCACGCCGCCCGGATCTCGCTGCTGTTCACGGCCGGTTCGCTGGTCTTCCAGTTCACCATCGGCTTCGCGCTGGCGCTGCTGTTCGTACGGCAGTTCCCGCTGGCGGGGCTGTTCCGGGGGTTGATGCTGGTGACGTGGCTGCTGCCGCCCATCGTCAGCGGCACCCTGTTCCGCTGGATGCTGGACGCCGACTCGGGCGCGTACAACGAATTACTGCACGCCATCGGGCTGGACGCGCTGGCGCACAACTGGCTGACCGACCCGGACACCGCGCTGCCCGGTGTCATCGCCGCCAATGTGTGGGTGGGCGTGCCCTTCAACATGCTGCTGCTCCTGGTCGGGCTCCAGTCCATCGACCCCACCCTCTACGAGGCGGCCGCCATCGACGGCGCCGGTCCGTGGCAGCGGCTGCGCCACGTCACCCTGCCGCTGATGCGGCCGGTGGCGGCGGCGGTGCTGCTGCTCGGCCTGGTCTACACCTTCAAGGTCTTCGACCTGGTCTTCGTGCTGACCGGCGGTGGCCCCGTCGATTCCACGACCGTTCTCCCCCTCTATGTCTACGAGTCGGCGTTCAAGCTCTTCCAGCTCGGCCGGGGCGCGGCGGCGGGCACGCTGCTGCTGCTCGTACCTCTGGTGGTGGCCGTGGCGTACGTACGCAGGCTGCGCAAGGAAGGAGCCGCCGCATGACCCGACCCCGCCGCCCCTGGCTGCTGACCCTGGTCGCGGGCGTCATCACCGCCTTCTTCCTGCTGCCGCTGTACTGGATGATCGCCACCTCGCTGAAACGCCCCGACGAGGTGCTCAGCTCGCCGCCGCAGTGGTTTCCGTCCCCGCCGAGCGGCGAGAGCTACGCGCAGGCGCTGGACAAGCCGATGCTCGGGCAGGCGCTGTTCAACAGCGTCGCCATCTCGCTGGGCGTGGTGGCGCTGACCCTGCTGCTCGCGGTGCCGCTCACCTACGCGGTGGCGCGCATCCGGATGCGCGGCTCGGCGGCCATGGTGCTGTCGCTGCTGGTGGCACAGCTGCTGCCGAGCATCGTGCTGGCCGCCCCGCTGTTCATCGTCCTCCGGGACGCCGGGCTCAACAACACGCTGCTGGGTCTGGTGATCGCGGACACCACCCTCACCCTGCCCTTCGCGGTGATCGTGCTGCGGCCGCTGGTGCGCGCCATGCCCGCCGAGATCGAGGAGGCGGCGCTGGTGGACGGCTGCGGACTGCCGGGGGTGCTGTGGCGGATCGTGCTGCCGGTGATGCGGCCGGGGCTGATCGCGGTCGGCGCCTTCTCCTTCCTCCTCGGCTGGGGCGAGTTCGTGTTCGGCATCACCGTGAACAGCGACCCCGGAGTCCAGCCGGTCACCGTGCTGCTCAACACGTTCGTCGGCCAGACCGGCACCGCCTGGGGACCGCTGATGGCGGCCGCCACGATCGTCAGCGTGCCGGTGGTGTGCGTCTTCGCGATGCTCCAGCGGTTCATCGTGGGCGGGCTCACCGCCGGAAGTGTCAAGTCCTGACGCCATTTATTGGCCGACCGGCATATGCTCGGCGCCCCGAACCGGACGATCTGCGGGCAGTTGCCCGCGATCATCCGGTTTCCGGGCTAGCTTTCCGCTTGTCCTGACGCAACGTCAAGATTTGTCGTCGGAAGGCGGGTTGAGCGAGATGCGAAGCCGTAGGGACATACTGAGGACGGCCGGGGCGGTGGCGGGCGCCGCCGCGGTGGGAGCGATGGGCAGCGGCACGGCGGCCGCCGTGGACCAAGGAAGAGGGGCGGCGAGGAGTACGAGACGGATCTCCAGTTCCGTGGGGACCCGGCTGAACACCTTCCAGGACGCCTCCGGGCTGGTGACCGTGTCAGTGTTCTCCCACCGGGGGAACCCGCCCCAGCAGCACTGGATCGATGAGACCGTGCTGGTCGGCGACGGCGACATGATCGCCATCGGCGGCGGGGCCACGGCGGCCGAGTATCCGAACGGGGCGCTGCTGACCGCCTCGTACCCCACCGACGACCTCTCGGGCTGGACCGTCGGTTCGAAGGACCATATCGACGCCCAGGCCCATGAGCTGACGTCCTATGTCATCGGTCTGAAGATCGCCGGGATGAGCCGGGACGAGCTGCTGCGCTCGGTGTACGTCTCGCGCGCGGACAGCGGGGTGGCCCCGCATCCGGAGGCCGAGGCCGGGGTTCCTTCGTCCACCGACTACGTACTGGTCGGCGGTGGTTTCCGGGTGGACTGGCACGGTGCCGGAAATCTCGCCACCGCGTCCTTCCCGTCGACGGAGACCTCCTGGAAGGCGCGGTCGAAGGACCATCTGGCGTCCGATCCGGCCAATATCCGGGTGTTCGCGATCGCGCTGCGCCGCAATCTGCGGGTCGGGACCGTGTCGAACAGCTTCATGCGGGCCGACTCGGGTCAGTCCTCGCACCCGGCCGCCGTGGCATCGGTCGAGCCCGGGTTCGCGCTGACGGGCGGCGGCGCCGATGTGCACTGGCGGGGCGCGGGCAACCTGCTGTGGAAGCTGGAACCGGCGACCGGCCGGACACCGAGCTTCAGCGCGGCCGCCAAGGACCACCGGGCCGCCGACCCGGCCACGATCACGGCGTACTCGCTGGGCATCCGGATCGGCTGACCGACCCGGGCGGGCCCGGCGGGGCCCGCCCGGGGTCTCCACCGGCGGGACCCTGTGTCACCGCCGGTGGAGGCTCCAGGACCAGTGGTACGTCCCCGCGCCCAGCCGGTAGCGGGGCAGGGTGTCCGGGCCGCAGGACGCGGTGCCGAGGCCCCGGTGGGCGGCGTCGAGGTGCACCACGCACCGGGGCCGGGGCGCCAGTTCGTCGTGGTGGGTGGCGGCGGCCAGGTCGGCCGCCCGGTGGCGGGTGACCGACACCTGCCGCGGCTCGTCCAGCCGTACGGCCAGCCCGCCGCCCGCGTCCGACGACAGCAGCGAGAAGTGGCGCACCCCGTGCCGTCCGCCACTCTCCTGCGGTCTGAGGTACGGGGTGAACAGCCGGTCCACGCGCACGCTGTGGTGGCCGACCGGACCGCCCGCGCAGCGGTCCGGGTACGTCTCCCAGGGGCCCTGGCCGTACCACTCCAGGTGGTCGAGGCCGCACACCGTCTCGAAGACCGTGCCCACGCGGGCGGCGTCGGTCAGCGCCTCGGGGAGGGTGGCCGTCTCCTCCACCAGCAGGCCGCCGTCGGGCAGCGGGGTGAAGACCTGGAGGTGTTCGACGGTGCCCACGGCGGTCGGATACGCGCCGCGCACCAGGGTCCGGGCGCCGTCGTGGTCGACCGAGCGGGGTTCGCGCTCCAGCCGGTCCAGGCCCAGCGTGTGCCAGTGGTCGGCGGCGCCGCCCAGCAGATCGTTGTCGGTGGGCGCGCGCCACAGGCTGAGCACGGGCGGGGAGGTCAGCAGCGGATGGCGCAACAGCCCGTCCGCGTCGAGGGAAACGGCCGGGCCGGAGGCGGCCACGGGCGGGGGCGCGGGCCGTTCGCGGAGCCGGATCTGCGGAGTGCACACCTCGGTGCCGCGCCGCGCCCATGGCTCGTCTCGCCGGGTGGTGACCCGCAGCGTGAGCCACGCCTCGCCGCCGACCTCGGGCAGCCGGTCCACCAGTTCGGGTGGCGGGGCGAGGTGCGCCGACGCCCCGGGCCCGAGCGCGGCGGGCAGCGCGGCCGGGGCAGTGCGGGTGCCCGCGTCCTCCAGGGACAGCCGCCACTCGGCGGTCAGCCACGACAGATCGCGGAAGTGCTGCGCGTTGGTGACGCGCACCGAACCGTCCGGTTCGCGCGACAGCCTTACGGGAGCGGCGAGTTCGCGGTGTTCGTACAGGGCGGGTTTCGGGGTGCGGTCGGGGAAGACCAGGCCGTCCGCGCAGAACGCGCCGTCGTTCGGGGTGTCGCCGAAATCGCCGCCGTACGCCCAGCGGTAGCCCTCGGCGGCCACGCCGTGGGCGTACGCGCCTTCGCCACCTCGGCCCGCCGGGCGGCCCGCCGCCCGGCCGGTGGTGCGCTGGAGCAGTCCGTGGTCCCAGAACTCCCAGATGAAACCGCCCTGGAGGCCAGGGGTGGTCTCGATGGCGGCCCAGTGGTCGGCGAGCGTGCCGTTGCTGTTGCCCATGGCGTGCGAGTACTCGCACAGGATGAGCGGTTTTATCTGCTCGCCGGAGGTGGCGTGCGCCACGATCTCGTCCAGCGAGGCGTACATCGGGCAGACGATGTCGCTCGCGACGTCCGGCGAGGCCCAGCCGGTCTTGGCCGCGCCCTCGTACTGGAGCGGACGGGTCGGGTCGTAGCGGCGCAGCCACCCGGCGGCCGCGTCGTGGTTGGCGCCGTAGTCGCTCTCGTTGCCCAGCGACCAGATGATGACGCTCGGGTGGTTCTTGTCCCGGAGCGCCATGCGCGCGACCCGGTCGGTGAAGGCGGCCAGGTAGCGCGGATCGTCGGCGATCTCATGGGCGTGGTCGTGGCTTTCGATGTCCGCCTCGTCGACCAGGTAGAGGCCGAGTTCATCGGCGAGGTCGAGGAGCGCGGGATCGTTGGGGTAGTGCGAGGTGCGCACCGCGTTGAAGCCGAAGCGCTTGATGGTCTCCAGGTCGGCGCGCATCTCGGCGGGGGTGACGGTACGCCCGGTGAGCGGGTGGAAGTCATGCCGGTTGACGCCCCGGATGAACACCCGCTGGCCGTTGACCAGCAAGTCCCGGCCCTCGACGGCGACGGTACGGAAGCCCACGCGGTGGTGCGAGGTGTCGGCGGTCGAGCCGTCGGGGCGGTGCAGCGTCACGGTGAGTCCGTACAGCTCGGGCGTCTCGGCGGACCAGGTGCGCACCCCGGGTACGGACGCCCGTAGCCGTGCCTCGCCGAGGAAGTCCGAGACCCGCGCCTCCTCGGCGCACCACGCGGCGTACTCCTCGTCCACGGCCAGCTCGCCGACCCCGTCGAGGTGGGCCGAGACCCGCCATCCGGCGGGCAGCGCGCCGTCCGCCGAGCGCACCTGGACGTCGACCCGCAGCCGTCCGTCCGCCGGGGCGGTGATCCGCACATCGGCCAGGTGCAGCGGGTCGGTGGCGTAGACGAGGACCGGCCGGGTGAGGCCGCCGTGCCACCACTGGTCCTGGTCCTCGATGTGCGAGGCGTCGGACCACTTCACCACCGTCAGCCGCAGAGTGTCGGCCGCCCCGGGGTGTACCACGTGGCTGATGTCGAACTCGCTCGCGAGGTGGGAGTCCTTGCCGATGCCCACCGGGCGGCCGCCCACCTCGGCGAGCAGCACGCTCTCCGCGGCGCCGACCTGGAGGACGATGCGGCGGCCCGCCCATGCGGCCGGGATGTGCAACTCCCGCTCATGCACTCCGGTGGGGTTGTCGGCGGGCGGATGCGGCGGGTAGTCGGGCCATGGCATGCGCCAGTTGGTGTAGCGCGGGATGTCGCCGGTGTCCTGGGTGGTCCAAGGTCCCGGGACCTCCAGCCTCGTCCAGGTGTCACCAAGCGGAGCTTCGGGGCCGGGCAGCAGCTGGAAGCGCCACGGGCCGTCCAGGGAGAGGCTGCCGGACCTGCGGTCGACCGCGTGCATCGGCAGCCGCCGCCAGGAGGTCAGCTCGGGGGATTCCCACGGCCGCAGCTCGCCCCAGAGGGAAGGGGGTACGGACATCAGCGGATGGCCCCCTTGCCGAGGTCCGCCATGATCTGCCGGGCGCCGATGAAGAACACCACGAGCAGCGGGAGCAGCGCGAGCAGCGCCCCGGCCATCACCATGCCGTAGTCGGTGGTGCCATGGACGCTGTTGAGCTGGGACAGCGCGACCTGGAGCGTCACATGGTCCGGGTTGATCAGCGCGATCAGCGGCCAGGCGTAGTCGTTCCACTGGCCCATGAAGGTGAAGATGCCGAGGAAGGCGAGGCCCGGCCGGACCACGGGCAGCGCCACGTGCCAGTACTGCCGCAGGAAGCCGCAGCCGTCGAGCCGGGAGGAGTCCATCAGCTCGTCGTGGATGGCGCCCCTCATGTACTGGCGCATCCAGAAGATGCCGAAAGCGTTGGCCGCGGCTGGTACGACGAGGGCGGTGAGGGAGCCGATCCAGCCGAGCTTCGCCATGATGACGAACTGCGGGATGGCCTGGAGCTGGGCGGGCACCATGAAGATGCCCATCATCACGACGAACAGCAGCTTGCGGCCGGGGAATTCGTACTTGGCGAACACGAAGGCCGCGAGCGAGTCGAAGAAGAGCACCAGGAAGGTCACGGAGACCGCGACGATCAGGGTGTTGGCCATCGAGCCGAAGAAGTCGATGTTCTGGAAGAGATGGCGGACGTTCTCCAGGAAGTGGGTGCCCGGCAGCAGCTTCGGCGGGAACTGGAAGATCTCGGTCGACGTGCGGGTCGACATGACGATCGTCCAGTAGAAGGGGAAGAGCGAGAGCAGCACCCCGGCGATGAGCGAGATATGGAGGCTCAGCCCACGGGCGCGGGTGCCCTTCATGCCCTTCACGCCCCTCATGCCCTTCACGCTTTTTATGCCCTGCATGACGGTCTCCCTACGCGTCCTTGCGCTGCACCAGGCGCCAGTTGATGATCGAGAAGAGCGCGACGACGAGGAAGATGCCCCAGGCGATCGCGGCGCCGTAGCCGAAGTCGTTGTTGTCGAAGCTCTGCTGGAAGAAGTAGAGGACCATCGTCTGGCCGGAGTTGCCCGGGCCGCCCGCGAAGGTCGAGGTGTTGTTGGTGTTGGAGAGCAGCACCTGGGGTTCGGTGAAGCTCTGCAGGCCGGTGACGGTCGAGACGATGAGGGCGAAGAGGATGATCGGCCGCATCATCGGCACGGTGATCCGGAAGAAGGTCTGCACGGGTCCCGCGCCGTCCACGCGGGCGGCCTCGTACAGCTCGGTCGGGATGGTCTGCAGCCCGGCGAGGAAGATCAGCGCGTTGTAGCCGGTCCACTGCCACGTCATCAGCACGGCGATGGCGACCTTGATGCCCCAGGCGGAGTTCAGCCAGGCCACCTGGTCGAGGCCGAGCCCCTGCAGCACGGCGTTGGCGAGGCCGAAGTTGGTGGAGAAGACCGAGGAGAAGATGATCGCGACGGCCACGACGGACGTGACGTTCGGCAGGAAGTAGGCGAAGCGGTAGAAGTTCTTGAAGCGCACCGCCGAGTTGAGCATCACGGCGGTCACCAGCGCGATGAAGAGCATCGGCAGGGTGGCCATGGCCCAGATGGTCAGGGTGTTGGTGAGGGAGTGCCAGAACTGGGCGTCGCCGAGCAGATAGCGGTACTGGGACAGCCCGGCGTACTCCATCGTCCCCAGCCCGTCCCAGCGGTGGAACGAGAGATAGAGGGAGTACCCCACCGGGATCAGGCCGAAGCAGAGGAAGAGCAGATAGAACGGGGAGATCGCGAGGTAGAGCCGCCAGTATCCGAAGATGGACCGGGGCTTGTGGCGCGCGTGGGCCGCCTTCGCGCCGCCGCGGGCGGCGGGCGGGGCACCGAGCCCGGGCACGGCGGTCATATCCCCACCCCCATGTGCTCCGCTACGCGTCGGCATTTGCTCATGGCGTCCTTCCAGGCCCGGGCGGGGTTCTTGTCGAGCGCGTTCACCGCGCGCAGCTGGTCGGAGACGATCTGGTCCAGGGTGTAGTCATAGGGGCTGTGGTAGGCGACCGGGATGTCCCTGGCCGCCGGGCCGAAGACATCGATGGTCCGCTGGCCGCCGAAGAACGGGTCCGGCGCGCGCATCGCCTTCAGCCGGTACGAGGCGGGGGTGGACGGGAAGAGGGTGGCGTCCGTGAAGCCGCGGGCCTGGTTGGCGGGGTTCAGCAGCCAGGTGATGATCTCAAAGGCCTGCTCGGGTTCCCGGCAGTACTTGGTGATGGCGAGGAAGGAGCCGCCGTTGTTGGCGGCGCCGCCGGGCATGGCCGCCACCCGCCACTTGCCGCTGGTCTTCGGCACCGTCAGCTTGAGGTCCCCGGCCGCCCAGGAGGCGCCGAGCTGGCTGGGCAGCAGGCCCTTCTCCATCGCCGCGTTGGAGTCCGGCGTACCGGACTGGTACTTCGAGCACAGCCCGCGCCGATACGCCTCGATGGCGGTGTCCCAAGCGCGGCGTATGTGCTCGCCGTCGCCGATGAAGTGCCGGTCCTTGTCGACGTACCGCTTGGTGCTCTGCGCGACCATGTACTGGTAGACCGTGAGCGCGTCGATGAGCAGATAGGCGCCCCGGACCTTCCGCTTCAGCCGCTCGCCCGCCGCGAGATACGCGTCCCAGGTGTTCATCTCCCGGGCGACGTCGGCGGGGTCCGTGGGCAGTCCGGCCCGGTCGAAGACGGCGGGCATGTAGTAGTGGGCGACCGGACCGGTGTCGATGGGGAAGCCGACCATACGGCCCTCGGGGGTGCAGCCCTCCGCCCACTTCCAGGGCAGGTACTGGCTCTTGAGCTTCTCCGCGCCCAGCGTGCGCAGATCGACGAACTGTCCGGCGTTCGGGAGGTACGAGGCCATGTCCTCGCCCTTGAGGCCGGTGATGTCGGGGACGTAGGACCGTCCGGCCATCGTGGTCAGCAGCTTGGACTTGAAGTAGCCGCCGATCTGGGCCGGCTTCAGCGAGACGCCCGTGAAGCGCGTCTTCGCGTCGGCGACGACCTTGTCGCTGAGCCCGCCGGTCCAGTACCAGAGGGTCATGTCGCGGCCCGTGGAACCGCTCGGTACCGAGCAGCCCGCCGTGGTGCCGCCGAGCGTCGCGACCGCCGTAGTGGCCAGCCCCGCGCGCAGCAGCCCTCTCCGGGAGAGGTGCACCGCTCCCACCGCCCTTCAAAAGTGTGCAAGGTATGGCACAGGATCGTGCGCCCCCCGATCAGAAAGAGCAATAGTTGAGCAGAAGCAAGCATAGAAATGATTGAGAATGACGAGTACTGTGCACGTCGTGCTGGCTGAGCGACGACATCAGATGATCTTGCGGGCGCTGCGTTCCGGTGGACCGGCCGCTGTGGCGGACCTGTCCGCCCAGCTGAACGTGAGCGCCGCGACAATCCGCCGCGATCTGCTGAAGCTGGAGGAGGAGGGGCTGCTCACCCGGGTCCACGGCGGCGCGGTCGTCGAGGGCGGCGATCAGCCCTTCGCCGAGGTCGCGGAGGTGCGGGTGACGGAGAAGGACGCCATAGCGGTCCGCGCCGCCGAGCTGGTCGAGGACGGGCAGACGGTGCTGCTGGACATCGGCACCACCGCCTATCGCCTCGCCCGGCAGCTGCACGGCCGCAGACTGACCGTGATCACCAGCAATCTGGTGGTCTACGAGGAGCTGGCCGACGACGACGCCATCGAGCTGGTGCTGCTCGGTGGGGTGCTCCGGCGCGAGTACCGCTCGCTGGTCGGCTTCCTCACCGAGGACAACCTGCGCCAGCTGCACGCCGACTGGCTGTTCCTGGGCACCAGCGGCGTCCGCCCCGGCGGCCAGGTCATGGACACCACGGTCGTCGAGGTCCCGGTCAAGCGGGCCATGATCGCGGCCTGTGACCGGGTGGTCCTCCTCGCCGACGCGGCCAAGTTCCCCGGCACCGGGGTGGCCAAGGTGTGCGACCCCGGCGACCTCGACGCCGTGGTGACCAATGCCCCCTCGACCCTGCCGGCCTGCGCCGCGTTCGAGGAGGCCGGAGTGGAAGTGGTACGGATATGAAACTCACGATCCTCGGCGGCGGCGGATTCCGGGTGCCGCTCGTGTACGGGGCCCTGCTCGGCGATCACGCGGAGGGCCGCGTCACCGAGGTCACCCTGCACGATCTGGACCCCGCCCGGCTCACGGCCATCGCCCGGGTGCTCGGCGAGCAGGCCGACGGCATACCGGACGCCCCCACCGTGGCCGTCACCACGGATCTGGACGAGGCGCTGCGCGGCGCCGACTTCGTCTTCTCCGCGATCCGGGTCGGCGGTCTGGAGGGCCGGGCCGCCGATGAGCGGATCGCCCTCGACCAGGGCGTTCTCGGCCAGGAGACGGTCGGCGCCGGTGGTATCGCGTACGGGCTGCGCACCGTACCCGTCGCCGTGGACATCGCGCGGCGCGTCGCCCGGCTCGCGCCCGACGCCTGGGTCATCAACTTCACCAACCCGGCCGGGCTCGTCACCGAGGCCATGTCCCGCCACCTCGGGGACCGGGTCATGGGCATCTGCGACACCCCGGTGGGGCTCGGGCGGCGGGTCGCCCGCGTCCTGGGCGCCGACCCGGACCGGGTGTGGATCGACTACGTCGGGCTCAACCACCTCGGCTGGCTGCGGGGCCTGCGGATCGACGGGCGCGACGAGCTGCCACGGCTGCTCGCCGACGACACCGCCCTCGACGCGTTCGAGGAGGGCAGGCTGTTCGGCCGCGAGTGGCTGCGCGCCCTCGGCGCGATCCCCAACGAATATCTGCACTACTACTACTTCAACCGCGAGGCGGTGCAGGCCTTCCAGGAGGCCAAGCAGACCCGCGGCGCGTTCCTCCGCGATCAGCAGGCGGTGTTCTACGACGCGATGCGGGACCCCGCCGCCCCGCCGCTGGCCACCTGGGACCGCACCCGCGCCGAGCGCGAGGCCACCTACATGGCCGAGAACCGCGAGGCGGCGGGCGCCGGGGAGCGCGACAGCCACGACCTGGAGTCCGGCGGCTACGAGCAGGTGGCACTCGCCCTGATGCGGGCCATCGCCCGCGACGAGCGCGCCACGCTGATCCTGAACGTGCGGGGCGGCGCCACCCTGGGCGTCCTGGACGAGGACGCGGTCATCGAGGTGCCCTGCCTGGTGGACGCGAACGGCGCCCGCCCCGTCTCCGTCGCTCCCCTCCCCCACCACGCCACCGGCCTGGTGTGTGCCGTCAAGGCCGTAGAACGCGAGGTCATGGCGGCGGCCGAGAGCGGTTCGCGCGCCACCGCCGCCAAGGCGTTCGCCCTCCATCCGCTCGTGGACTCGGTCACCGTCGCCCGCCGTCTCGTCGACGACTACGCGGGCGGGCACCCCGGCCTCGCGTATCTGAACCGGAAGTAGGAACCCCCGTCATGCACGATGAACGCCGCCGTATCGAGGAGCGCGTCGAGCGCGTCCTGAAGCAGCGCATCCAGCCCGCCGTGCACGCGGCGTCGGTGCCCCTGACCATCGAGGCGTGGCAGGCGCCGGACGAGCCGGTGCCGTTCGCCGAGGCCGCGGCCGCCCCGTACGAGCCGTTCGCCCTCGGCACTCCCTGGGGGCCGCCGTGGGGCACCACCTGGTTCCGGGTCAGGGGCGAGGTCCCGGCCGCGTGGGCGGGGCGGCGGGTCGAGGCCGTCTTCGACCTGGGCTTCGTCGGCGACTGGCCGGGCAACCAGGCCGAGGCGCTGGTCCACACCCTGGACGGCAGCCCGCTGAAGGCCGTCAACCCGCAGAACCAGTACGTGGCGGTGGCGAACCCGGCCGAGGGCGGCGAGCAGATCGCGTACCTCATCGAGGCCGCCTCCAACCCCGACATCCTGGCGAACGACTTCGCCGCCCCGACCCCGCTGGGCGACAAGCTCACCGCGGGCCGGGCCCCGCTCTACACCTTCGCCCGCGCCGACCTCGCCGTGCTGGACGAGGACGTGTGGCACCTCGCCCTGGACCTCGCGGTCCTGCGCGAACTGATGCTGGAGCTGGACGAACACCAGCCGCGCCGCCACGAGATCGCCCACGCCATCGACCGCGCGCTGGGCCGTCTCGATCTGGAGGACATCTCCGGCACCGCAGCCGCCGTACGCGACGCGCTGCGCGGTGTCCTGGAACGCCCCGCGCACGCCTCCGCCCACACCATGTCGGCCGTCGGCCACGCCCATATCGACTCCGCGTGGCTGTGGCCGATCCGCGAGACCAAGCGCAAGACCTCGCGCACCTTCTCCAATGTCACGGCGCTGGCCGCCGAGTACCCCGAGTTCATCTTCGCCTGCTCGCAGGCGCAGCAGTACGCGTGGGTGAAGGAGGAGTACCCGCAGGTCTGGGAGCGGATCCACGAGGCGGTACGGGCCGGGCAGTGGGCGCCGGTCGGCGGCATGTGGGTCGAGGCGGACGGCAATCTGCCCGGTGGCGAGGCCATGGCCCGGCAGCTGGTGCACGGCAAGCGCTTCTTCCTGGACGAGTTCGGCATCGAGACCAACGGGGTGTGGCTGCCGGACTCGTTCGGCTACAACGCCTGCTTCCCGCAGCTGGCGCGGCTCGCCGGAAACGAGTGGTTCCTGACCCAGAAGCTCTCCTGGAACCAGACCAACAAGCTCCCCCACCACACCTTCTGGTGGGAGGGCCTGGACGGCTCCCGGATCTTCACCCACTTCCCGCCGGTGGACACCTACAACGCCGAGTTCTCCGGCCAGGAGATGGCGCACGCGGTCCGCAACTACGCCGACAAGGGGCGCGGTACGCGCTCGCTGGCGCCCTTCGGACACGGGGACGGCGGTGGCGGCCCCACCCGCGAGATGCTGGAGCGGGCGCGCAGGCTGGCCGATCTGGAGGGCTCGGCGAAGGTCGTCATCGAGCACCCGGACGACTTCTTCGCCGCCGCGCGCGCCGAGTACGAGGACGCCCCCGTGTGGTCGGGCGAGCTGTATCTGGAGCTGCACCGTGCCACGTACACCTCCCAGGCCCGCACCAAGCAGGGCAACCGGCGCAGCGAGCATCTGCTGCGGGAGGCGGAGCTGTGGGCGACGGCGGCCGCGCTGCGGGCTTCCGGCCACCCGTATCCGTACGAGCGGCTGGACCGGCTGTGGAAGACGGTGCTGCTGCACCAGTTCCACGACATCCTGCCGGGCTCGTCCATCGCCTGGGTGCACCGGGAGGCGGAGGCGGAGTACGCGCGGGTGGCGGCGGAGCTGACGGCGATCACCTCCGCGGCCCTGGACGCGCTGGGTACGGAGCAAGGTGGCGCGGAGACCCGCCCGCATGTGTACAACACCAGCCCGCGCCCCCGCACCGAGGTGATCGCCGTGCCCTCGGGCACCGCCGAGGGGCAGCCGCTCTCCGACGGCCGGGTCGCCGTCTACACCGAGGTCCCCGCGTCCGGCAGCGCTCCGCTGGCGACCGGCGCGGAGCCGGAACATGTCGTCGTCGGCGACCGGATGCTCGACAACGGTCTGATCCGCCTCGAACTGGCCGAGGACGGCACCATCGCCTCGCTGCGCGACCTCACCGCCGACCGCGAGGTCTTCGCCCCGGGCGCCCCCGGCAATCTGCTGCGGCTCCACACCGACCTCCCCAACTGCTGGGACGCCTGGGACGTCGACAAGCACTACCAGCAGCGCTACACCGATCTACTGGACGCCGAGTCGGTCACCGTCGCCGAGAAGGGCCCCCTGCTCGGCGCGCTGCGCGTCGAGCGCGCCTTCGGCAAGGGCTCGCGGATCGTCCAGACGATCACGGTCCGGGCGGGCAGCCGCCGTATCGACATCGCCACCGACATCGACTGGCACGAATCCGAGAAGCTCCTCAAGGCGGCGTTCCCCGTCGACATCCACGCCGACCGCTCCACCGCCGAGATCCAGTTCGGCCACGTCCACCGCCCGACGCACACCAACACCAGCTGGGAGGCGGCCCGGTTCGAGGTGTACGGCCACCGGTGGGTGCATGTGGGCGAGCCCGGCTACGGGGTCGCGGTGCTCAACGACGCCACGTACGGCCACGATGTGTCCCGCACCACCCGCGAGGACGGCGGTACGACGACCACGGTACGGCTCAGCCTGGTGCGCGCCCCGCGCGTCCCGGACCCCGAGGCGGACCAGGGCAGGCACCGCTTCACGTACGCCCTGCTCCCCGGCGCCACCGTCCAGGACGCCATCGCCGAGGGGTACGCGCTCAACCTCCCGCTGCGGGTGGCCGAAGCGCGGACCGCCGCCACCCCGCTGGTCACCACGGACGGTCCGGCCGCCGCCATCGAGGCCGTCAAACAGGCCGACGACCGCTCCGGCGATGTCGTCGTGCGGCTCTACGAATCGCTCGGCGGCCGCACCCGCACCACCCTCCGCCCGGGCTTCGCGCACACCGGTGCCGTGGTGACGGACCTCCTGGAGCGGCCGGTCGCGGACGCCGAGCCCGTCACCGCGCACGAGGACGGCAGCGTCACCGTGTCCTTGCGGCCCTTCCAGATCCTCACCCTCCGGTTCAGCAGGAGCTGACCACATGGCCATGCAACCCTGGTTCCCCGACGCCAAGTTCGGCATCTTCATCCACTGGGGCGTCTACGCCGTCGACGGTGTGCAGGAGTCGTGGTCGTTCTTCGAGGGCGACATCCCGCACGACCAGTACATGGCACAGCTCGACGGGTTCACCGCCGCCGCTTACGACCCCGCCGCGTGGGCCCGGCTGTTCGCCCGCGCGGGGGCCCGCTACGCGGTGCTCACCAGCCGCCACCACGACGGCGTCGCCCTGTGGGACACCGCCGAGGGCGACCTGAACGTCGTACGGCACACCCCGGCGGGCCGCGACCTGGTCGCCCCGTACGTGGACGCGCTGCGCGCCGAGGGGCTGAAGGTCGGGCTGTACTACTCGCACAGCGACTGGAACCACCCCGACTACGCCACCACCCGCTACGCGGGCAGGCCCCCGGAGCAGGAGAACAATCCGTACGCCGAGGTCCCCGAGGAAGCGGCGGACCTGGTGGCCTGGGCGCGCTACCTCGCCTACCGCGACGCCCAGGTGCACGAGCTGACCAGCCGCTTCCGCCCCGATCTGCTCTGGTTCGACGGCGAGTGGGAGCGCGCCGAGGAGCAGTGGGGGATCCGGGAGCTGGCGGCGCTGATCCGCGCGCAGGTGCCGGACTGTGTGCTGAACGCGCGCATGCTCAGCGAGGGCGACTACGCGACGCCGGAGCAGGGCGTGCCGATCGAACCGCCCACCGGGCCCTGGGAGCTGTGCCTGACCTTCAACGACTCCTGGGGTTTCCAGCACCACGACCACAACTACAAGTCGACCGGGCAGCTGATCCGCTACTTCGCCGAGACCATCGGCGCCGGTGGCAACCTGCTGCTGTCGGTGGGCCCGAAGGAGGACGGCACGATCCCGGCCGAGCAGATCGAGCGGCTGGAGGGCATGGGCGACTGGATCGCCCGCCACGCGGAGGCCGTGTACGGCACGGTGGCGGGGCTGCCCGCCGGACACCACTACGGCCCGAGCACCCTCGCGGCCGACCGCCGCACCCTCTATCTGACCGTCTTCGACATCCCGCGCGGCCCCATCGGCGTGCGGGGCCTGCGCACGCCGGTCCGCCGGGTCCGGGTGCTCGGCACCGGCACCCCGCTGGAGCACCGGGTCATCGGCGGGCTCCACGAGGTGCCGGGGGTGCTGTGGATCGACCCGCCCGCGGCCGCCGATCTGGACGGCCACGCGACCGTGCTCGCCGTGGAACTCGACGGCGAGCTGGAGCTGTACCGGGGTTCCGGGCGCGCCTGAGGAACCCCGGGGTGGTCAGCTCCGTACCTGGATCAGCGCGTGGGTGCCAGCGGTACGCCAGTGGCGCTCACGCGCGTCCAGCGCGGCCTCGGTGTCCGCGTCGAGGCCGGTGATGACGTCCGACTTCAGGGTGCGCAGGGCGGCCACCGGACCGGGGAAGTACGCGGTGCGGTCGGCGAACGGGGTGGTCGGGGACCACAGCTGGTCGCCGACGAGGCGGCGGTAGTTCAGGTCGCCCTTCAGCACGGTGACGGTGGCCTCCGCGAACTCCCGCCGCAGACCGTCCGGCATCTGGGCGTACGGCAGCGGCGCGCAGAAGAAGTCGTGCGCCCGGACAGTGAGCCGCCCGTCCGCCATCGCCGCCCACAGCCGCGCCCCGGCCTCGCCCGCCGCGCCCTCGGCACGCGCCAGCTGGCGCAGACAGTCGACGACGTCGGCGGTGGTGGCGTCGGACACGTAGTACGGGTACGGCTTCACCTGCAGGACGACCCGCTCGGCGCGCCCGTGGCGGAGCAGATGGTCGATGAGGACCAGGTCGGGGAGGAGTTCGCGGCCCGCGTTGTCGGCGACCAGGCACACCGTGGCCGGGGCACCGGCGGGCAGCAGCCGCCACAGCGCCGCCGACTCGTCGGCCACCAGCGGTTCCGCCTCGGACGACGCGGCGCCGCCGGAGGTGACGTGGAAGCCGAGGTCCGCGCGGTTGCCCCAGAGCGCCCCGTGCAGCAGCGCGTCCCCCGCCTCGTCGGCGGAGCGGTCCAGGATCTGGTCGAGCGCGGTCAGTTCCCGGGCGGTCTCGGGGGTGTCCAGCTCGGCCTGTTTGAAGGGCCGGAACGGGTCGATGCCCTGCCAGGGCCCGTCGCCGAAGTAGCCGACGGCATCCAGGAGTCGGCGGTAGAAGTAGCTCTCGATCCAGAGGAAGGGGACGTCGAACCACGAGCGGCCGACGTAGTCCCGCCCCCAGCTCTGCCACCGGTCGTGGTCGTGCGCGCCCGGGTCGAGCGGGGTGATGACGCCCTCGGCGTGCTCGTGGCGCAGGGCGTCGAGTGCGCGGTGCTGGTCGGGTCCGTACGGGAAGGCGTCCCGTACCTTCTCGATGAGCGCCGGATGCCGCTCGGTCAGCACACTCCGGGCGAACGATCCGGGTTCGTCACCGAGGATCACGGGCGCGTCGGCGGGTTCGGACATGGCAGCCAGGGTTTCACACCGGGGCGGGGGATCCGCTACCAGTGCGCGGGGCGCGTCAGGGCGGACGGCAGCCGGGTGGCGGCGTCGCCCCGGGCGGCGTTCAGCTGGGCCTGGGTGAGGAAGAGGGCGCCGGTCAGATCGGCACCGCCGAGGGAGGCGTCGCGGAGGTCGGCCCCGATCAGATCGGCGGCGCTCAGGTCGGCGCCGGTCAGGTCGGCCGCGATGAGCAGGGCCCCGCGCAGGCTCGCGCCGCGCAGATCGGCGCCCCGGAGCCGGGCCCCGATGAGATCGGCTCCCCGGTGGTTCTTCGCCTTGCCCCGGCGCCCGGTCCGGGCCCGGGCCCGGGCCAGTTCGCTCGTCCGCAGCAGCAGCGCGTTGACACCGTCCCGGTGGGCGGCCACGTCCAGGGCGAGGATGTCGTCGGCGCCGCCCTCGGTCAGCTGCTCGGTGGTACGGAGCGCCTCGCGCAGCTCGCCGTGGAGCGGGCGGGCCGCGGGGAGGGTGAGGGCTTCGGTGAGGTACCAGAGGAGTTCATGGAGCTGCCGCATCACGGGGAGGACGGCGAACATGGAGGACGCGGTCCCCGGGTGCGCCCGCCAGTCGCGGCCCTCGAACGTGGTCTGCGAGACCTTCTGCCCGGCGCCGAAGCAGTCGAAGACGGTGCAGCCCGCGAAGCCCTTCTCGCGCAGCTGGGAGTGGATACCGCAGCGGAAGTCGGTCCGCAGGTTGTGGCAGGGCTGCCCGGCCGCCTTGTCGACGGCGAAGTCGGCCGAGGCCGCGAAGGGCAGGGCCACACAGCACAGCCCGAAACAGTTGGCGCAGTCGGCCCGCAGATCGGGGCGGACCGCGTCGGATATCGGGGCTTCGGCTCCGGCTGACACCGTGTGTACTCCCAAGGGGGACGCGCGCCGCCCTGGTCCCGGCGGCGCTGTTGCGAGTTCCCATGGTCCCAGACGCGGCGGTCCGATCAGCCCGGGACGATCAGGTCGATGCCGTACGCGGCGACCGCCAGGCAGGCGGCGAAGCACACCACCGCGACGGCCGCGGCCCCCTTCCCCCTGCCCCGGGTCGGCGCGGCCGCCCAGCCCCGGTCCGGGGCCCGGCCGTCGAGGTCACCCGCGCCGGGGGTCTCGCCCGAGGCGCGGGCCCAGGCGGCGATGCCGAGCGAGAACATCACGACCACCACGACGGTGATCCCCAGGCTGACTCCGAAGACCCCTCCGAGGATGCCCCACTCGACGTCCATCGCGCCCGCCTCCTTCGCCGCGCCGTCCCTGATCAGGGCTAAGAAGTCCGTGGTCCCGGGTCATGCCGCCGGGCGCACGGAGTGCTCCGGGCGTTCGGCGGCGGGCAGCTCGTTGACGTTGTCCGAGTTGACCGGGCGGCGGCGGGAGAGCGCGTAGAAGGCCGCGGCCGCCACCACCGCGATGCTCGCCACCAGGGCCACGCCCGCGTCGCCCCGGTCGGCGACCCAGGCCGCGACGCCTCCCACGGCCGCCGCCGCGGGCAGGGTGAGCAGCCAGGAGACCGCGATCCGCCCGGCGATCCCCCAGCGCACCTGGGCCAGCTTGCGGCCGAGCCCGGCGCCCAGAATGCTGCCCGTGCAGACCTGGGTGGTGGACAGCGCGAAACCCATATGGGACGAGGACAGGATGACCGCGGTGGCGCTGGTCTCGGCCGCGAACCCCTGCGGGGTCTGGATGTCGGTCAGCCCCCGGCCCATGGTCCGGATGATCCGCCACCCCCCGGCGTACGTGCCCAGGGAGATCGCGAGCCCCGCGGTCAGCACCACCCACCACGGCGGCCCGCTGCCATGGCCGAGCACCCCGGCGGAGATGAGGGACAGGGTGATGACACCCATCGTCTTCTGCGCGTCATTGGTCCCGTGGGCCAGGGCCACCAGGGACGCCGATCCGACCTGGCCCGCGCGGAAGCCCGTGCGGACCGCCCCGCGCGCGGCGCGGCGGGTGATCACGTAGGCCAGATACGTGGCGAGCGTGGCCACCACGCAGGCCACCAGCGGGGAGGCGATCGCCGGGATCACGATCTTTTCGAGGATCTCGGCGAACCGCACCGCTGATCCCCCCGCCCCTACCCACACCGCCCCGATCAGCCCGCCGAAGAGGGCGTGGGAGGAGCTGGAGGGCAGCCCGACGAGCCAGGTGATCAGATTCCACAGGATCGCCCCCACCAGCCCCGCGAAGATCATCGCCAAGGAGACCCGGCCATCGTCCACGATGCCGTTGGAGATCGTCTTGGCCACTTCGGTGGACAGGAACGCACCCGCCAGGTTCAGCACTCCGGCGACGGTGACGGCGATCCGGGGGGACAGCGCGCCGGTGGCGATGGAGGTGGCCATGGAGTTGGCCGTGTCATGGAATCCGTTGGTGAAGTCGAAGGCCAGCGCCGTGATGATCACTACGATGAGCAGGAAGGAGACGGACCCCATCCGGACCTCCCCGCACCGGGGTTCCGCGCCGCCGCACCGAACCGTCCGCGAATTCGCTGCCTCTCCCAAGCTAAGGGCGAGTTCACCGGCCCGCCAGCGCACCCCCGCGCAAGCCGACCCGGGCCGGGAGCACCGCCGCCGCCACTCCCAGCAGCAGACATCCGCCGGCCGCGACCGCCACCCACGGCCAGGCCACCTCCAGTGCGACCGGGACACCGAGGGCGGTGCCCAGCCCGTGGACCATGCCGAGCAGGACGGGCGCGGCCACCGCCACCCCCAGGGCCGCGCCGAGGGCCACGACGCAGACCGTCTCGCCCGCGACGGCCAGCAGCACCTGTCGGCGGGTCGCGCCGGACAGCCGCAAGGTGTGCAGGTCGCGGGCCCGGTCCACGGTGGCGGCGAGCAGCGTGGCGGCGACGGCGATCGCGGTGTACCCCGAGGTCATGGCGGTCAGGATCAGGGTGAAGATACGGACCAGCCGGTCGTCCTCGGCGTCGGCCACGGCCGCGTACTCCGCCACCGGCACCTCGCGCACGCCCAGTCCGGGCGCGGGCCGGGCCGGTGGGCCGCCGGTGCGGTAGACGACGTCGGCCAGCGCCGAGGGATCGTGGGCACGCACCAGCTCGCGCGGGAGGAAGAGCTGGTACGGCAGGGAGTCGTCCGCCACCGCGAGGACCCGCAGCCGTACCGTACGGCCGTCCTCGAAGGTCAGCGCGGCGGTCCGGCCCGGGCGCCAGCCGTGGGCCACGGCCACGGCCCGGGTGACGACGGCCGTCCGGGCCCGTGGCGCGGGCGTCCCGTATACGCGGCCGAAGCCGGGCGACACCCCGGCCGCCGACAGCGCCGGGCCGCCCTGGCCGCCGTAGACCGTGGTCGACAGCAGAGCCGTCCCCCGGACCCCGGCGGCCGCCGCGTCCGACAGGCCCGGTGTGCCGCTGGGGGCGACCGCCGCCTCGGCCCGCACCGCAGCGGCCCGCCCGGCGGCATCGGCGGCCGCGGTGGTCTGCACCGCGCTGGTGATCAGCGTGGCGAAGGCGACGGTGGCCAGTACGGGAGCGACGGTCGCGGAGGTACGGCGGACGGCGGTGACCATGTTCGCGCGGACCAGCAGGGCGACGGCCCCCGGGCGGCGGGCCAGCGGCCGGGTCAGCGCCCCGGCCACCGGGCCGACCAGTGCCGGGATGAGCAGGGTGAGGCCGGTGGTCAGCCCCATCGCGGCGCCCAGGCACAGCAGCACCATGGCGTCGGGCCCCGCGAAGGCGGTGCCGACCGCGCACGCCAGGCCCAGCGCCGTGGCCACCGCCCCGGTGACCCACCGGCGCCGGGTCATCGGGCGGCTGTCCACCTCCGCCTCGCGCATCGCCTCCAGCGGTGCGATCCGCGCCGCCCGCCGCGACGCCGACCAGACCCCGGCCAGCGCCACCAGCAGACCCAGCGCGAAGGCCGCGGCGAGCACCCAGGCCCGCGTCCGGACCTCGAACCCGGGCGGCTGGAACCCCGCGTCGACGAACACCCCGGCCAGCGGGGACGCGAGCAGAGCGCCCAGCGGCGCGCCCGCCGCGCCGCCGATGGCGCCCACCGTGAGCGCCTCCCCGTACAGCAGGCGACGCAGCTGGCGCGGGGTGGCGCCGATGGTGCGCAGCAGGCCGAGGTCACGCCGCCGCTGGGCGACGGTGAACGCGAAGCCCGAGGACACGACGAGAACGGTGACGAACGCGGAGAGCGCGGTCATGGCGGTGAGGACCTGGGCGCCGATCCAGCGGGTCATCTCGTCCTGCGGAGGGGCCAGTTCGTCGCGGGCGGCCCCGCGCAGCACCGTACCCGCGCCGCCGACGGTCCCGCGCGCGGCGGCCGCGACCGCACCGGCGTCGGCGCCGGGCTTCAGGACCAGTCCGATCGTCCTGACCCCGCCCGCGAGTTCGGCGGCCCGGTGGCCGGTGGTCCAGTAGCCGGGGCCGTCCATCGTCCCGGACACGGTGAAGCGCCCCGGTCCGCGCGCGGTGAGCACCGTGATCCGGTCGCCGGGCGCGTGCCGGAGGGCCCGGTCCACGACGATGTCGTCGTCGGCCACCGGTGGGCCGCCCGCGCGGAGTCCGTACGAGGCGAGCGCCGCACTCGGCCAGCCGTGGCCCTGCCGCTCCCCCGCCCGCTGCCGGGTGCCGGTCGCCTGGGCGTAGAAGGACCGGTCGGCGACCGCCGCCGCGACGCCGGGGAGGTCCGCCAGGGCGCGCCGCAGCCGCTCGGCCCGCTCCGGGGCCCACGGCGGGTTCTGCGCGAACACCCCGCTGGTCCGGGCCCCTTCGGGGCTGCGTACCAGCACCGGCGCCCCCGCCAGCCGCTCGGGCACTCCGGGGCCGCCGGACAGCAGGATCAGCGCGCTCAGTGTGATCACCGCGACGCCCATCGCCGTGGTCACGAAGGCGCCCAGGAAGGAGGTCCAGCGCTCACGCACCGTCGCCATCGCGATCATTACCGCACCTCCAGGGCGGCGGTCCGTGCCGCGATCGCCTCCGCGCCAGCCGTATCCGGCAGTTCGCCCGCGAGCCGCCCGTCCGAGAGCAGCACCACCCGGTCCGCGTAGGCGGCCGCCATCGGATCGTGGGTGACCATGACCACCGTCTGGCCCTGGGCGTCGACCAGTTCGCGCAGCATCCGCAGCACCGTCCGGGAGGTCCGGGTGTCGAGCGCCCCGGTCGGCTCGTCGGCGAAGAGGACGGCGGGCCGCGTGATCAGCGCCCTCGCGATCGCGACCCGCTGCCGCTGTCCGCCCGACAGTTCGCCCGGCCGGTGCCCGGCCCGGTCCGCGAGGCCGACCCGGGCCAGCGCCTCGGCCACCTCGTCCCCGGCGGGGCGGCGCCCGGCCAGCCGCAGCGGCAGTTCGGCGTTCTGGGCCGCGGTCAGCGCCGAGACGAGGTTGAAGGACTGGAAGACGAAGCCGACCCGGTCCCGGCGCAGCAGCGTCAGCGCGTTCTCGTCGAGCCCGCCCAGCTCCGTACCGTCGATCAGCACCTCCCCGGACGTGGGCCGTTCGATGCCCGCCGCGCAGTGCAGCAGGGTGGACTTGCCGGAGCCGGAGGGGCCCATGACGGCGGTCATGGTGCCCGCGCCGAAGCCGATCGTCACCGCGTCGAGGGCGGTGACGGCGTGTTCTCCGGTGCCATGGCGTCTGGTCACCGAGCGCAGTTCGACCGGGGCGGTGACCCGGGCGATGGGTGTCGTGGTCATGGGTCCAGCCAACTCGTCCGCAGGGCACGGCACATGGGCGCGAGGGCGAGTACGCGTACTCCACCTGGCACTACCGCCAAGAGGCCGCGGCCCCGCTACCGTCGGATCCCGTGTTCCCCCGTATCCCTTCCACGGTCCTCACCCGCGGCCCGCGCGGGCCGCTGCGCACCGGCCGCCCCTGGCGAGCGGTGGGCTATCTGCTGTCCGGCGGGCTGTTCGCGGCCGTCGTCTACGTCGGGCTGGGCGGACTTCTCGCGGCGCCCATCGGGCTGGTGGCCCGGGTGGTCTGCGGGCTTCTGATCGTGGCCTTCGCGGTCGCGCTCGCGGGTCCGTTCGAGCACCGTCGGCTCGCCCTCGTCGTACCCGGTCTGCCGCGCCCGCCGGACACCTGGCGGACGGTCGGCTACGGCGCGGTCTCCGTCCTGGCCGTCGGCTGGGCCGACCTCGCCGTCGTCCTGGTGTCCCTGGGCATCCCCGGTGGGCTGCTCCTCACCCCCTTCCAGCCGACCGCCACGCCCTGGCAGACGGTCGCGGGCCCGGTGGCGGGCGCCCTGCTGCTGCCCGTGGCCGCCTGGCCCATCGGCGCGTGGGCCACGGCGCGCGCCACCGTCGCCCGGGCCGTGCTGGCTCCCGGGGACCACGAGCTGCGCGAGGTGGTGCGCTCCCGGGCCCGGCTGGTCGACGCCTTCGAGACCGAACGCCGCCGCATCGAGCGCGATCTGCACGACGGGGCACAGCAGCGGCTGGTGGCGCTCACCATGAAACTGGGCCTGGCCACCCTCGCCCTGCCGCCCGGCAGCGAGGCGGCGAAGGAGGTCGGGGAGGCGCACGGCCTGGCCAAGGAGGCGCTGGCCGAGTTGCGGGAGCTGATCCGCGGGGTCCATCCGCAGGTCCTCACCGAACGCGGGCTGCCCGCCGCCGTACGGGACATCGCGGGGCGCTCCCCGATCCCCGTCGACCTCGACATCGACCTTCCGGGGCGGCTGCCGCCCGCCGTGGAATCCACCGCGTACTTCGTGGCCGCCGAGGGCCTGAGCAACATGGCCAAGCACAGCGGTGCCGGACGTGGCCGGATCGCCGCCCGGCTCCACGACGGTGTGCTGTGCTTCGAGATCGAGGACGACGGGGTCGGCGGCGCCGCCCCCGGCCCCGGTACGGGACTTGTCGGGCTCGCCGACCGTATCGCCGCCGCGGACGGCAGAATGCTGCTGTCCAGCCCACCCGGCGGGCCCACCCTCCTGAGAGCGGAGATCCCGTGCCGTCCGTGCCACAGCCCCTCCGTATCGTGATCGCCGAGGACGCCGTCGTGCTGCGCGAGGGCCTGGTCCATCTGCTGGGCCGGTTCGGCCACCGGGTACCGGCCGCCGTCGGCGACGGCCCGGGACTGCTGGCGGCCGCCCGGGAGCACCGGCCGGACCTGGTCATCGCCGATGTGCGGATGCCGCCCGGCTTCACGGACGAGGGGCTGCGGGCGGCCCGCCAGCTCCAGGCCGGGCAGCCGGACCTGGCGGTCCTCGTGCTCAGCCAGTACGTCGAGCAGACCTTCGCCGAGGAGCTGCTGGAGGACCGCCGCGACGGCGCGGGCATGGGCTATCTCCTCAAGGAACGCATCGGTGACGTCGAGGAGTTCGCCGACGCCGTCGCCCGGGTCGCGGCGGGCGCCACCGTCGTCGACCCCGAGGTCGTGCGCCAGCTCCTCGCCCGCCGCCGCGATCCGCTGGCCCGGCTGACACCACGGGAGCGCGAGGTGCTGGCGCTGATGGCGGAGGGCCGGTCCAACGCGGCGATCGCCCGCCGTCTCGTCGTCACCGAGGCGGCCGTGGCCAAGCACATCGCGGGCATCCTGCTGAAGCTCGACCTGCCGCCCGACGCCCCCGACGACCACCGGCGGGTCCTGGCGGTGCTCGCCTATCTGCGTGCCTAGTACTCAGCCGCGGGTCAGGGACGGGCGGGTGTTCAGCGTCTCCACCTCGCTTCCGGTGGCGCGCCGATAGGTGTCGGTGATCCGGGCCAGCTCGCGTGGGCCGCTGCCGCCGTCGCGGTGCATCGCCCGGTTCGCCCGTACGACGGCGGCCGTCGCGTCGCGGCGGGCGGCCTCGTAGCGGGCCAGCCCGGTGCGTACCCCGTCCGGCCCGGAGAGTTCGTACGCCAGGACCCGGGCGTCGACGATGGCCTGGGACCCGCCGTTGGCACCCACCGGGTACATCGGGTGCGCGGCGTCGCCGAGGAGGGTGACCCGGCCGCTCCCCCAGGACGGCAGCGGGTCCCGGTCGGCCATCGGGTATTCCAGGATCTCGCCGCAGTCGGCCAGCAGGGCGGGCACATCGAGCCAGCCGAGTGTCCAGTGCGCGTAGTACGGCAGCACATCGGCCACCCTCCCGGCGCGGTTCCAGGCCGCGTCCCCGGGGAGCGGGCCCGGTTCGGCGAGCCTCACCAGGCACACCCAGTTGATCCGGTCGCGGCCGATCGGGTACGCGATCAGCTCGGCGTCCCCGTCGCTCACGATGGCCGCCGAGCGGCCGGTGAGGAACGGCGCGGCCTTCGTCGTACCCCGCCACATCCGCACGCCCGACCACAGCAACGGCCCGCCGTCCGGGTGGAGTTCGGCGCGCACCGCCGAGTGCAGCCCGTCGGCGCCGATGAGCGCCTCCGCTTCCTGTTCCCCGACCGTGCCGGTGGCGCGGTCGAGCACCCGCACCCGGACGGTCTCCCCCGGGCCGTGTCCGAAGCCCGTCACCCGCGCTCCGGTGCGGATCGCGCCGGGGCCCAGCCGGTCCCGGACCGCCGCGAGGAGCATCAGTTGCAGCTCCCCTCGGTGGATCGAGTACTGCGGCCAGCGGTAGCCCTGGGCCACGCCGCGCGGCTCGCTGAAGATCCGGTGGCCGCGCCGGTCGGCGTACACGTTCTCGGCGGTGGCCACGCCGAGGTCGGCGAGCGCGTCGCCGAGGCCGAGTTCGGTCAGCTCCCGTACGGCGTGGGGCAGCAGGTTGATGCCGACGCCGAGCGGGCGGATCTCCCGGGCGCTCTCCATGACGGTGGCCTCGATGCCCGCGGCGTGGAGGCTGAGCGCGGCGGTCAGCCCGCCGATGCCCGCTCCGGCGATGAGGACGCTCATCGCCCGGCCACGGGGCGGATCTCCGGGCGGTCGATGACGCGCAGCCAGCTGCCGTCCGGCTCACGGCGGACGACCTGCACCCGGCCGCCGGTGTTGTCGCCGGACGGGGTCGAGGTGAGGGCGAGGTCGCCGTAGTGGACGGTGGGCAGCGGCTCCTCCAGCCGGAAGGGTTCCGTCGTGTGGTCGAGCAGGGCCTGGCACACGGCGCGGATGCCCTCCCGGCCGACGGTCACGGACCCCGGCGGGTACGCGAGCACCGCGTCGGGTGCGTACAGCTCTGCCATGCCCTCGGCGTCACCGGCGTTGGCGCGCTCGACGAACAGCCGGGTCAAGTCCTCGGGGATGGTGGCGCGTTCGCGCGTCGTCCCTGTCATGTCGGGCCCTCCTGTGTCCTTCTGTGTCCTGCTCCGCTGTGTCCTGCTCTGTGTGTCCTGCTTCCACTGTCCGGCCGCCGGGATCAGAAGTCCAAGAGATGGTAGGTCTGGTTGCTAGAATCATTGCTTATGGAACTGCGTCAGCTCGCGTACTTCGTGGCGGTGGCCGAGGAGCGGAACTTCACCCGGGCCGCCGAGCGGGAGCATGTGGCCCAGCCCGGGGTGAGCGCCCAGATCCGGCGGCTGGAGCGAGAGCTGGGCCAGGAGCTGCTGGACCGCTCGGGCCGCTCGGTGCGGCTGACCGAGGCGGGCGAGGCCGTCCTGCCGTACGCGCGGGCGGCGCTGGCGGCGGTGGAGGGCGCGCGGCAAGCGGTGGACGAGCTGACCGGGCTGCTGCGGGGGCAGGTGGCCGTGGGCACGGTGACGTCGCACACCGCCGATCTGCCGGACCTGCTGGCCGAGTTCCACGACGCCCACCCGGCGGTGGAGATCACCTTGTCCGAGGCCAACTCGGACCAGCTCCTGGAGGGCCTGCGGACGGGGCGGCTCGACGCGGCGATCGTCAGCGTCGGCAGACACACGCCGCCCGGGATCGAGATGCAGGTGCTCACCGACCAGCCGATCGTCGCGGCGGTCGGACACGGCCATGAGCTGGCCGTGCACTCCGCCATCTCACTGGACACCCTGCGCGGGCGGCCCCTGATCAGCCTGCCGCCCGGTACGGGGCTGCGCACCCGGCTCGACGAGGCGTGCGCGGCCGCCGGGTTCGCGCCGCACATCGCCTTCGAGGCGAGCGATCCGGAGGTGCTCGCCCAGTTCGCCGAGCGGGGACTTGGCGCGGCGATCCTGCCCGGTTCGTTCGCCGAGGCGCGGGCGGACCGGCTGCGGACGGTCCGCATCACGCGGCCGTCGATGCGCGGGCGGCTGGTGTTCGCGTGGCGGGCGGGCGGCCCGAGCGGTCCGGCCGGGCGCGCCCTGGTCGCCCGCGCCCGCCCCACGCTGGCCGAGCGCGCCCGCCGCGTACTGGACGACCAGGCCCCCGCAGCCCATTGACAGCGGTGAACGGCGGATCCCATCATTGGCCCATGATCAGGAACTGGTTCGAGACGACGGGACACCTTCGCGCCCCGGATCGGACCGGCTGTGAGCGCTCGGGCCTCTAGTCGGCCTTCCCCGGCCCTCGTGAGAGCCGTCACGTGCCGCCAGGCCCGCGCCCGGACTGCTTCCTGACACTCCCGGACCCGCTGACGCCGTCGAGCGCACGTCCACGATGATCCGTACCGCATCCCGCCGGGGCTCCCCCGTGCGCGGCGCGAGGGCTTCTCTGCCATCCGTCCCCGCGGCTCCACCGCCGCCGTGTCACGCATGAGGAGAACACCATGACCGTCATCGACACTCCGCCGAACCCGCCGGTGCTGCGCGACGCGCGCATCCCCTCGGGCGGCCTGTACGAGGGACCGCGCACGCTGCGCCGGGTGCCCGAGGGGTGGCAGGACCGCCCGTACGAGCGCTTCGAGCTGGTGCCCCAGGGGCGCGTCATCGGGGCCGAGATCCGCGGGGCGGACCTCTCCCGGCCGCTGGATCCGGGGCTGCGCGAGGAGCTGAACCGCGCCCTGCTGGAGTGGAAGGTGCTCTTCTTCCGCGGCGCCCACCTCACCTCCGCGCAGCAGCGCGGCTTCGCCCGGCACTGGGGTGCGCTGGAGACCAACCCCCTGCTGGTCAGCGGTTCGAGCGAGGACGTGGTCCGCTTCGACAAGAGCGAGGGCGCGCCCGTCACCTTCGAGAACGTGTGGCACGCCGATGTCACCTTCCGGGAGCGGCCCGCGCTCGGCGCCGTGCTCCAGCTGCGCGAGGTCCCGCCCGTCGGCGGGGACACCATGTGGGCGGACATGGCCGCCGCGTACGACAACCTGCCCCAGGAGGTGCGGGACCGGATCGACGGCGCCACTGCCGTGCACGACTTCATCCCCGGCTTCTCCCGCTTCTTCGGCCCCGAGCGGCTCGCCCCGTTCCAGGACGTGTTCCCGCCCGTCGAGCACCCGGTGGTGCGCGTCCACCCGGAGACCGGGCGGCGGATGCTCTTCGTGAACACCTCCTTCACCACCCGGATCACCGGCCTGGACCGGGAGGAGAGCGACCGGCTGCTGGCCTATCTGTGCCGTCAGGCGCAGGTCCCGGAGTACCAGGTGCGCTTCCGGTGGCAGCCCGGCGACGTGGCGTTCTGGGACAACCGCGCCACCCAGCACTACGCGGTCAACGACTACGCGCCGCACCCGCGCGTGGCCGAGCGGGTGGCCATCGAGGGGGACCGCCCCTTCTGACGGATGCCGGGATATCGCCGCAGCCATGGCCAAGGGTGAGGTATACCGTTACCGAGGCAACGAGTTGACGGTCCGCACGGGCCGAACGGTCCGCACGGGCCGAACGGTCCGCACGGGCCGACGAGACAGAGGCCGGGCTGTGGCAGGGGGCCTCGGAGGTTACGGGTGCGATACCGGGTCCTTGGGGCACTTGAGCTGTGGGACGGGGAGCGATGGACGACCCTCGGCCCGGCGAAGTGGCGGATGCTGCTCGCGGTGCTGCTGTGCCACGCCAACCGGACCGTCCCGGCCGAACGGCTCCTGGACGAGCTGTGGGGCGAGGGCCAGGCACCGCAGAGCGCGGCCAAGTTGCTGCAGACGTATGTCTCGCGGCTCCGGCAGAGCCTCGGTGACGCCTCCGGTCAGGCCCTGATCACCGACAAGCAGGGCTACAAAGCACACGGCTACCGACTGGCCGTCGAGGCGGCCGACTTCGACGCGCACCGGTTCGAGCAGCTGGTCGAGGAGGGGCGGCGCGGACTGGACCGGGACGCCGAGTCCCCCGAGGACGCGGCCGAGCGGCTGCGCGAGGCGCTGGTGATGTGGCGGGGCACGCCGTACACGGACGTGCCCGCCACCCCGTCCGTGGAGGCGGAGACCACCCGGCTCGGGGAACTCCGGCTGCAGGCCGTGGACGCCCGTATCGACGCCGATCTGCGCTGCGGGCGGCACACCGACGTCCTGGGCGAGCTGGAGGCGCTGACCGCCGAGCATCCGTACCGCGAGGGGCTGCGCGGCCGTCTGATGCTGGCCCTCTACCGCTCCGGGCGGCAGGCCGACGCCCTGGCCGCCTACCGCGATCTGCACCGGCTGCTGGCCGAGGACCTCGGGGTGGAGCCGATTCCGCCGGTGCAGCGGCTCCAGCAGCAGATCCTCACCGCCGACGCCGCCCTGCTGGCGCCCCCGGCTCCCCGCAAGGAGGAGAAGCCCGCCACCCCGGCCATGCGACGCGCGGCCGCCCGGGGCCCTCGCCAACTGCCGCCCGCCAGCCAGGCGTTCACCGGCCGCCATGGCGAGGTGGCGGTGATCCAGGCGCTCCTCAATCAAAGCGACCAAGGCGATCAAGGCGCTCAAGGGGACGACGGAGACCACGAGGGCCGGGGAAACCCGGGCGACCAGAGCGGGCCCGTGGTGATCGCGGCCATCGACGGCACCGGCGGCGTCGGCAAGTCCACGCTGGCCATCCACGCCGCGCACCAGCTCGCCGAGCGGTTCCCGGACGGCCAGCTCTACGTCGATCTGCACGGCACCACCGCCGGGCTCTCACCCCTCGAACCGGCCGAAGTGCTGGGCCGGTTCCTGCGCGCCCTGGGCGTGGACGGGTCGAGCGTGCCGGGCGATACGGACGAGGCGTCGGCCCAGTTCCGCTCGCTGGTGGCGGGCCGTCGGCTGCTGGTCATCCTCGACAACGCCGCCTCCGTGGACCAGGTCCGCCCGCTGCTGCCCGCCGGGCCCGACTGCGCCGCGCTGGTCACCAGCCGCGAGATGCTGACCACCCTGGAGGGCGCCACCCATCTGCATCTGGACGTCCTCCCGCACGACCAGGCCGTGGCGCTGCTGGAGCGGATCGTCGGGGTGGAGCGGGTGCGGGCCGAGCGCGCGGAGGCCGAGGAGATCACCCGGCTGTGCGGCCGTCTGCCGCTGGCGCTGCGGATCGCGGGCGCCCGGCTGGCCGCCCGCCCGGCGTGGCCGCTGCGCACCCTGGTGGCCAAACTGACCGACGCCCGAGGCAGGCTGGACGAGCTGCGCTTCGGCGACCTGGCCGTGCGGACCAGCTTCGAGGTGAGCTACGACGCCTTCCGGCTCGGCGGACGCTCCGACGACGCGGACGCGGTACGCGCCTTCCGGCTGCTGAGCGTGGTGCCCGGGCAGGACGTGAGCGTGCCGGTGGCGGCCGCGCTGCTGGACCAGTCGGCCGACCGCACCGAGAACGCGCTGGAGCGGCTGGTCGACGCGCAGCTGCTGGAGAGCCCGGACTCGGTCCGGTACCACATGCACGATCTGCTCCGGCTGTTCGCCTCGGAACGGGCCGAGCAGGAGGAGCCCGAGGCCGAGCCCGCCGCGGCGCTGGAGCGGGCGATGTCGGCGTACGTGGCCACCACCCAGCGGGCGGTCGCCCTGCTCGACCCGCGCCGCCCCTGGCCCCGCCATCCGGTCGAGGGCACCGTGATCCCGCTGCGGGACCACACGGAGGCGGAGGCGTGGCTGAAGGCCGAGGCGGGCAATCTGGTGGCCGCCGTCGCCCACGCCGTCACCCAGTCCGACGCGCTCGCCCGGCTCGGCATCCGGCTGGCCCAGGCGCTGCAGTGGTTCCTGTATCCACGGGCGCACGCCCAGGACCTGCAGACGGTCAACGAGCTGGCGATCGGGGCCGCCCGGCGGCTGGGCGATCTGGAGAGCCAGGCGTGGGCGCTGGATCACCTCTCCGGCGCGCACTGGCTGCAGCACAGCTACGACGAGATGCGGGCCACCCTGGAATCGGCGCTGGAGATCTGGCGCGCCATCGGCCATCCGAGGGGCGAGCAGCGGTCGCTGTGCAACCTGGCCGACGCGCTGTCCGAACTGGGGCTGTTCGAGGAGGCCATCGCGGTGCAGCGGCGTCAGCTCGCACTGGCCCGGGACACCGGGGACCTCGCGGCCGAGGTGATCGGCCTGGGCAACCTGGGCCGCGCCCACCGCGGCCTCGGCCACTCCGAGGACGCCCTGACGTGTTTCAAGGAGAGCCTGGAGCACGCCCGGCGGACCGGCGACGTCCACCACCAGGGCTTCGCGATGTACGAGATCGGCATCACGTACATGGAGCAGGGCAAGTTCCCCGAGGGCCGGGCGCATCTGGACGAGGCGCTGCCGGTGTGGCAGCGGCCGGGTACGTACGAGAGCTGGCGCGGGCACACCTGGAGCGGGCTCTTCCCCGCCTGTATGACGCTGCAGATGGGCCCCGGCCCGCACTGAGGGCGGGGGCTTCGTCACCGCGGCACGGGAGCGCTGCGGCGCTACGGCTTGCGCGCCACCCCGCCGTACGCCCACACCCGGCTCGGGTCGTGTTCGGCACCGATGCCCGGACGCCAGGCGGCCACCTGCACCAGCCCCGGGTCGAGCAGCTCAAGACCGTGGAAGAAGCCCATGATTCCGGCGTAGTCGCGCGGGGCCGCGGTCACCGGGCTGACGCTGAGCGGAGCCCAGTCCCGGTCGTCGGGGGTCTCGTCGGTGAAGTCGCCGGTGACATGGGACAGGATCAGACAGCTGCCGGGGGCGGCCCAGTCCATGAGCCGGGCGACGATGCCGTACGGATCGTCCTTGTCGTCGAGGTAGTCGAGGATGAAGGTGAGCACGATGCCCACCGGCTGCCCCGGGTCGAGCAGCCGGCGCACCTCGTCATGGGCCAGGATCTTCTCGGGCTCGCACAGATCGCCACTGATCATCGTGGTGCCGGGGACCGTCAGCCGGGCCTGGCCGTGGCTGGCCACGATCGGGTCGTTGTCGACGTAGACCACGCGGGACCGGGGATTGGCCGCCTGTGCGATCTCGTGCACGTTCGGGGTGGTGGGCAGGCCCGAGCCGATGTCCAGGAACTGGCTGATCCCGGCGTCGGCCAGTACGGCCATCGCCCGCTGCACGAAGCGGCGGTTGGACAGGGCGGTGTCCCGGATCTCCGGCGCGATCCGCAGGAACCGCTGGGCCTGTTCGTAGTCGGCGAGGTAGTTGTCCTTGCCGCCGACGAGGTAGTTGTACACCCGGGCCGGGTTCGCCCGGTGGCCGGGATGGCGGCCGTGGTCGGCCGAGCGCCAGTCCACCGTGGTGAGCCCGATGCCGGGCCCGCTGCTGTTCATCCGAGAATCCCCTGACCTCAAAACCGCGTCGCCTCTCCCGCTCGCCGGGTCCGTCACCGCGGATGCGGTGCCGGACCGGGACGCCAGGTGACCGTGTCGCTGGGTCCCGGTTCGGCCCAGGCGACCGGGGCCCGGGACCAGAGGTGGAACGGCAGGTCGACGTCGGCGGACACCCGGCTGAGCTGTCCCCAGGAGTACGCGTGGGAGTGGACCACCGCGGCCTGCAGCGCCGCTTCGAGGCAGGCGCGCGCGGTCCGCTCCGCACGGCAGGTGCCGCTCGGGCCGGAGCCCTCCACCCCGCCGGACACCTGATAGGTGCTCCAGGCGTAGAGGGCTTCGTCCTCGGTGCGGTGCGGTTGCTGCTGCTGGTCGACGTTCACGGGCCCTCTCCAGACGCGTCTCTACCGGCGGGGCTTGGCGATGCGTCCAGCATCGGAGAGGGCGGATTACCGGCGGTATAGCGGCGGTAGACCGGGATGCGACCGCGCTATACCCAACGCGGCGGCCGGTCACTGCTACGCGAGCCAGGACAGCACCTCGCGGTTGATCCGCTCGGGCTGCTCCAGGTGCAGGAAGTGGCCAGCGCCGTCGACGAGTTCGATCCGGGAGCCCGCCGGGAGGTGGTCCTTGGCGCTGTGGATCACATCGGAGCCGATGCAGCCGTCGTCGCTGCCGTGCAGGAAGAGGATCGGCCGCTCACCGGTGGCGGTGATCGCCGCCTGCTCCGCCGCGTAGGCCGGCACGTGGCGGGTCGGGTCGAACAGGGCCTTGTAGTAGCCGATCGCGGCGGCGAGGTGGGCCGGGTCCTTCAGGCTCTCCTTGACGTGCGCGATGTCCTGCGCGGAGTCGTCGTAACCGGGCGACCAGTCGCGCCACAGGCCGTCGATGAGCGCCATGTCATGGGCCGCGGCGGCCGCTTCGGCCAGCGGGGTCTGGAACAGGAAGATGTAGAAGGAGCGCTTGAACTGGCCGTAGTCGTAGCCGAAGAAGTCGGCCAGCACGCCGCCCAGCGGGGGCACGGACATCGTCACGGCGCGCCGCCAGCGCTCGGGGGCGTGGGCGGTGGCGCCGTAGGCGGCGATGGCACCCCAGTCGTGGCCGATGAGCACCGCGTCGCCGTCGGCGCCGAAGGCCTCGTGCAGGGCGTTGGCGTCGGAGGCGATGGCGCCCGCCTGGTAGGCGCCGTCGTCGGGTATGCCGGTGGGTGCGTACCCCCGCAGGAAGGGGGCGACGGCGTGGTAGCCCGCGTCCGCCAGGGCGGGCAGCAGGTGGCGCCAGGAGTACGCGGTGTCGGGGAAGCCATGCAGGCAGAGCGCCAGCGGGGCGTCCGCCGGGCCCGCTTCGAGATAGCCGAACTCGAGTCCATTCGCGGTAATGCTCTTGACCTCTGTCACGCTCAGCGATGCTAATTCACCGTCAGGAACACGTCCACGCACGCCAACGGGGGAATTCCGCACCACCCGATGATCCGGCTGCGCGGTGGCCGGGAGGGTGGCAGACTGCGCGCTGTGCCGTCCGGATCCACCAGACCGGGGTCGGGCACCTCCGCCTGACCGTCCGCCCGGCCCGAGGGAGGCCCCCATGATCAGCCCGAGCAGCCCCGTCGCGGACCACCATGAGGCCATGGAGCACCGCGGGTTCCTCTACCGCGACGAGGGGGAAGTGATCGATGTCTGCGTGCCCTTCCTGCGCGCGGGCCTGGAGGCCGACGACGCGGTGGCGGTGGTCGCGGCCAAGTCGAACATCGCGGCGCTGCGGGACGCCCTCGGACAGGACGCCCCGGCGGTGCAGTTCGAGGACGCGCTCAGCTGGTACCAGCACCCGGTGAAGACCATCGCCGCGTACGACTCCTTCGTGAAGGCCGAGTCACCGCGCCGGGTCCGGGTGATAGCCGAGCCGGTGTGGCAGGGGCGCACTCCGCTGGAGGTGGTGGAGTGGGCGCGCTACGAGTCGATCGTGAACGCGGCGTTCGCCCACTCCGGTGCCCGCGCCATCTGCTGTTACGACCGCCGTGTGCTGCACCCCGAGATCCTGACGTACGCGCGCCGGACCCACCCCGAGATCATCGACGGTCAGGGGCCCGAGGAGAGCCTGGACTACCTGGCCCCCGGCCCGTTCAGCGCCACCTGCGACCGCCGTGCGCTGCCGGCCACCCCTCGGACGGCCGACCGGCTGCCGGTCGAGGGGGCCGACCTGGACGCCGTACGGATCTTCATCGCCGAGCGGGGCGGTCGCCACGGCATGGGCCTGGAGGCCCTGCGCAACATGGTCGCCGCCGTCGCCGAGGTGGCGAACACCGCCCTGCGCCACGGCAGCGCACCGGCGGAGCTGCGGGTGTGGACCGAGGACGGCGATCTGGTCTGCGAGATCGCCGGGCCCGGCCACTGGTACCCGGACGCCCTGTGGGGTTTCACCCCGCCGGAGGGGTCGGAGACCGGGTTCGGGCTGTGGGGCGTGCGGATGCTGTGCGACGTCGTCCAGATGCAGGCGGACGCGGACGGCACTCTGATCAGGCTGCGGACCGGGCTGTGACCAGCGATTCACCTTCCTGATGCCGGGAGTTCCGGCACTCCGTGGTCGGCCAGTGGACCCACCTCGAGGCCTGCCGCACGGCACGCGGTGACCAGGTGCGGCAGGGCGGCCAGGGTGACGCGCCAGCAGCCGAGGGAGCCCGCCCGGTCGGTGTCGTGCAGCAGGACCGTGGCGCCGCCCTGGAGGCCGCCGCGCAGGGTGGCGAGCACCGAGGCCGGGGTGGCGTTCGGGGACCAGTCCCGCCCCCAGGCCGACCACAGGATGGGCCGCAGCCCGGCGCGTACGGCCGCGAGCCAGCGGCCACCGGTCAGGACGCCGTACGGGGGCCGGTACCACAGCGGTTCGGCTCCGGTGGCCAGCCGCACCGCCCGGGCGGCGGACGCGACCTCCGTGACGTCCCGGACCGGCCTCGGCAGCCAGGGGCGGCTGTGGGTCCAGCCGTGGACGGCGAGTTCATGGCCGCGGAGCGCGATCTCGCGGGTGGTGCGGGGGTAGCGCAGCACGCTCTCGCCCAGGACGAAGAACGTGGCGCTCACCGCCAGCTCGTCCAGGGCGTCCAGGAAGCGCGGGGTGGAGTGGGGGTCGGGGCCGTCGTCGAAGGTGAGGGCGATGTGGTTGGACCGGCCCCGCCCGGCCAGCGCGGGGAACAGGAGCCGCCGGGCACCCGGCAGCCAGGTGCCCGCCGGGACCAGATGCGCGGCCGCGGCCAGCACCGCCGCGTTCCGGGCCAGCGCACCGGTCCGGGCCGCCGCCCGCGCGCGCCCGGCGGTCATGACGGGCTCCCGCCGTCCGGGACGCGCCGTACCGTCGGCCCCACCGCCGTGCCCGAGGTGTCCGCGTCCCACCCCTCGGCCATGGCGGGCGACCGGGTGAGGCCGACGATCCCGGCCGCCATCAGGGCGATGCCGACGGCCTCGGGCAGCAGCCGCAGCCCCAGTTCGACGCGTTCACCGAACAGCACCCAGCCCAGGGCGATGCTCACCAGCGCGTCCCCGAGGGTCAGCGCGGGCTGAGAGGCGGCCAGCGTGCCCGCGCGCAGGGTGCTCTGGAGCAGCAGAAAGCTGCCCAGCCCCACCAGGCACACCGCGTACAGCGGCCAGCTCGTGAACACGGCGGCCACTCCCCCGCCGAAGCGGCCGGTGAACTCCTTGATGAGGGCCGCCGTGCACGCGAAGCCGACCGCGGTCGCGCAGCCGAGCGCCGCCGCCCGCGCCGCGCCCCGCAGCGCCCGCGCCACCAGGGCCAGGGCGCCCACGACGAGCACCAGCACCACCCCGGCGGGCAGCCAGAGCCCGTTCCGGGCCGTGTCCCGGCCGTGCGAGGGATCGGCCGCGACGAGGAAGAGCGCGAGCCCGGCGGCGAGCATCACGAACGCGAGCCAGGTCCGGCCGCCCGGCCACCGGTGGAACACCAGACTCCCCACCACCAGGGTGAACAGCAGCTCGCTGACCAGCAGCGGCTGTACGACGGAGAGCCGCCCGACCGCCAGCGCCCCCACCTGGGCCACCGCCGAGACCACCATCGCCGCGCCCCCGGCCAGCCAGTACGGGCGCCGCAGCAGCCGCGCCAGATGCCGCAGCGCCTGCCCCGGCCCGCCACCGGCCGCCGGAACCTCCCGCTCCTGGTCCATCGCGGCGCGCCGCTGCAGTACGGACGCCGCGCCGTTGCCCAGGGCGGACAGCAGCGCGAGGAGGACGGTCAGGGCGCCCATGTCACCCTCACCCGAAGCGGGCTGCCAGCCGGTGGTACAGCCCCGGGGCCGCGCCGCGCACCAGCACGGGCAGCCGCAGCCAGGCCGGTACGTACACCTCGTCCCGGCCGCGCGCGACGGCGTCCCACACGGCATCGGCGACCCGCTCGGGCGGCAGCGGGCGCGGCATCCGGCGGGTGTACGGGACGCCTCGGCGGGCGAAGAACGGGGTGTCCACCACGCCGGGGACCACATGGGTGACGCGTACGCCGCCCCGGCGCAGCTCGTCGCGCAGGGCGTCGGCGAAGACGCCGAGCGCCGCCTTGGCCGCGGAGTACACCGCCTCACCGCGCACCCCCAGGCTGCCCGCGACCGATCCGATGAGCACGATGTGGCCACGCCGCTCGGCCAGCATGTGCGGCAGGACCAGCCGTACGAGCCGCATGGTGGCGAGCAGGTCGACGCCCACCACCCGGTCGATGGCGGCGGGCGGCATCGCGCTGAAGGGACCGGCCCAGCCGATGCCCGCCCCCGCGACGAGCAGATCCACCCGCCCGGCAGTACGGAAGGCGGCCTCGACCAGGTCGCGGCCGCCCTCGGGAGTGGCCAGATCGGCGGGCAGGGCGACGGCCGAGGTGTGCGCGGCCACCCGGTCGAGCCGTTCCCGGTGGCGGCCGCTGACCAGCAGCCGCCATCCGCCGCCCGCCGCGAAGCGGTGCGCGACGGCGGCGCCGATCCCCGAGGACGCGCCGGTCACCAGCGCGACCCCGGGTTGGGCGGGGGCGGCCCCGGTGGCGGTGGACCCGGCCGGGT
This sequence comes from Streptomyces sp. NPDC059850, assembly GCF_042731515.1. Lineage (NCBI taxonomy): Bacteria > Bacillati > Actinomycetota > Actinomycetes > Kitasatosporales > Streptomycetaceae > Streptomyces > Streptomyces sp. NPDC059850. The sequence continues at coordinate 127,270 of NZ_JBHWJI010000021.1, forward strand.
CACGCGCGGCTCCGGCTTGAGGCTGTGCGTCCGGCAGAGGGCGGGCCATGGCACCTTCCTGTCTCGCTGCCGACCGGCGGCATGAGCACCCACCGGCCGTCGAGCGCGCGGTTTGACGGCACGCGGAGCGGATACCTCCAGTGAGCCATGAGCGGCCGCGCCTCGCACCATCGGAGGTGATGATGCACCTGCCGTCGCAGCGTTTTCTCGTGGTGAGCGCCAGCATGGGAGCCGGTCATGACGCGGTGGCCGGGGAGCTGGCGCGCAGACTGGAGCGCGCGGGGCACCGGGCGGACCGGGTGGATGTGCTGGAGTTGCTGCCCGCCGGGATCGGCCCGGGGCTGCGCGTCTTCTACCGGGCGGCGGTCCGCCGGGCCCCGGCGGTCTACGCGGGCATCTACCGGGCGTTCTTCCAGTCCGGCCCAGACCCCGGGCCCGACCACGACCACGGCGGCGGGCCACGGCCCGGCACCGCGCCGCTGGCGGCGCTCGCCGAGGACCGGTTGCTGGCGCTGGCCGGGCGGCTGCGGCCGGACGCGGTGGTGCCTGTCTTCCACCTCGCCGCCCAGCTCACCGGCCGTCTGCGGGCGCGCGGGGCGCTGACCGTGCCGAGCGCGGTCGTGGTCACCGACTTCGCGGTGCACCGCCAGTGGCTGCACCCGGGCAACGATCTGCACCTGTGTGTCACGGAGGAGGCCGCCGAACGGGTACGGCGGGCCCTCGGCCGACCCGCGGTGGCCACGGGCCCGCTGGTGGCGGGGCGTTTCCTCGGCCCGGCGCCCGGGGCGGCGGGCTGGCGGCGCCGCTTCGAGCTGCACGCCCCCGGGCGGCCGCCGGTGGTCCTGTCCGCCGGGGCCTGGGGGGCCGGTACACGGCTGGCGGACACCGCGCGGCTGCTGTCCGCCGCGGGCTATCTGCCGGTGGCGCTGTGCGGCCGGGACGAACGGCTGCGCCACCGGCTGTCCCGGTGGCCGCAGGTGGTGGCTCTCGGCTGGGAACCGGATCTGCCCGGACTGCTGGGCGCCACACGGGCGCTGGTGGACAACGCGGCCGGACAGACCGCGCTGGAAGCACTGGCCACCGGAGTCCCGGTGGTGGGCTACCGCCCCATCCCGGGCCATGGGCGCGAAGGGGTCCGCCGGATGGCCGCCCTCGGTTTGACGGACCACGCGACGGACTCATGGGAACTGCTGCGCCTGCTCGACGCGCTCACCGCGGCGTCCGCGCTGCGCGAACGCCGTATCGCCGCGGGGCGACGGCTGTTCGCCACCGACCCCGCCGATGTCGCCGCCCGGCTGGCCGACATCGTGTCCGTGAGCGAATCCCACTGAAGGAGTGGCCGGACAGGAGTTGATGGACCGGAGTGGGTGGACCGCAGTTTCGGCGCGCACATGGCCGCCGACACATCCGGGTCCACCCTCCCCAAACGCCACTTCCGCCCCCGCTACCGCTGAGGTGGCGGCGCACTGACGGGAGAGCGGCGGTCAGCTGGTGGCCGCGGCCTCGTACAGGCCACGCCCGGAGCGCTTGGCGCGGTCCGTCGTGCGCAACCGCTCCAGCGTGTTGCGCACCGAGTTCACGTTGGTACGCGTCTCGTCGCGGCCCAGCGCGTCGTTGACCTCGGACGCGCGCATCGGACGGCCCGCCTTCTTCAGCGCACCGAGCACCGACTCGGCGAGCCCGGTGGAGCGCTCGGAGGAGGTGCCCGCCGCCTTGGCCGTCTTCTCGGTGGCCTTGGCCGTGGCCTTCTCGCTCGCCGGGGCGCTCTTCTCGGTGGCCTTGACCGCCTTGGTGGTGGCCTTGGCGGTGGCCTTGGCCACGGGCTTGGCGGTGGCGGTGTCCTTGGCCGCCGCCTTCTTGGCGGGCTTCTTCGCCGCGGTCTTCTTGCCCGCGGCCTTGGTGGCCGTCTTCGCGGCCCGGCCGCCGGTGGTGGACTTGGCGGCCTTGCTGCGCTGACGGCCGATGGCGGCCTTGCGCGTGGCGGCGGGGGTCCGGGTCGCCGGAGCCGCCTCGGCGGCCAGCTTCGGGTCGCCCTCGGCGGCCGCCTCCGTGGTGGTGGCGGTGTCCTTGGACACCGGCTTCGCCTGCGCGATGTCACCGTTGCCCGCCTGCGGGAGCGAGGTGGCTCCCGACAGGGCCTGAAGGCTGCTCAGAGCGGTGCTGACCACCTCCAACCGCTGCGTGACGGCGTCCAAATCACCCTTGAGGGCCTCCTGTTGCTTCTCCAGTTGCGGAAGCTCTGCCTTCAGTGCCTCGATCGTCGAGCCCACACTGTTGTCGGCACTCAGCGCGTTCACCATCACTTCGTCCCCTTTCTGGGCGTCTGCGCCCATCGTTGCTGCGATTATGCCTGCTGTTAGATGTGTGCGGTGCCCTGTGTGCCACCACGCAAAACAACCGGGACCGCCTTGACGGCTACGGAGCAGCCAACTTTCCATGAAGTCACGTGGCACGAACCCCCTCGTCAGACCATCCGTGTCATCCTCAGGAGTGGTGGCGCGCGTCATGATGACGACGCATCAGGCGCGAAAAACACCGCGCGCCCCCATGCCACCTCAGCGGGCTTTCGTCACCGGGGTGTTGAGGGAGAAACCGCCGCGTCGACGAGCGTGGTGAGCTGCCCTGGGGTCATGCTGCCCGGTGCGCGGCGCTCCCGGGCGCAGTTGCCCGCGATGCGTCCCAGCGTCTCGTTGACCGGGGCCGGGATGCCGTGTTCGCGTCCGAGCAGCACGATCTCCCCGTTGAGGTAGTCCGCCTCGATGGTGCCGGTCCCCCGGGTGAGGCTCTGCCACGAGGAGCCGCCACCGCGCTCCACACCGTCGGCCGGGCTCATCTCCACCTTTCCGGAGCGGAGCGCGGCCTGTTCGGCGGCGTCGGCGTGGGCGATGCCCGCGGCGTCGAGGACCGCGGCTCCCTCCGCCTTCGCCCGCGCGGCCAGCGCCTGGGCCTCGTCCCCGGTGAGCGGTCCGCAGATCGCCTCGACGGCGTTGGCCAGGTTGTTGATGAGCTTGGCGTACTTCCAACGCATCACGTCCGGTACGACCGGCGCGAGGAACACGGACTCCGCCAGGTCCGCGGACACCCGCCGGATGGTGTCGTCCTCCCCCGACGGATAGCGGCCCAGGCTGAGGACGCCGGTGTACGGGGCGCACGGCGCGGCGACCGCCCCCGGCTCCAGGTACGTCGAGGGCAGCCAGACGCAGACGCCGTAGACCCGGCGGAAGCGGCGCAGCGCCAACCGCTCGTTCTCCACGCCGTTCTGGGCGCAGAGCAGCGGCAGCCGCTCCCCCGCGGTGCCGCCGCCGGTGACCGGGCGCGGCGCCCAGGCGTCCAGCGCCGCCGCGCTGTCCTGGGTCTTCACGGCGAGGACGAGCACATCGCCGGGGCCCAGTTCGATGCCGTCGGGTCCCGTGACGGCGGGTGCCGGGACCTCATGGGTGGTCCCGGGTGCGGTGAAGCGCAGTCCGCGGTCGCGCAGCGCCTCGTAGTGCGCCCCGCGTGCCACCAGGACCACGTCGTGACCGGCGAGATGGAGCCGGGCGCCGATCGTGCCGCCGACCGCCCCCGCTCCGATGATGATGTAGCGCACCGGGCCCCCTTCCCCGTGAGTGGTAGAAACAACGTACCTGCACGGACCTGTTGGAAGAGCCCGAGGTGGAACCATGAAACTGCGCTGTGCCGTGCTCGACGACTTCCAGGACGTGGCCCTGTCCTCGGCCGACTGGTCGGGGGTGCGCGACGCGGTGGACGTGGTGTCGCACCGGCGCCACTTCACCGACCGGGACGCCCTCGTCGAGGCGATCGGGGACTGCGAGATCGTGGTCATCATGCGGGAACGGACCCCGTTCCCCGCGGAGCTGTTCGCCCGGCTGCCCCGGCTCCGGCTGCTCGTCACCACCGGGATGCGCAACGCGTCCGTCGATCTGGAGGCAGCCGCCCGGCACGGGGTCACCGTGTGCGGCACGGCCAGTTCCTCCGAGCCGCCCGTCGAGCTGACCTGGGCGCTGATCCTCGGTCTGGCCCGCCACCTGGTCACGGAGAGCACGGCGCTGCGGGACGGCGGGCCGTGGCAGAGCACGGTCGGCATGGATCTGCACGGCCGGCGGCTCGGGCTGCTGGGCCTCGGCAAGATCGGCGCCAAGGTGGCGCGGATCGGCCAGGCGTTCGGCATGGACGTGGCCGCCTGGAGTCAGCATCTGACGGCCGAGCGGGCGGCGGAGGCGGGCGTGCGGTTCGTTTCCTCCAAGGAGGAGTTGCTGGAGACCAGCGATGTGGTCTCGGTGCATCTGGTGCTCAGCGACCGCACCCGGGGGCTGCTGGGCGCGCCGGAGCTGCGGCGGATGCGCCCCACGGCGTACCTCGTGAACACCTCCCGCGCGGCCATCGTGGACCAGGCGGCCCTCGCGGACGCCCTGCGGGGCGGCTGGATCGCGGGCGCGGGGGTCGATGTGTTCGAGGAGGAGCCGCTGGGTCCGGAGCATCCGTTCCGTACGCTGCCGAATCTGCTCGGCACCCCGCATCTGGGCTATGTGACCCGGGGCAACTACGAGGGCTACTTCCGCGACGCGGTGGAGGACATCCGCGCGTATCTCGCGGGCGAGCCGGTCCGTGTCCTCACCGCTCCATGAGCCGCCTCAGCCGGAGCCAGGGCCCAGCGTGTCCAGGGCCATGACGGCGACATGGAGCCGCGACCGCTGGGCGCCGGACTCCAGGCTGCCGCCGACCAGCCGCTCGATGGTGTGCAGGCGCTGGTAGAAGGCCTGCCGGGACAGTCCGGCCTGTTTGGCGGCGACGGACTTGTTGCCCGCGGCGTCGAGGTACTGGCGCAGGATGGCCAGCAGGTCGCCGCCGTGCCGCTCGTCGTGCTGCATCAGCCTGCCCAGCTGCCGTTCCACGTAGTTCTGGACGCGGACGTCGTCCCGCAGGGTGTAGAGCAGTTCCGGCAGCCCGAGGTCCGCTGACACGTGGAACGGCCGCCGGGGTGTGCCGGGGCCGATGGCGTTTGCGACCTCCTCGGCCTGGGTGAACGACCGCGCCACCTGGTCGAGGGCGGTCACGCCGGGGCCGACCGCGAGGACGGCCTCCTCGCCGAGCGTTCCGAGGGTTTCCTCGGCGACCCGGCCGATGCGCTCCACGACGGGCTGCCACGCGGCGGCGAGCGGCAGGGTGAGCAGGACGCCGGTGCGGTCCGGGGAGAGCCTGCCGACCAGTGCGTGGATTCCGGCACCGCGCAGGTCCTCGCCGAGGTGGCTGTCCAAGTCGGCCCGGTCGGCGGCGTCGGGCCGGTGGCCGATGGCCAGGGCGATGAAGAGGTGGCCGACGGTCGGCAGCCCGAGGGCCTCGATCCGGATGCGGGACTCGGTGCGGCTGAGGTGGCTTCCGTGCCGCAGCTCCAGCAGGGCGGACGCGCGGGCCTGCCGGTCCCACTGGGTGTGGCCGGTCATCCGGGCCAGGGTGAGGGCGGTCGCGGCGCGCCGCAGGGTCAGGGTGTGCTCGGGGCCGGAGGCCGGGCCGGTCTGGTCGGGCAGCGCGACGAGACGCCCCCAGCGCTGCCCGTCGTGTTCGACGGGGGCCACCAGCCAGCCTTCCGGCCCGCTGGGCGCCGCGTGGTCGGGGGTCGGCGCGGCGCGGGAGCGGCGCTGCCAGGCCTCCAGGATCGTGCCGCCGGGGCGGCCCGCCGTACAGACGATCATGGCGTGGTGCACCAGGTTCTCCAGCACCACCGACCGTCCCATCAGGTCGGCCGCGACCTGGACCAGCTCCTCCGGGCGGGCGCCGCGCAGCGTCAGGTCGGTGAAGAGTTCATGGACCTGGTGGGAGCGGCGCAGCAGCTCGCCCTGGGCGTCCAGGATCAGGGCGTGGACGGTCTGGGTGACCTCGATGAACCGGATGCCGTGGGAGAGCACGATCAGCGGGAGGTCCCGGGCCCGGCAGGCGGCCACCAGGTCCGGCGGCACCTGCTGGTACCGGCGGCCCAGCTCCACGACCAGACCGGCCGCGCCGACGTCGGCGAGCTGGTCGGCGTAGCCGCGCAGCCGGGTGGGGTCGTTGGGCTGGGGCATGCCGGTGGTGAGGACGAGTTCGCCGCCCTCCAGGAACGACGCCGGGTCCAGCAGTTCGGTGACGTGGACCCAGCGGACGGGACGGTTCAGCCGGTCCTCCCCGGCCATGACCCGGGGCAGTCCCGCGGCGATCACGGGCAGCCGCAGTACGTCGGCGACGGTGAGCAATGCCATCCGGCCCGCTTCCTCCCTGCACGGTGCCCGCCGGGGCGGGCGGATCTCTGGAGTCCCGGCGGCGCGCGGGGAGGCGGGGCGCCGGGACTCCAGGATCTCAGGGTCGCCGGGCAATGAGGTCGGCGACGGTGGCGATGGGCGAGGTACGGGTACGGCCGCCCGCCTCGTGCCGGTCCGCGAGCCGGTAGGCGACGTACAGTCCGCGCACCCCGAGCCAGCGGAACGGCTCCGGCTCCCAGGTGCCCGGGCGGTGCCCGGTCCACGGCAGCCGGGTCAGCCGGGTGTCCCGCTTCAGCACCAGGTCGGTGAGGGTGCGGGCGGCCAGGTTGGTGGAGGTGACCCCGTGGCCGACGTAGCCTCCGGCCCAGCCGGTGCCGGTGGCCCGGTTCAGGCCGACGGTGGCCGACCAGTCGCGGGGCACGGCGAGGACACCGCACCAGGCGTGGTCGACCCGGACGCCGGTGGTCTGCGGCAGCATGCGCTGGAGGGTCTGGGTGAGCTGGCCGATCGTACGGTCGCTGACCCGGCCCGAGTCGTCGGTGCGGGAGCCGAAGCGGTACGGCACACCGCGCCCGCCGATGGCGATCCGGTCGTCCGGGGTGCGCTGGGCGTACATATGGCCGTGTGCGGTGTCGCCGAGGGTTTCCCGGCCCTCCCAGCCGATTTCCTTCCACACGTCCGCGGGCAGCGGCTCGGTGACGATCATCGAGCTGTTCATCGGGAGCCAGGCGCGCCGCAGCCCCTTGAGGGACGAGGTGAACCCCTCGGTCGCGCGGAGCACCACGGGGGCGCGGACCGTGCCGTGTGCGGTGAGCGCGCGGCCCGGCTCGATGGCGGTGACGGGTGACTTCTCGTAGATGGTGACGCCGAGGCGTTCCACCGTCTCGGCGAGCCCTCGGACCAGGGCGGCGGGCTGGAGCCGGGCGCAGTGCGGGGTGTACGCGCCCGCGGTCACCCCGTCGATGGCGATGTGCCGGTCGGACTCGGCGGGGGTGAGCAGGACGGACTCCGGCACGCCCCACTCGTGGTCCTGCTCGACCTTGTGCCGCAGGCGGGTGGCCTGGGCGGGGGTGCGGGCGACCCGCAGGGTGCCGCCCTTGACGATGTCCGCGTCGATGTTCTCGCGGGCGGCGACGGCGATGATCTCGTCCACGGCCTCGTTCATGGCCCGCTGCCAGTCGAGGACGGCGTCGCGGCCGTACATGCGGGCCAGCCGATCGCGGGCGCCGGGGATCAGTCCGGAGGCCCAGCCGCCGTTGCGGCCGGAGGCTCCGAAGCCCGCGAACTCGGCTTCGAGGACCGTGATACGCAGGGACGGGTCGGCCTGCTTGAGGTAGTAGGCGGTCCACAGGCCGGTCATTCCGGCGCCGACGACGCACACATCGGCGTCGCGGTCGCCGGGCAGCGCCGGGCGGGGGGCGGGCAGTTCGGCGAACCAGTGGGCGACGCGCCCGTTGACCGGTGCCGTGGTGGCGGACATGGGGTCCTCTCGCGGTGTGAGGTGGCCGGGGAGCCGGGTCGGACGCCGGGCCGTCAGACGCCGAGCAGACCGGGCAGCTCGGACAGGTCCTTGATCTCCTCGTACGGCTGGTAGGCGGCCGACCCGGGGAAGCCGTACCGGTTGACCCAGATCCGCCGCATGCCCTCGTACCGCTTGGTCGGCATGATGTCGTACTCCCAGCCCTGGGCGGTGTGGATGATGTCCGCAGGGCCCCGGCCGGTGGCCTTCATGAGGTATTCGAAGGCCTGCGGCAGCGGCTTGAACGCGCCCGCCTGCTCGGCGGTGAGGACGTAGTCCCACTCCACGCCCAGCTCGTCGACGGCGTAGGAGATCAGGTCGTCCTCGCTGTTGGAGAGGATGGCGATGTCGTACTCGCCCTTGAGGCGGCGCAGCGCGTCGGGGACCTCGCGGAACGCCTTGAACCGCTTGATGGCCTCGATCAGCGCCTCGCCGTCCTCGTCGCGGTAGGGCAGGCCGTGCAGCAGCATGACGTTGTTCAGGGTGCGGCGGACGGTCTCCCGGTACGGGCGGTAGTGGTCCACGACGCCCTGGAACCGCATCACGTACGCGTCGTGGTGGAACTGCTTGGGGTCGACGCCGTACTCGGCGAGCCGGTCCTTGACGATCTCGTGGGTGGCGCTCTGGGTGTCGAAGTTGATGAGGGTGCGGTAGCAGTCGAAGGAGACGAGCTTGCGCATGGGGCAGTCCTTTCGGAGGAGGGGGCGGGGCGCGGTCAGGCGCGGCGGCTGGCTTCCGCCAGGCCCAGGTCCTTGGTTTCGGGCGCGAGGACGATGGAGGCCACGAGGCCGATGATGGTGATGCCCGCGCCCATCGCGAGGGTGCCGCGGACGCCGAAGTCGGCGGTGAGCATGGGCAGCAGGAAGGTGCTGGAGGCGGAGCCGACCCGGCTCATGGCGGTGGCGATGCCGACGCCGGTGGCGCGCAGGTCGGTGGGGAACAGCTCGCTCGGATACACGAACTGCAGTCCGCTGCCCGCGGCCTCGAAGAACTGGAACCCGGCGAAGAGGGCGACCACCAGGAACGCGTAGTGCAGCGGCAGCACGATCAGGGCGATGAGGCAGACGTTGATGCAGGCGAAGCTGGAGATGAGCAGGGGCCGGCGGCCGATCCGGTTGACCACGAGCAGCCCGACCGCCGTGCCCGCGACCGCGATGGTGGTGATGAGCGCGCTGGCACCGAAGGTGCTGGTCACCCCGAACGACTCCAGCATCTGCGGCTGGAAGGACCGTACGGCGAAGGCGGGCGCCACCTGACAGATCCAGAACACCGAACAGAAGAGGACGGGGATCGCGTAGCCGCGGCGGAAGATCTCCACCAGGTTGCCCAGGCCCGAGCCGCCGCGCCGGGTGCCGCTCTCGGCGAGCAGTTCCTCGGTGCTGACCTCCTGGTGGAGGTGGCGGCGTACGACCTCCTTGGCCTCGTCCACCCGGCCTCGGGAGGCCAGCCAGCGGGGCGACTCGGGCACTCCGGCCCGGAAGAACATGAAGATGATGGCGGGGACCGCGCCGGAGGCCAGCATCCAGCGCCACGCGTCGTCGCCGGTGCCCATCAGCAGCCAGCCGGCCCAGAAGCTGACGCCGTAGCCGACCCACCAGGCGAGGACCAGGCCGGACAGGGCCGGGCCACGGATCTTGCGCGGCACCAGCTCGGAGGTCAGGGCGGACGCGATCGGGTAGTCGGCGCCGATCGCGATGCCGATCAGCAGCCTGAGGACCAGCAGCTGCCACGCCTCGGTGACGAAGAACTGGAGGGCCGAGAAGATCACGAAGGTCAGCAGGTTGAGCACGTACATCAGATGGCGGCCGACCCGGTCCGTTACGGGTCCGAAGACCGCGCCGCCGATGAAGACACCGACCAGGACGGAGGCGGCGATCAGCCCCTCCCACATGGTGTTCAGGCTGAGCGCCGGGGTGATCAGGCTGAGGGCGACGCCCATGATGCCGAGCAGATAGCCGTCGCAGAACGGCCCGCCCATGGCGACGGCGACCATCCTGCGGTGGAAGCCGGTGACGGGGGCTTCGTCGAGGCTCACGGTTCGTGTGGTGGTTTGTTGCGAAGGTGACGGGCTGGACAAGGACATGCTTGAGACTCCTGGGGACGAGGAGGTGGCGCCGGGGCGCTGGGCGATGCGGCACAGGGGGTGGGCATCGGGCGTCAAGCATTCGTGCGGGGCGCCGCGGGGGCCGCGGGGTGTGCTGCCGGGGACGGGCAGGTGACGGGAGGTTGGATGGCCATCACCATGGTTCAGCCGTCCGGCACCGTCAACGGCCATCCTGTTCCATCGGCGGCTCGGTGGTGGACACTCTGTACGCCCGGTCCGCACCGGGGCTGCGCAGGACTTTGGTCCCGGGGCACATCTGTGCCGGGGACACAGCGTCCACAACGGCCCGCCGGGGCGGACACTGTGCCCGTTGCCCCGGAGCGCGGCTGCGGTCAGGGTGTGGGAATCCGATCCACACCCTTCCTGACCTCGGGAGAACCGTCATGACACTCCGGTGTGAGCCCCCGGGCGGCCCGAGCGGCCCGCCGGGAGGCGGCCATGGGTGACCGGCTGGTCGTCCTGTACAACGACCATCTGCCGTACAACCGGGAGCGCGTCGAGTCCCTGGCGCGGACCGTGTACGCGACCGAGGAGGAACTGCCGGACCTCCTCCCCGGCGCGGACGCCCTGCTCGCCTGGTGGCCGCTGAGCCCGGCCGTCGCCGCCTCGTGGCCGGACGATCCCGCGAAGGCCCCCCGCTGGGTGCATGTGGCCGCCGCGGGCGTGGACCCGTATCTGTTTCCCGCGCTGACCGGCAACCCGGATGTGGTGCTCACCAACTCGCGCGGAGTGTACGACCAGCCCATCGCCGAATACGTCCTCGGGCTGATCCTGTCCCTCGCCAAGGACTTCCCCGGCATGTGGGACCACCAGCGCGGCCGTCAGTGGCGGCCGCGCGACAGCGAGCGCGTCGGCGGCCGCACCGTGCTGGTCTGGGGTACCGGGTCCATCGGCCGGGCCGTCGCCCGGCTGCTGCGCGCGGTCGGCATGCGGGTGTGCGGCGCGGGCCGCACCCCGCGCGACGCCGACCCCGACTTCGGCACCGTGCACGGTCCGGCGACGCTGCACACCGGGCTGGGCGAGGCCGATTACGTGGTGCTGGCCGCCCCGCTCACCCCGGCCACCCACGGCATGGTGGACGCCTCGGTGCTGGCCGCCATGAAGCCCGGCGCCCGGCTGGTCAACGTAGGACGCGGCCAGCTGGTGGACGAGACGGCCCTGATCGACGCCCTGTCCGGCGGCAGCCTGGCCGGTGCCGCGCTGGACGTGTTCGCCCGGGAGCCGCTGCCCGCCACCTCCCCGCTGTGGGAGCTGCCGGGGGTCATCGTGTCCCCGCACACCGCGGGTGAGGTGGTCCGCTGGCGCGACGACCTGGCCGAGCTGTTCCTGGACAACCTGCTCCGCAGGACCGAGGGCCGTCCGCTGCGCAATGTCGTCGACAAGGCACTGGGTTACGTCAGATAGGCGGGTTACGTCAGGTAAGTGGTGGCCACCACTCCGTTTCACCCTCCCTCCGGCCGGAAAGCCGCAGAGGACGGGGAAAAACACATCGGCCCGCAGACGGAGGGGAACGTGGCGCACACCACACCAGGTCAGGGCACCGGCGCCGAACGGATCCGGGAGAACACCTCAGGGCAGAGCACCCCGGCGACCCGGCGGGGGCTGCTCTCGGTGACGGCGGCGGCCGGTCTCGGTCTGCTCGCCGGATGCGGCGAGCAGAACACCGACTGGTCCAGTCCCTCCAGGAGCCCCACGCCCGCCAAGAGCGGCGGAACCTCCGCCGCGGGCTCCGACAACAAGGCCAGCCGCTCCCCGTCGCCGAAGCCGACGAAGCGACGGCCAGAACTCCCCCGCGGCGGCCGCGATCTGTCCCGGTACCGCCTGGTGGGGTACTGCGGACTGCCCGGCGCCGCCGCACTCGGCCGGCTCGGTACCGGTGACCTGAACCAGCGGGTCAAGGAGATCGAGAAGACCGCGCGCGACTACGCCGCGGACCGGGAGCCACTGCCGGTCCTCGAACTGCTGGCGACCATCACCAACAGCTCGGCGGGACCGGACGGCACCTACCGCACCCGGGTCCCGGACGACACCATCCAGCGTTTCCACGACGCGGCCCGGCGCCATGAAGCGATGCTGCTGCTCAACATCCAGCCCGGCCGGGCGTCGATGCTGGACGAGGTCAAGGCGCTGCGCGACTGGCTCGTGAAGCCCGATGTGGGCATCGCGCTGGACCCCGAGTGGGACATGGGCCCGGGAGAGGTGCCGGGCGACACCTACGGCAGCACCAGCGGGAAGGAGCTGACCGACGTGGCGCGCTATCTCTCGGACATCGTGGAGGAACACGATCTGCCGGAGAAGCCGCTCGTCTTCCACCAAGTGGCGGTGTCCGTGGTCCCCGACCAGTCCGCGCTGCGCCCGCAGCCCGGGGTCGTCGTCATCAAGAGCGCGGACGGCATCGGCTCGCCGGGCATGAAGCGGGACACCTGGCGACAGCTCGTGAAGGACCAGCCGGAGGGCGTGCGCACCGGTTTCAAGCTCTTCTACGAGGAGGACGCCGAGGTCAGTCGGCTGATGACCCCGAAGGAAGTGCTGGCCCTGCGGCCCCGGCCGGACTACGTCATGTTCGAGTGACACGCGGATCGAATGACACGCGTGAAGCCGCCCCCGGCCCAGAGGACCGGGGGCGGCTTCGTGGGATCCGCCGGGTCAGGTCCGTGGTGCGGTGGCCACGGAGACCGGTTCGTGTTCGGCGCGCTCGCCCGTTCCGGGGCGGGTGAAGCGCATCAGGACGCAGGCACCCGCGTACAGCACCGCCACCACGAGCAGCAGGGCCTGGTAGCCGGTGACCAGAGCGAGGTATTCGAGGGTGCCTCCGACCAGTGAGCCGAGCAGGTTGGCTCCGAAGGCCGCCGTGGGATCGGAGGCCACCGCCAGCCGGTCGGAGAAGATGAGGTTGGCGCAGAAGATGGGGGCGAAGGCCAGCGCGATCGCGGCGGCGAGACGCCCCGCGAAGGGCAGTCCGAGCACCAGATGGGCCGGGATCAGCCAGGAGACGGCCAGCGTGGCGAAGAGCAGGAGCTGCAGCGCCAGCTGGTTGAGCTTGCGCATCCGCCGCCGTACCTCGACCGCGGACAGGACGGCCAGCAGCACACCGGCGAAGACCATGGCGTTGACCAGCCAGGTGGTGCCGAAGTACAGCGCGAAGCCGATCACGTTCTTGGTTTCGAGCAGCATGAAGGCGGCGCCGAGCAGGAACATGTCGGCGTAGCCGAAGGTCCGCCGCAGCCGTACGCCGGTCAGCCGCACCGACGCCAGGGTCACCAGCAGGATCGCGCCCAGCACCCCGAGATAGAGGGTGGGAATGGTGCGATGCAGCAGATACGGGAACGGGTGGTCGTCGCTCGCGGCCTTAGGCACCGGGCCGGACGCCTTCCACGTGGCCCCGCACGACTGGGCGGCCGGGGTGGTGCCCGCGACGAGGACCGCGGCCCGCTGGTTGCCGTAGTGGGTGATGCAGGGGGCGTGTCCGAAGACGGAGGTGAGCGTCCCGCCGAAGCGGTCGATGAGCCAGTTCTGCCGGTAGTAGTTGTACATGGCGAACGCGCCGCCGGGGGCCAGGTGGCGATGGGCCGCCTCGAACGCCTGGCGGGTGAACAGATAGCTCTCCAGGCGCAGGTTGCTCGCCCCGGACACCAGGGTCAGGGAGTCCGGCAGCGCGAGGACGATCAGGTCGTAGCGGGTCTTGGTCTGCTCCAGGAAGGCCCGTCCGTCGTTGATGTGGACGTGCACCCGGGGGTTGTCGTACGGCCGGGCCGGGTGCAGGGAGGCGCCGATCTCCTGAAGCCTCGGGTCGATCTCCACGGCGTCCACGCGCCGGGCCCCGTGGGCGAGGGCGAGGGCCACGTCGTTGCCGTTGCCCGCGCCGATGACCAGCACCCGGCGGTGGGAGTTGCGCGGCGTCTCGCGGTAGGGCTGCTCATACGGTGAACCGGGCTTCGTCAGCGCCTTCAGCGGGGCGATGGACTGATGCGGAACACCGTTGGCGGCGATGTTGTAGTCCCGGGCGGACGAGGACGACTTCTTGACCTCGATCTTGTAGTACGGCGACCACGAGATGCCGGTGGCCGCCGATTCCAGCGCCAGCACCGCCACCATCACGGCCAGCGGAATCGCGGACCGGATGAGGTTGCGCCGCCCGACCAGCACCAGCATCGCCAGCGCCGCGAGCACACCCCACACCACCGACGGCGCGCGCAGCCAGGACAGCAGCGCGAAGGACACCGAGCCGGTGAGGGAGCCGAGCAGGTCGAAGCGGTACGCCTCCAGCGACGGCAGCCGCCGGAACTGGTCGGCCGTCATCTTGCCGATCGCCATCATGATGAGCGCGGTCAGCCCGAACAGCACGGGCAGGGTGACCCACTGCGGCAGACCGGTGGTCTTCACGGCGGTGAAGTAGATGACCTCGCCACTGCTCTGCCGCACCTGGACGGGAAACTCCCGGACCAGGACGACGAGGACGGCCAGCGGGAGGGGCGCCCAGCGGGTGAGCCACTGCCCGCGGTCGGCGGGCAGGAGGAATCCGAGGCCGATTCCGAGGAACGAGCCCAGGAGGATGAAGTTCGAGAAATAGCTCAGATGGACGATATTGGCGCCGGTCCACCGGATCAGCGCCAGCTCGACGAAGAGCATGGTGGCGCTGGCCAGCAGCAGCCTCGCGCGCACGTTTTGCGGTCCAGGGCTGTGCTCCATGTCGGCCCACGCTGTCATCAGAGGCGGGGCAGGTCGAGCACCAGCAGGGCGGTCCGACCGCCCCCGGAGCACATCTCACCTGATGGGCCCAATCGCTGTTGCGAGCCGGGTGTCCGGAGCGAAAATGGTGGTGCTTGTCTCCGTTGTGCTGGTCTCTGGAGAAAGGTGCACACCATGCCCAGGGGATCGAGCTCGAAGCGGGAGAGACAGTACGAACACATCAAGGACAGCGCGAAGGAGCGCGGCGCCAGCGAGCGCCGGGCCAAGGAGATGGCCGCCCGGACGGTCAACAAGGAGCGCGCCCGCTCCGGCGAGGCCAGGACGGCGAGCCGTATCTCCACCGAGGACATGTCGTCTTCGCGGCGTGGCGGCAAGCGGTCGCACACCGGGGCGCAGGGCCCCACCCGGGACCAGCTGTATGCCGAGGCCAAGCGCCGGAACATCGAGGGCCGGTCCCAGATGAACAAGTCCCAGCTGAAGAAGGCCCTGGGGAAGTAGCCCCGAGAACACCGGCCCGGGAACGCCGACCCTTCAGTGTTCCTGGGCCGTGGGGCGCACCAGGATCTCGTTGACGGCGGCCAGCTCCTCCAGCCGGTCGGTACGGCGGGCGACCAGCGCGACACCGGCGCCCTGGCGGGCCAGGGAACGGGCGGTGGCCGCCCCGATCCCGCCGGACGCGCCGGTCACCAGCGCCACGCATCCGGCCAGCGGCGCGCCGCCGGCCGTCACCGGTGTTCGGCTGGTCGCTAGAAGGCGCCGCTGTACGCGTTCAGGGCGGGCTGGCCACCGAGGTGCGCGTACAGCACGGTGGAGTCCTTGGGGATGTCGCCGTCGCGTACGAGGTCGATGAGCCCGGCCATGGACTTGCCCTCGTAGACCGGGTCGAGGATCACGCCCTCCAGGCCGCCGGTGAGCCGGATGGCATCGAGGGTGGAGGCCACCGGGACGCCGTACGCGTCGCCCGCCCAGCCCTCCAGCACGGTGATCTCCTCGTCGCGCAGCCCCCGGCCGAGGCCGGTCAGCTCGGCGGTGTTCCGCGCGATCTTCTCCACCTGGGCCCGGGTCTCGGCCGCCTTCGCGGAGCCGTCGATGCCCAGCACCCGGCGGGGGCGGTCCTGGCCCGCGAACCCCGCGATCATCCCGGCCTGGGTGGAGCCGGTGACGCTGCACACCACGATGGTGTCGAAGAACACGCCCAGCTCGCGTTCCTGCCGCTGAACCTCGTACGCCCAGTTGGCGAAGCCCAGCCCGCCCAGTGGGTGGTCGGAGGCACCGGCCGGGATCGGGTACGGCGTACCGCCCGCGGCGCGCACCTCGTCCAGGGCGTGGGTCCAGCTGTCCTTGAACCCGATGCCGAACCCGGCGTCGACCAGCCGGACGTCCGCGCCCATGACGCGCGACAGCAGGATGTTGCCGACCTTGTCGTTGACCGCGTCGGGCCAGTCCACCCAGCTCTCCTGCACCAGGACGGCCTTCAGCCCCAGCCGGGCCGCCACGGCGGCGACCTGGCGGGTGTGGTTGGACTGCACCCCGCCGATGCTCACCAGCGTGTCGGCGCCCTGCCGCAGCGCGTCGGGGACCACGTATTCGAGCTTGCGGGTCTTGTTGCCTCCGTAGGCAAGGCCGCTGTTGCAGTCCTCACGCTTGGCCCAGATGCGGGGCCCGCCCAGATGGTCGCTGAGCCGGTCGAGGGGGTGGACGGGGCTGGGGCCGAAGAGCAGGGGGTGGCGGTCGAAGTCGTCGAGGGACAAGACGGGCTCCTTGGTGCCGGTGGGCAGGTGCGCCGCGGTGTGTTCGCCGCGGATGGTGAGCAGCCCTACCCCGTCGCACGACCGGCCTATGCGTGTAGGCCGTTTGGGGTCGGTCGGCGCGCCCGGCCCATGGATCGCGGCGGACCATCGAAGCCAGTGTCCCTGTCCGTCGCACTCCTCCAGGGAAGCCACGACCATGCCACTGTATTTCGCCGACTCGTCGGAATCACTGGTTCCCGACGCGCACGCCGGTTTCGCCACCGCCCATGCCGCCCTCGTCGAGCACCACCCCGGTCACGGGTACTTCCGGTCCCGTATCACCTCGCCCGCCCGCCGGGTCGCGCTGGTGTCCGGCGGCGGGTCCGGTCATGAACCGCTGCACGCCGGATTCGTCGGCGCCGGGATGCTGGACGCCGCCTGCCCCGGCCGGATCTTCGCCTCGCCGCACAACCGGCAGATCTTCGAGGCCAGCCGCGCCGTCGCCGGGGACGACGGCGTGCTGCACCTGGTCAAGAACTACACCGGCGACCGCATCAACTTCGGTATCGCCGCCGAACGCCTCCATCACGAGGGCATCCGCTGCGAGCGGGTGCTGATCGACGACGACCTGGCCACCGACTCCGACGAGATCGCCGTGGGCCGGCGCGGCACCGGCGCCACGCTGGTCGTGGAGAAGGTCCTCGGCGCCGCCGCCGACGAGGGGCGCGGCCTGGACGACCTCGTGGCGCTCGGCGTCGATCTGACCCGCCGCTCCCGCAGCCTCGCCGTCGCGTCCGCCGCGCACACCACCCCCGCCTCCGGATCCCCGGCCTTCTACCTGCCCGAGGACGTGCTGGAGTTCGGCGTCGGCATCCATGGTGAGCGCGCCGACAAGACCGTGCCGCACGCGCCGCTCAGCAAGCTGGTCGAGACGATGACGGACCGGCTGCTGGCAGCCCTCCCCCATGGCCCGCGACCCCGGGTGCTCGCGCTGGTCAACGGTCTGGGGTCGGTGACGTCCCTGGAGCTGTACGGGATCCACCACGTCCTCGCCAAGGCCCTCGAAGCCCGGGGCACCGCGCTCGACCGGTCCCTGACCGGCACCTTCGTCAGCGCCCTCGACATGCGGGGGTTCTCGCTGTCCCTGGTCGCCACCGACGACGAGGTGCTGCGGCTGTGGGACGCCCCCGCCCGCACCGCGTCCTGGCCCCTGTGACCGGCCACCGGTCCCCGAGACTTCAAGGAGCCCAGCACCCATGACCGTGAACCCCGCCCCGCGCTCCCTGACCCGTGCCACCGTCACCGCCTGGCTGCTGCGCTTCGCCGCCACCGTGCGGGCCGTCGAACCCGAGCTGACCGCCCTCGACCAGCAGGCGGGCGACGGTGACTTCGGCGCCAACCTCGCCACCGGGATGGACGGGGTGCGCCGCGACCTGGACAGCCTGTCCGCCTCCCCCGCGGTCGGCGAGGACACCGCGGAGGCGCCGCTGGCCGTCGCCGCCCGGGTCTTCCTCGACGAGGTCGGCGGCACCAGCGGCCCGCTGTTCGGCCTGCTCTTCCAGGAGATGGCCGACGCGGTCGCCGAGGCCGCCCCCACCCCGCCCGGCACCGGTGAGCTGGCCGCCGGGATCGCCGCCGGGACGGCCGCGATCCAGCGGGTCGGCGAGGCCGAGGTCGGCGACAAGACCATGGTCGACGCGCTGATCCCGGCCGCGAAGGCGCTCGCCGAGTGCCCGCCGACCGCCGAACCGGCCCGTTCGCTGCGGCTCGCGGCGGTGGCGGCCCACCGCGGCGCCCGGGCCACCGCCTATCTGCGCGCCCGGCGCGGGCGGGCCAGCTACACCGGCGACCACGCGGTCGGTGTCCCCGACCCGGGCGCCCTGGCCGTGGCGCTGCTGTTCGCCTCGGCCGACGGCGAACTCACCACTGTTAGCAGACTTCCCGAGCATCGGGGTGCCGAATACTGATCCTTTAGTGATGTTCCTCGAACTCGGACAGTTACGCGCATGACGGGTGTCATTTGCCACTAGCGTGGACAGTCATGAGCGGGGCCGCGTCGGGCAGGCGATTCAGGAAACCTCGCTGGCTCGACCGGGAGAAGCAGTGCATCAAGACACCCCCACCCGTGTGACAACGCCGCAGTCCACCGAGGAGCGACCGGCACGGGGTGAGGGCCCGGCCCAAGGCAAACCCCGCGACGCGTACTTCGACAACGCGAAGTACCTCACCATCGTGCTGGTGGCCTGTGGCCACGCGTGGGAACCACTGACGTACGGCAGCCGGGCCTCCATGGCCGTCTACCTTCTGGTGTACGCGTTCCACATGCCCGCCTTCGCGCTGATATCGGGCTACTTCTCGCGCAGCTTCGACATGGCCCCCAAGCGGCTGCAGCGGCTGGTGACCGGCGTGGTCGTGCCGTACGTCGTCTTCGAGGTGCTGTACACCCTCTTCTCCCGCTGGGCCCAGGACAACCCGGACGAGCCGTTCAGCCTGCTCGACCCGTGGTACGTGATGTGGTTCCTGGTCGCGCTGTTCATCTGGCGGATCACCACCCCGCTGTGGCTGGCGCTGCGCTATCCGGTGCCGATCGCGCTGGCCGTGGCCGCGCTCGGCTCGCTGTCGCCGGAGACCGGTGGCGATCTCTCGCTCCAGCGCACCTTGGCGTTCCTGCCGTTCTTCGTGCTCGGGCTCACCCTCCGCCCGGAGCACTTCGCGTGGCTGCGCACCTGGCGGGCGCGGTGGATCGCGCTGCCGGTCGGGCTCGTGGCGCTGGTCACGGCGTACGCGGTGGCGCCGTGGTTCAACTCGGAGTGGTTCTACCACCGCAAGAGCGTGGCGGCCCTGGACGGCGTACCGGAGTGGGCCGGGCTGCTGTCCACCCCCATCCTCTTCGCCGGCGCGCTGGTGCTGACGGCCTGCTTCCTGGCCTGGGTGCCGGGGCGGCGCACCTGGTTCACGGCGCTCGGCGCGGGGACGATGTACGGCTATCTGCTGCACGGCTTCATCATCAAGGCGTCCCGCTTCGGCGGCTGGTACGAGCACTCGTGGCTGCACACCCCGCTCGGCGAGCTGGCGGTGACCGCCGCGGCCGTCGCCATGATCACGGTGCTGTGCACGGCTCCGGTGCGGCGGGTCCTGCGTGGAGTGGTCGAACCGCGCATGGAGTGGGCGTTCCGGCGCGCGGGAACCGGGAAGCCCACGAGCGCGAAGTAAGACCGCTCCACCGGCTTCCGGGGGCGTCTTCCGGGGGTGGTGTCACCCGGAGGGCTCGTCGGGTACCGGCTGTTCGGGGTGTACGCCTCCGCTGTGCGGCTTTCCGCGTCGGCGGGTGCCCGGTTCGTCCAGGTCGGGGACGTCCTGCGGGCGGTGGGGCGGAGTGGTGTGCGGTGTGCCGCCGTTGATGTCCAGGGGGTCAGGGCCGCCCTGCGCCTGCTGGTCGGGCAGGTCCCTGGGGATGGCGGGGCCGTTCTCGCCGGGGGCTTCCGGTCGCTTGTCGCCGGTCACGATGCGCTCCTTACTCGTCGGGCCCCTCTCGTCGGGCCTCTCTCGTCGGGAACGGGACATGGACGGCCGGTACCCCGCACACGGGCACCAATGCGGCCATTGCCGCTCCTCAACGCCAGATGTGAGGCCTGTCACCGCCGCGCCGGAAAATTGATCTGAACACAACCGGCGGCCCCTGCGTATCCACTGCCGTAGCGAACCCGTCCCCTGCGTACGACCCCGTGCGCCCCACAGGAGGTCATAAGTTGAGCCGGAGTCACAAGCGCGCCCCCAAGACAAAGATCATCATTGGGGCTGCCGCGGCCGCCGCCGTCGTGGGTGCCGCCATTGTGCTGCCCAACGCCAATGCCTCTCAGGACAAGAAGTCCGAGGCCATCGACGCCAAGCCCAAGGCGTTCAACTCCGAGTCCGCCTCGGACGTGATCGCGCAGCTCGCGTCGAGCCTGGGCGAGGCGTTCGGCGGTGGCTGGTACGACAAGGAGCAGCAGCAGGTCATAGTCAATGTCATCGGCGATAACAACAACGTCGAGGTCGCCGCGATCCAGAGCGCCGGGGCCGTCGCCAAGGAAGCCAAGAACAGCATGAAGTCGCTGAAGGCGGCCGAGGCGACGCTGAAGGAGAAGGCCTCTGTGGCGGGCACCGCCTGGGCCATCAACCCCAAGACCAACAAGCTCCAGGTCACGGCGGACAGCACCGTCAAGGGCGCGAAGTGGGACACCGTTGAGTCGACCGTCAAGTCGCTGGGCGCGGGCATGGCCGACGTCACGCGCTCCAAGGGCACGTTCAAGACCGTCGCCGAGGGCGGTGACGCCATCTTCGGTGGCGGTTCGCGCTGCTCGCTGGGGTTCAACGTCACCACCGACAGCGGCGACCCCGGCTTCCTGACCGCCGGACACTGCGGCGTCGCGACCGAGGCGTGGTCGGAGACCCAGGACGGCGAACCGGTCGCCACGATCCAGGACGCCACCTTCCCGGGCACCGGCGACTTCGCGCTCGCCACCTACGACGACCCCGCCACCGAGGCCCCGAGCACGGTGAACACCGGCGGCGGCAACACGGTGAACATCACCGAGGCCGCCGAGGCCACGGTGGGCCAGGAGGTGCAGCGCATGGGCTCCACCACCGGGCTGAACGGCGGCTCGGTCACCGCTCTCAACGCGACCGTCAACTACGCGGAGGGCTCGGTCAGCGGCCTCATCCAGACCGACGTCTGCGCCGAGCCCGGCGACAGCGGCGGCGCGCTCTTCGCGGGCGAGTCCGCGCTCGGTCTGACCTCCGGCGGCAGCGGCGACTGCACCTCGGGCGGTGAGACGTTCTTCCAGCCGGTGACCACCGCGCTGGAGGCGGTCGGCGCCACCATCGGCGACGGCGGTGCCGGTGGCGGTGCCGCCCAGTAGGACGGTCCGCCCCACGGCTGACCGTCACGCCCGGGTGTCCCGCGCCGTTACCGCGGGACACCCGGGCGGGGCCTTTCAACACGGTTGACCGAAAAGCCTCGTTCAGTGTGCCACGTCGGCGCACCAGGTCAGGGCGTCAGGTCAGCGTGTCAGGTCGGTGCGCACCCGCTCCAGGGTGATCGGCAGGTCACGCACCCGCACCCCCGTCGCATGATGGACCGCGTTGGCGATGGCCGCGGCCGTCCCGACGATGCCCAGCTCCCCGACTCCCTTGGCGCCGATCGGGCTGAGCTGGTCGTCCTCCTCCTCGATCCAGTGCGCCTCGACATCACGCACATCGGCGTGTGCCGCCACGTGGTAACTGGCGAGGTCATGGTTGGCGAAGTCGCCGTAGTTCGGGTCGAGTTCGAGATTCTCGTACAGCGCCATCGACAGCCCCATGCACATGCCGCCGCGCAGCTGCGAGCGGGCCGTGCGGGCGTTGATGACGCGCCCGGCGGCGAACATCCCCAGCAGCCGGTCGACCCGTACCTGCCCGGTGTCCGCGTCCACCCGCACCTGTGCGAACTGGGCGCCGAAGGCGTGGCGCGAGAGGTTCTTCCGGGCCCGGACGTCGTCGGTGGTGTCCGCGTGGGCCTCCAGGCCACCGGGCGGGATCCGGCCCGACACCTCGTCGAGCCGCTTGGCCAGCGCCCGGCACACCTTGCTCACCGCCCACCCCCATGAGCTGGTGCCCATGGAGCCACCCGCGAAGGGGGCCGAGCCGTAAGAGCTGCGGCCGATGTCCAGGGTGACCCGGTCCAGCGCCACGCCGAGTTCGTCCGCGGCCACTTGGGTCAGCGCGGTGCGGGCCCCGGTGCCGATGTCGACGGCGGCGATCCGGACCGTGAAGCGCCCGTCCGGCTCCGCGCGGGCGGTCGCGGTGGCGGGCCAGGTGGTGGCGGGGTAGTTGCCCGCCGCGACACCCGTGCCCACCAGCCACCGTCCCTCGCGGCGGCGGCCGGGGCGGGGGTCGCGCCCCGGCCAGCCGAACCGGGCCGCGCCCTCGCGCAGACAGGCGACCAGGTTGCGGCTGCTGAAGGGGTGCCCCGACTCGGGGTCCACGGACGGCTCGTTGACCACCCTCAGCTCGATGGGGTCCATGTCGAGCGCGTACGCCAGCTCGTCCATCGCGCTCTCCAGCGCGAACATCCCCGGCGCCTCGCCCGGCGCCCGCATCCACGACGGGGTGGGCACATCCAGCTGCGCCAGGCGGTGGATGGTGCGGCGGTGGGGGGCCGCGTACATCATGCGGGTGGCGGCGACCGTCTGCTCGCAGTACGGGGTGAGCCGGGAGCTTAGCTGGAGCGCGTTGTGCGAGATCGCGGTGAGCTTGCCGTCGCGCTCGGCCCCCAGCCGGACCCGCTGGAGGGTGGGGGTGCGGTACGAGACCATGGTGAACATCTGCTGCCGGGTCGCGGCCAGCTTCACCGGGCGGCCGACGGCGCGCGCGGCCAGCGCGGCGAGCACGGTGGGCGGCCGGGGCACCGCCTTGGAGCCGAAGCCGCCGCCCACATGGTCCGCCACGATCCGTACGGCGCCCTCGGGGAGCCCGAACAGGGCGGCGAGGGTGCTCGCCGTCATCCAGGGCCCCTGGTCGCCGTTGTAGAGGGTCAGCGTCTCCCCCTCCCAGACCGCGATGGTGGCATGCGGCTCCATCGCGCTGGTGTGCTCGGGCGGTGTGGTGTACGTGGCGTCGATGGTGACCGGAGCCGCGGCCAGTGCGGTGTCCACATCCCCGGACTCCGTACGGCCCGGGTATCCGGCGTTGACCGTGTCGGGGACGAAGATGTCCGGATCGCCGTCGCGCAGTCCGACGTCGTGCGGCTCCTCCTCGTAGACGACCCGTACGGCGGCCGCGGCCTGAGAGGCCGTCTCATAGGTGTCCGCGACCACGGCGGCCACGATCTGCCCTCGGTAGGCCACCTCGGCGGACTGCAGGACGGACAGCTCCGGGTCGTCGGTCGGGCGCAGCCGCCGCACACTGCCGCTGTCCAGCACGGCGACGACCCCGGGGAGGGCCAGGGCGGCGCCGGAGTCGACGGAGCGCACCCGGCCACGGGCGATGGTGGACTGCACGGCCACGCCGTACAGGGCGTCCGGTACGGGGTACTCGTACGCGTAGAGCGCGGTGCCGGTGACCTTCTCGCGCCCCTCGATCCGGGTCACCGCGGCGCCCACGGTCCGCTCCAGTGTGGTCATCGCCCCTCCCCTTCCACGAGGTCGCGCACGGTGGCCGTGATGAGGTCCACGGCGAGGCCGACCTTGAAGGCGTTGTGCGGCAGCGGGCGGGCCGCGGTGAACTCGGTCAGGGCCGCGGTCCGCAGCGCGTCCTCGGTCGGCCGCTGCCCGGTGAGCAGCTGTTCGGCCTGGTGCGCGCGCCACGGCTTGGGGGCCACCCCGCCGAGCGCGAGCCGGATCTCCCGCAGCGCTCCCCCGCCGTCGGTGGCGGCCACGGCGGCCAGCGACACCACGGCGAACGCGTAGGACCAGCGGTCGCGCACCTTGCGGTAGTGCGTGGCGGCGGGTGGCGGCGGGGGCAGTTCGACGCCGGTGATGAGGTCGCCGGGCCGCAGCACCGTCTCCCGGTGCGGGGTGTCGCCGGGCAGCAGATAGAAGTCGGCGAGCGGCACGGTGCGCGGGCTGCCGTCGGCGCGCCGCAGATGGACGACGGCGTCGAGCGCGGCCATCGCCACCGCCATGTCGGAGGGGTTGGTGGCCACGCAGGAGTCGGAGGTGCCGATCACCGCGAGGTCGCGGTGACTGCCCTGGATGGCCGAACACCCCGTGCCCGGGGAGCGCTTGTTGCAGGGCTTGGTGACGTCCTGGAAGTACACGCAGCGGGTGCGCTGCAGCAGATTGCCACCGGTGGTCGCGCGGTTCCGCAGCTGTCCGGAGGCCCCGGCCAGCAGCGCCTGCGCGAGGGCGGGGAAGCGCTCGCGGATGCCACGGTCGCCGGAGAGGTCGCTGCCCGGCACCAGCGCCCCGATGAGCACCCCGCCGTCCGCGCGGTGCTCGATACGGTCGTACGGCAGTCCGGTGATGTCGACGACCATGGCGGGCTCGGTGACACCGAGCTTCATCAGGTCGACCAGATTGGTGCCCCCGGCCAGGTACACCGCCTCGGTGGAGTCCGCGACGAGGGAGGCGGCGGCCTCGGGGCGGGTGGCGCGCTCGTACGCGAAGGGCTTCATCGCGCACCGCCCCGGACCGGCGCGCCCGGCACGCCCTGGCCGTCGGCCCCGGCGGCCTCGCGGATGGCGTCCACGATGCCCCGGTAGGCGCCGCAGCGGCACAGGTTGCCGCTCATCCGCTCCCGGATCTCGTCGTCGTCCAGGGTGTCGGGCGCGCGGACACCTGCGGCCACGTCCTCGGTGGCGTGGCTGGGCCAGCCACGGGTCGCCTCGGCGAGCGCGCCGATGGCCGAACAGATCTGGCCCGGGGTGCAGTAGCCGCACTGGAAGCCGTCGTGTTCCAGGAACGCCCGCTGGAGCGGGTGCAGATCGCCGGTGGCGCTGAGGTCGGCGACCCCCTCGATGGTGGTGATGTCGTGGCCGGCCGCCGTCACGGCGAACACCAGGCAGCTGTTCACCCGTTCGCCGTCGACCAGGACCGTGCAGGCGCCGCACTGGCCGTGGTCGCAGCCCTTCTTGGTGCCGGTCAGCACGAGGTGTTCGCGCAGGGCGTCCAGCAGGGTCACGCGATTGTCGAGGGTGAGGGGCCGGTCGGCGCCGTTGACACGCAGCGTGAGATCGGTGTGAAACCTCTGAGCTGTCACGTCCCTCAGCGTGGCACCGGGTTCAGGGCCCCGCATCTTCAGCGCGCCTCCGGTGGCGGGGGCAGTCGCAGGTGGGCGAGGTCGTCGGGGACCGGGCTGCGGGGCCGGTAGAACGGCGGGGCCTGGTCGGCGGCGGGCGAGTCGGCGAGCCGGAAGCGGTCGCGCAGCCGGTGGTAGAACTCGGTGGGCCGCATCCGTACCAGCCGCAGCCGGGCCGGGGCGCGGTACGCCGCCACCCAGTCGCCCGGCTCCAGCACCCCGCGCAGCTGCCCGTCGATGGAGACGGCCACCCGCCCGGAGTGCGGCAGCACCCGGATGGCCACGGCCTCGTCCACCGCGGCCACCACGGTGCGGTCGAAGGCGATGTGCGGGGCGACGGGGGTGAAGACGACCGCGTCCATGTGCGGGGAGATGACCGGGCCGCCCGCGGCGAAGCTGTAGGCGGTGGAGCCGGTGGGGGTGGCCACGATGATGGCGTCGGCCGAGTACGAGGCGAGCAACTGCCCGGCCACATAGACCGCGAGCCCGGCCTGGCGGTCGCGGGCCAGCTTCTCGAACACCACGTCGTTCAGGGCGGTGACGTCCAGCGCCACGCCCCAGCCGACCTCCTCGGGGCTGCCGGGCCGTACCTTCGGCGGGGGCAGCACCGGCCCGCGTCCGTACCGCAGCAGCGCGTCCATCCCGGCGGGCATGTCCAGCGGCCGCGACGCCCGCAGGGTGAGCATCATGCGCTCCTCGACCGTGGTGCGGCCTGTCTGCACGGCGTCCAGGGCGTGCCGCAGGTCGCCCGGGGTGATCTCGGTGAGGAATCCCACCCGGCCCACGTTCACCCCCAGCGCGGCGGCACCGTCGGTGACGGCGATCCGGGCCCCGCGCAGGAACGTGCCGTCGCCGCCGAAGGTGACGATGAGATCGGGGTGCCCGGCCGCCGCGGACTCCTCCTGCGCGCCGCGCCGCGGATGGTCCCCGCGCCAAACATCGATCTCGGTGCAGGACACACCCCGCGCCGCGGCCCAGGAGTGCGCCTCGCGGGCCGCCGCGACGGCGGCGGGGCGGGCCTGGTGGACGACCAGGCCGAGCCGGTTGACAGGCATCCTCCTCCCCACCGTAGAGCGCCCCGGCCCGCGGCGCCCGGCAGTGGGTTGATCCAGGTGGCGCGGCTGTTCCAGGGGGTGTTCTAGGGTGGCGGCGAGTCTGATCGAGTCAGGGAGGGTGCAGCAGATGACGAGCCCGAACCGTACCGCGCTGGTCGAGGAGCTGATGGGGCGCTTCCCGCAGGTGCCGTCGGAGGCGGTGATCAAGGAGGACCTGCTGCGCGGCGGCATGGCCTTCGACGACTCCGCGCTCAGCGGCGGCGACGACGGCGACGTCAAGCCGAAGTCGTACTTCATCTTCTCCTTCGACCACCGCACCCTGCCCGAGCTGGGCGCGGCCGCGCTCAACCGGCCGCCGGAGGAGGTCGTGCTCACCGGCGGGCCGTACGGGCTGCGGCGCACGGTGGTGTCGGTGCGCGTCAACCCGGATTCGCCGTATGTGGTGCGGGCCGGTGAGGACGGTGCGCTCGGGCTGTATCTGGACGGGACGCGGATCGCGGACGTCGGGCTGCCGCCGATGCCGGACTACTACCGGCATACGCTGTCGAACGGCAAGTCGGTGATGGAGGTCGCCCCGACCATCCAGTGGGGCTATCTGGTCTATCTGACGGTGTTCCGGGTGTGCCAGTACTTCGGCGCCAAGGAGGAGTGCGGGTACTGCGACATCAACCACAACTGGCGCCAGCACAAGGCGGCGGGCCGTCCGTACACCGGGGTCAAGCCGGTCGAGGAGGTGCTGGAGGCGCTGGACATCATCGACCGCCACGACACCGCCGGTGCCTCGAAGGCGTACACCCTCACCGGTGGCTCGATCACCTCGCACGTGGGCGGTCGCGACGAGGCCGACTTCTACGGCCACTACGCGAAGGCCATCGAGGAGCGCTTCCCGGGCCGGTGGATCGGCAAGGTGGTGGCGCAGGCGCTGCCGCGCGACGACGTCCAGCGGTTCCACGACTACGGCATCAGCATCTACCACCCCAACTTCGAGGTGTGGGACCGGCGGCTGTTCGAGCTGTACTGCCCGGGCAAGGAGCGCTACGTCGGCCGGGACGAGTGGCACCGGCGGATCCTGGACTCCACCGAGGTGTTCGGGGCGCGCAATGTGATCCCCAACTTCGTGGCGGGCGTGGAGATGGCCGAGCCGTTCGGCTTCACCAGCGTGGACGAGGCCATCGACTCGACCGCCGAGGGGCTGCGGTTCTTCATGTCGAACGGTGTCGTGCCCCGGTTCACCACCTGGTGCCCGGAGCCGACCACGCCGCTCGGCAAGGCCAACCCGCAGGGCGCGCCGCTGGAGTACCACATCCGGCTGCTGGAGACCTACCGGGCGACGCTGGAGGAGTACGGTCTGACCTCGCCCCCGGGATACGGCCCGGCCGGGCCGGGACGGGCCGTGTTCTCGGTCAGCTCGTTCATGGACAGCCTGTCGGCCGACGAGCCGGTCGCGGCGGCGTCGGAATGACGGGCTTATCCGCGGTCATCCCCACCGCGCGGCTGGAGCTGCGGCCGCTGCGCATCGAGCACGCGGCGGAGATGGCCGGGGTGCTGTCCGACCCCGGCCTGCACACCTTCATCGGCGGCGCCCCGCTGGACGCCACGGCGCTGCGCGCCCGCTACGAACGCCTGGTCGCGGGCTCGCCCGACCCGGAGGTGGCCTGGTGCAACTGGGTGCTCCACGCCGTCGCCGAACAATGCCTGGTGGGCACCGTCCAGGCGACCCTCAGCGGCCCCACGGCCGCCCGCACCGCCGAGGTCGCCTGGGTGGTGGGCGCGCCGTGGCAGGGGCGGGGGTATGCCACGGAGGCGGCCCGGGGCCTGGTGGGGTGGCTCACGGCCCGTTCCGTGGCCGAGGTCGTCGCGCATGTCCACCCCCGCCACCAGGCCTCTGCGGCCGTCGCCAGGGCCGCCGGTCTCACGCCGACCGGGGAGCGCCAGGACGGCGAGATCCGGTGGCGGGCCGACGTCGCGTGAGGGGCCCGCTCAGCCGACGTGAATGTGGGGGCGGCGGTTGCGGTCGGGTTCGGCTTCGCGGAGCACTTCGCGGGTGACGGGGGCCACCTCGCCCTGGCCGAAGAGGAAGAAGCGGAGGAAGTGGGCGAGGGGGTTGCCCTCGGTCCACTCGAAGTGGATGTGCGGCCGCTGACCGGATGCGTCGCGCACCGCCAGCAGCATCGCGGCGAGCGCGTTGGCGACGGTGGCGCTCTCCATGGTGAGCACCCGGTAGCGGCCGTGCATCACCTTTCCGCACACCCGCAACTCGCTCTCGAACTCGGACGGGTCGGCCACGGTGACCTCCACGAAGATGACGTCGTCCTCGGGCGGGATGTCGTTGTCGGCCCGGATCTCCTGCTGCTTGTCGCGGTATTCGGCCACGTCACAGGCCTGCGGCTTATTGGCGATGAAGCGGATCGTGCGGTGGGCGGTGTCGCGGATGAAGCGCTGGGCCATGTCGTCGAAGGTGACGCTGGTGACCCGTAGCTCGAAGGCGCGGGCGGCCCGGGACAGCAGGGACACGGCCATGATGCCGCCGATGAAACACGCGCCGATCTTGACGCCGTCGGGCCGCTCGATGACGTTCGCGGCGGTGGTGT
Organism: Streptomyces sp. NPDC059850; assembly: GCF_042731515.1. NCBI lineage: Bacteria > Bacillati > Actinomycetota > Actinomycetes > Kitasatosporales > Streptomycetaceae > Streptomyces > Streptomyces sp. NPDC059850. The sequence continues at coordinate 155,951 of NZ_JBHWJI010000021.1, forward strand.
AGATGAACACGAGCGCGATGGCCCCGAAGCCCAGGGTCCAGCCGCGCTGCCCGGCGCGCCGCGCGGCGATGGTGACGGCGATGGCGGCGGAGGTGATGAGGACGAGGACACCGGTGGCGTACGCCCCGCCCTGGGCGTCCACATCGGCCTTGAACAGCCACGTCACCAGGAACGCGACGAGGGTGAAGACGAGCACCATCGGGCGCACCGCGCGCGCCCAGTGGGGTGCCATGCCGTAGCGCGGGAGGTAGCGGGGCATGAGGTTGAGCAGTCCGGCCATGGCCGAGGCGCCCGCGAACCAGAGGATGGCGATGGTGGCGGCGTCGTAGACGCTGCCGAAGGCGGAGCCCAGGTACTCGTGGGCGAGGTAGGCCAGGGCGCGGCCGTTGGCGGCGCCGCCCGGCTCGAAGGCGTGCTGCGGGATCAGCAGGGTCGTGATCAGGCTGGAGGTGATCAGGAAGACGCTCATGATCAGCGCGGCGGTGGTGAGCAGCTTCCGGGTGCCCTGGATACGGCCGGTGGGGCGTTCCTCGGTGTCGCCGGGCTTGCCCTCGATGTGCGGCATGACGGCGACCCCGGTCTCGAACCCGGAAAGACCGAGTGCCAGCTTGGGGAAGATCACCAAAGACACGGCGACCATGACCAGGGGGTTGCCGCGCTGGGCGGTGAGCGCGGCGGTCCAGTCGGTGATCACCTGCGGCGCGGTGAAGACGTGCCACAGCCCCACCGCCACCACGACGGCGTTGAGCAGCAGATAGGCGGCCACCAGCACGACGGCCAGCCCGATGGCCTCGGTGAAGCCCTTGAGGAAGACCGCGCCGAGGAGTCCGATGAGGACGAGGGTGACGGCCACCTCGTGGCCGTGCAGCAGATCGGCGTGCGGGTTCTCCACCACATGGGCGGTGGCGTCGGCGGCCGAGAGGGTGATGGTGATCAGGAAGTCGGTGGCGGCGAAGCCGAGCAGGGTGAGGACGAAGAGCTTGCCCTTCCAGAACGTCAGCAGCCGCTCCAGCATCGCGATCGAGCCCTGGCCGTGCGGGCTCTCGGCGGCCACCCGCCGGTAGACCGGCAGCGCGCCCGCCAGGGTCACCACCACCAGTACGACCGTGGCCAGCGGGGACAGCAGCCCGGCGGCCAGGGCGGCGATACCGGGCTGGTAGCCGAGGGTCGAGAAGTAGTCGAGACCGGTGAGACACATCACCCGCCACCACGGGCGGCCCCGGTCCGCGCTCTCCGGTTCCGCGTGCGGTCCTGGCTGCCGCTTGGCCATGTCGGTCAGGCCCTCCAGCAGCCACGCGCGCAGCCGGTGCCGCGGTCCGCCCCGCGGGGCGGAGAGGCCGTGAGGAGAGCCGGTCACGATGTGCTCCTGTCGGTGGCGGCGAAGAGTTTCAGCCATCGTGAGACTGCCTGGCCAGCGTATGCGCAGTGGCCCGGGCGCACCGGTCGGCCGCACCCGGCCGGAGGGCGGGGCTCATTCTCAGCGGACTCTCATTTTCGGCACCTACGGTCCGGCCCATGGACACCACCAAGACGGATCAACCGACCGACCGCACAGCGCAGCCCGCAGAAGCCGAAGAAGCAACGGCGGAGGGTGTCCCGAACGCTGTTTCCGACACCAAGGAATCGCACACCGGGGCTCCCGCCGAGGAGCCTGCCGCGGACCGTACCGACGACGAGCCCGCGATCGTTCCGGCCGCCGCCCCGGCGGCCTCCGCCGGGGTGTTCTCCGGCGCCGCCGCGGTGGCCGCCGCGGGCCTGGGGCTCGCGTCGCTCACCGGCACCTGGCTGGGCACCATGCTGCAGGAGCGTGCGCAGCTGACCGGCCAGATCAAGGCCCAGTCCGGGTCCGCCGCCAACCAGATCGAGGCGGTCTACGGCACGCCGTGGCACACCACGGCCTTCCTCAACGGGCTGTTCGGCCTCGCGGCCGTGGTCATCGCCGCCGTGGTGCTGCTGCGGCAGCGCACCGCCGTGTCGGCCTCGGGCGCCACGCGCGCCACCTGGGTCTCGGCCGTGGCCTGGGGCGCGGTGGCGCTCGGCGTCATCGGCCTGCTGATCGCGGCCGTGATGGGGCTCGACGTGTTCACCCCGATGCCCAAGGTCCCGGCCGGCCCCGGTGGCGCGCCCGCCGGCTGACCCGCGCCGACCGACGACCGGACGGACGAGACGGCACGCCCCGAGGGAGTGGTTCTCCCCGGGGCGTGCCGCGTTCCGGCCGGACCCTGCCGCGTGGAATGGGGCGGTTAAGGCGTCCGCATCGGGACACCAGAGGGGGATACGGACGAGTCGACGTACGGAGCCCCACGATGAGCGAAACCGCGGCACGCGCCTCCGGCCCCCGGTCCGGCGAGGACACCAGAACCGCGGTCACCGTCCTCGTCGCGCTCGGCGCCAACCTCGTCATCGCCGTCGCCAAGGCCGTCGGCGGGGCCTTCACGGGCTCCCCCGCGCTGCTCTCCGAGGCCGCCCACTCGGTCGCCGACAGCCTCAACGAGGTGTTCCTGCTCGCCTCCCTGGAGCGCAGCCAACGCGCCCCCGACGCCCGCCACCCCTTCGGCTACGGCAAGGAGCGCTACTTCTGGGCGCTGCTCGCCGCCGTCGGCATCTTCGTCATGGGCGGCTGCTTCTCCTTCTTCCAGGGCGCCGAGGCGCTGCGCTCGGGCAGCTCGGAGGACCACACCGGCTATCTGGTCGGCCTCGCCGTGCTCGGGGTGGCCCTCCTCGCGGAAGGATCCTCCCTGGTCCGCGCCCTGCTCCAGGTCCGCGGCAAGGCCAGGGCGGCGGGCCGCGGCATGCTCGCCGAGGTCCGCGCGGGGGACGATCCCACGCTGCGCACCGTGCTGGCCGAGGACTCCACCGCGTGCCTCGGCGTGGTGTTCGCCCTCCTCGGCATGTGGCTCCACATGCTCACCGGCGACGGGGTGTACGAGGCGGTGGCGTCGTTCCTGATCGGGGCGCTGCTCGTCTACGTGGCCTACCGGCTGGCCAAGGAGTCGCGGGCGCAGCTGATCGGTGAGGCGATCGACCCGGCGCAGCGGCGGGAGATCCGGCGCTTCCTCGACGAGCAGCCGGAAATCGACACGGTGACCACGCTGCTGACGATGCGCCTGGGCACCCAGTCCACCCTGGTCGCGGCGCGGATCGACCTCGTCGGCGGGCTGGACAGCGAGGAGGTCGAGGAGGTCCTGGTACGGGTCAAGGCCAAGATGACGGAGGTCTGGCCGCACGCCGACCAGATCTTCCTGGACGTCACGGACGCGTCCGCCAAGGACCGCGCCCGGGCCCGCCGGGACCTCCAGGCGCTCGACCGGGCGGTGGCCGCCGACGCCGAGGGCGCCAGCTCATGAGATTGGAGGTGCTTTTGATGGGTACTCGGGAGCGGACCGGCCCGGAAAAGAGCTAACTGATGTTCGGAGGCGTTACTCATGGGCTTGGGCGGTTGCATCCTCATGGTCGCGATCGGAGGCATCCTCACCTTCGCGACGGACTGGAACAGCAGTGGATTTAATGTGCATTTGGTGGGCCTGATCCTCATGGTTGTCGGCTTCATCGGCATGGCCGCGTATGTCAGTGTCTACAAGCGCCGCCGGGTGGTCCCGCCGACCGCGACGCCTCCGGTGGTCGAGGACCCCGACGCGCATCACCACCATCGGCACCTCTGAGGCCGACATCTGACGCCGACTTTCCCCTCGCCACACGAGGTGGCCCCCGCCATGTGCGGGGGCCACCTCTCTTTCTTGTAGAGGCCTTGACATCAGCCTGTTCGAAACTGTCAGAATCTGTTCAGCCAAGGGGAGTTGAGGCCGTTCGACACTCCCAAGAAGCAACATAATCGAAGAGAAGGGGATCGCCATGGCGGTCACTCGTAGATCGTTGCTGATCGCCGGCAGCGCCGCGCCCATGGCGGGGACGCTCGCCACCGGCATCCCCGCACAGGCGGCCACCCCGGCGGCCGCAGCGCCCCGGGCGACCGGCGGGCGGAGCATCCCGCTCGACGACGGCTGGCGGTTCACCCTGGTCACCCCGGACGGGAACGCGGAGCCGGACAGCGCTCACGAGGACGCGCGGCAGCCCGGCTACGACGACTCGGCGTGGCGTATGGTCGCCGTTCCGCACGACTGGAGCATCGAGCAGACCCCGACCACCGAGCACGGCACCACAGGCGGCACCGGCTTCCTGCCGGGCGGGCTCGGCTGGTACCGCAAGACCTTCACGCTGCCGTCCGGGCTCGCGGGCCAGCGGATCTCCGTCGAGTTCGACGGGGTGTACATGGACGCGTACGTGTACTGCAACGGGAAGCTCATCGGCAGCCACCCCTACGGCTACACCGGGTTCGCCCTCGACCTCACCGACGTGGTGCACACCGACGGCACCACCCCCAACGTCCTCGCGGTCAGAGTCCGCAACCAGCTGCCCAGCAGCCGCTGGTACTCGGGCAGTGGCATCTACCGCCACGCCCGGCTCGTGGTCACCGACCCCGTCCATGTGGCCCGCTGGGGTACGTACGTCACCACACCCGGCCTCGCCACCACCCTGCGCGAAGGCCACGCCACCGTGCGCGTGCGCACCAGCGTGGTCAACGCGTCGGACCAGGAGAGACCGGTCACCGTCGTATCCACCCTCAAGGATCCGGGTGGGAAGACGGTCGCCCATACCCGGTCCTCGCTGACCGTCGGCGCGGACACCACCCGTGATGCCACCCAGGAACTCACCGTCGACCGACCGAAGTTGTGGTCCTTCAACACCCCGGTGCGCTACACCCTGGAGACCGAGCTACGGGTCGGCGACCGGACCACCGACCGCTACCGCACGCCCTTCGGCTTCCGCCACTTCGCCATCGACCCCGACCGGGGACTCACCCTCAACGGCGAGTACACCAAGATCCGGGGCGTCGACCTCCACCACGACCTCGGAGCGCTCGGCGCCGCGTTCAACGCCGATGCCGCGCTGCGCCAGATGACCATCATGAAGAGCATGGGCGTCAACGCCCTGCGCACCTCCCACAATCCGCCCGCACCGGAGCTGATCGAGATCTGCGAGCGGCTCGGCGTCGTGATGCTGGTGGAGGCGTTCGACTGCTGGCGCACCGGCAAGAACCCGTACGACTACGGGCGCTTCTTCGACGAGCACAGCGAGGCGGACATCACCGAGATGGTGCGGGCCGCCCGCAACTCCCCCGCGGTCATCATGTGGTCCATCGGCAACGAGATCCCCGACTCCACCAGCACCGCCGGACTCGGCATGGCCGAGCGGCTGATCGACGCCGTCAAGAAGGCCGATGACACCCGGCCGGTCGTGATCGGCTCGGACAAGTACCGCTCGCTGCCGTCCCCGGGGTCGGCCGCCGACCTGATGCTCGTCAAGCTGGACGGGCTGGGCCTCAACTACAACACCGCCGCCTCGGTGGACGCCCTGCACGCCCGCTATCCGCAGCTGTTCCTGTTCGAGTCGGAGTCCTCCTCCGAAACGTCCTCGCGCGGGGCCTATCAGGAGCCCGAACACCTCAACACCGGGGAGAACTACACCCCCGGCAAGCGCGAGCCCTCCTCGTACGACAACAACCTCGCCTCGTGGACCATGAGCGGTGAGTACGGGCTGAAGAAGGACCGCGACCGGAGGTTCTTCACCGGTCAGTTCCTCTGGTCGGGCATCGACTACATCGGCGAGCCCACCCCGTACGACGTGTTCCCGGTGAAGGCGTCGTTCTTCGGCGCGGTGGACACCGCCGGGTTCCCCAAGGACATGTACTACCTGTTCAAGAGCCAGTGGACCAGCGAACCGATGGTCCATCTGCTGCCCATGGACTGGACCGGCCACCGGCCGGGCGAGGACGTCGAGGTGTGGGCCTACGCCAACGTGGACACCGTGGAGCTGTACCTCAATGGCGACTCGCTCGGCGTGCGCCGCTTCGACACCAAGAAGACCGCCGACGGCCGCACCTACCTGGAGACCACCGAGGCCACCGGCGACGACAAGACCGTCACCACCGGCCCCTACCCCGGCAGCTACACCAGCCCCAACGGCAGCGCGGGCAAACTCCACCTCACCTGGAAGGTCCCCTTCGCACCCGGCGAGCTGAAAGCCGTCGCCCGACGCGACGGCCGGGTAGTGGCCACCGACGTGCTCCGCACCGCCGGACGCGCCCACGCCGTACGCCTCACCCCCGACCGCAAAACCATCACCGCCGATGGCCGCTCACTGTGCTTCGTCACCGCCGAAGTGGTCGACGCACACGGCACGGTGGTTCCCGACGCCGAGCACCTGATCGCCTTCGACGTGTCCGGGGGCTCGCTGGCCGGTGTCGACAACGGCCGCCAGGAGAGCGCCGAGCGCTACCAGGCCAGCACCCGCACCGCCTTCCACGGCAAGGCCCTGGCCATCGTCCGCTCCGGCACCAAACCCGGACACCTCACCATCACCGCCCGCGCGACGGGACTGCGAAAAGCCACCGCCACCCTCCGCGCCACCGGCGGAACATCAACGAAGGTCACCCCTCCTCAGCGGTTCGCCCCCGACCCCGGCCCGGCCACGCCGGTGTATCCGCTGGCCGACGCCAGCTACTCGGGCTCGCTCACCACACTGCCCGCCGCCATGCTGGACGGCGATCCCGCCACCGGCTGGTCCAACGCCTTCACCAAGCCCGCCACCGCGCTGCTGCCCGCCTTCAACGGCGCCAGGAAGACCGACTGGGTCTCGGTCACCTGGGCCAGGAAACGCCGAGTGCGCCGCGCCGAAGTCTCCTTCACCCTCGACGCGACGCACTCACTCCCCGCCTCGGTCACCGTCTCCGCCTGGGACGGCCACCGCTATACCCCGGTCCGCGACGCACACATCACCTGGGCCGAGACATCCGACACCCCGACCGTCATCACCTTCACCCCCGTCCGCACCTCACGACTCCGCCTGGAGCTGGTCAGCCGGTACCCGGGGGAGGCCAAGGGCGCCCAGCGGATCATCCTGCTCGACGTCCCAGAAGCCTGACGAACCGCCCGTGCGGCAC